>NZ_JBFAUP010000004.1:0-428975 GCF_040679335.1 Streptomyces sp. NPDC052299 | reverse complement strand
GTTGATAGGCCAGATGTGGAAGCCCGGTAACGGGTGGAGCTGACTGGTACTAATAGGCCGAGGGCTTGTCCTCAGTTGCTCGCGTCCACTGTGTTAGTTCTGAAATAACGAACGGCCGTGTTTTCATCCGGTGTTCTTAATTTCATAGTGTTTCGGTGGTCATTGCGTTAGGGAAACGCCCGGTTACATTCCGAACCCGGAAGCTAAGCCTTTCAGCGCCGATGGTACTGCAGGGGGGACCCTGTGGGAGAGTAGGACGCCGCCGAACAATCATTGTGGGGAAGCCCCGTGCCGATGGCACGGGGCTTTTCTGCGTTTCAGCCCGGGGAAACCAGGCGGGTGTCGTACGCCAGGATCACCGCTTGGACGCGGTCCCTGGCTCCCGTCTTGGCGAGAATGCGGGAGACGTGGGTTTTCACCGTTGACTCCGCGAGGTGAAGGCGTTCGGAGATCTCGCTATTGGTCCATCCCTGGCCGATCACCGTAAGGATCTCCCGTTCCCGGCCGGTGAGTCCGGCGATACGCGGATCCTGGGTGGCCGGCTCGCCCGGGGCGGCCGGCAAGTGCTGTACGTACGCGTCCAGGAGACGGCGGGTCAGGCTCGGGGCGACCACCGCGTCGCCGAGGGCCACGGCCCGGATGCCGGACAGCATTTCCTCCGGCAACGCGTCCTTGATCAGGAAGCCGCTGGCGCCGGCGCGGAGACCGTCGTACGCGTACCGGTCCAGGTCGAATGTCGTGACGATCAGGACGCGGGTGCGGGAGCCGGCCCTGATGATGCGTCGCGTCGCCTCTATGCCGTCCAGGAGCGGCATGCGGATGTCCATCAGTGCCACGTCCGGCTGGTGCCGGGCGACGAGCTGGAGCGCTTCGTGGCCGTTGGCGGCCTCGCCGACGACCGTCATGTCGTCCTGGCTCTCCAACAGCATGCGGAAGCCGAAGCGTTGCATCGGCTGGTCGTCCGCGATGAGCACGGTCGTCACGAGGGGGAGTCCTCCAGGGGAAGCCGGAGCCGAACCCGCCAGCCGCCTTCGGCGGACGGGCCGGCTTGGAGTGTGCCGTCGTACAGGGAAGCGCGTGCGCGCATCCCGGTGATGCCCTGTCCGGTGCCTGCGGAAGTCCGCTCGCCCGGAGGCGCGGTGCCATTGTCCGTGACGACGGCTTCCAGCGCGTCCGGCCGGTAGGTGAGAGTGACCTCGGCCCTGAGCGAAGGTGCGGTGCCCGCGTGCTTCAGCGTGTTCGTCAGGGACTCCTGCACCACCCGGTAGACCGTCAGCTGGCGCCCGGGAGTGGGCGGATGGGCCGGAGGCGTACCCCGTACAGCAAGACGTACCGGCAGGCCTGCCCCGCGTACGCCCTCCAGGAGCGCGTCGATGTCGTCCAGGGTGGGCTGCGGGGTGCGGTCAGCGGTCTCCGGCTGGTCGCGCAGCACGCCCAGGAGGCGCCGGAGTTCGGCGAGGGCCTGGCGGCTCGTGGTGCCGATGGCTTCCAGCGCCTGGGCCGCGCGCTCCGGGCTGCGGGCCGCCGCGTACGAGCCGCCGTCGGCCAGGCCCGTGATGACGGAGAGGTTGTGGCCGATGATGTCGTGCATCTCCCGGGCGATCCGGGTCCGTTCGGCGGCCGCGGCCAGCCGGGCCTGCTGGTCGCGTTCGCGTTCCAGGCGGTCGGCCCGGTCGAGAAGGGCCTCGGTGTACTCCTTGCGCGTACGCACCAGGATTCCGGCCAGGGCGGCGATCGCGAACATCCAGACGTGCGGGAGCACGAGGCGGCTCCAGACCTCCGGGAACCGGCCCGACGCGATCACCAGTGGTGCCGCGACCAGGGCACCCGACCAGGCGAGGGTCCGCATCGGGAGGCGCACCGCGATGTTGAAGACCACGATCTCCTGGAGCAGCGACGCCTGGATGACCGCGCCCGTCCACACGTTGGCCAGTGAGAACGGGGCCATGAAGGCGAGCACGGCCAGCGGGTGGGTGCGGCGCCACAGCAGCGGGGCGGAGAAGGCCACGCTCATGGCGAACACCAGCGGCTCCGGCACGTGCGGGTCGACGGCGACCGTGCGCCAGCCGCCCGAGGAGACGTCGAGGACGGCGAAGAGGACCCAGAACGTAGTCAGGACGCCGTTCCAGACCGACGGCCGGTGGCGGTCGAATGCGCGGATGCGCTGGAACAGTCGCTGTATGTGCCCCGTGAGCGGGGTGGGGGCGGACGGAGGAGCCGGTGCCCTCGGCTCGTCGGTGGTGTCCGCCATCGGTGCCTCCCCCGTACCCGGCCGCGTACGGCTCATGCGTCGCGGCGCCGCAGGAGTACGGCCGCCGCGACCAGTGTGGCCGAGGCCCACAGGGCGAGGGCGAGCAGGGCCGGGCCCGGGGACGCGGCGTCCGGGAGCGGGGTGGCGGAGCCGAGGACGCCCGCGGCCTGGGTGGGGAAGTAGCGGACGGCGGTCTCCACCGCGTCGTACGGGAGCATGGTCAGCACCTCGGGGAGGATCATCACACCGCCGATGAACGCGCCGATCGCTCCGGGGACCGAGCGCAGGAGCGCGCCGAGGCCCAGGGCGATGAGGCCGAGGAGGGTGGTCCCGGCGGCGTTCCCCGCTACGGCGCGCAGTATGCCCGGATCGGTGAGGGAGGCGGCCTGGTCCGTGTCGTGCAGGAAGAGCTGGGCGACGACGAAGGTGAGCAGCGCGGTCGCGAACATGGCGGCGAACACGGTGACCGTGAAGACGGCGGCCTTCGCCCACAGCACCGGGAGGCGGCGCGGGACGGCGGTCAGCGAGGCGCGGATCAGGCCCGAGGAGTACTCGCCCGCTGTGACGAGGATGCCGAGGACCACCGTGCAGAGCGACGCGAGGAGCGATCCGTAGAGGACGAGGATGACGGTGTCGATGTCCGAGTCGCCGCCGTCGGAGGTGTAGGTGGTGCCCATGAGGACACCGACGCCGAGGACGAAGGCGGCGGCCAGGCCCAGGGTGATCCAGCTGGAGCGCAGGGTGCGCAGCTTGTGCCATTCGGAGCGCAGCACCCGGGCGGGGGTGACGCGGTAGGCGTGGGGAAGGGCCGTGGTGGTCATGCGGGGGCTCCGGTCGGTTCGGCGGCGCTGGTCCGGTAGTCGACGGACTCCTGGGTGAGGTCCATGAACGCCTGCTCCAGGGATGCGGTGCGCGGGGTCAGTTCGTAGAGGGGGATGGCATGGGCGGCGGCGGTGCGGCCGATGTGTTCGGCGTCCGTCCCGCGTACGTCCAGCCGGTCGGAGCCGGGTGTGGTGGTGATCTCGACGCCGGGGCCCCGCAGCAGGTCACGCAGGTCGATGGCCCGGGGGGTGCGGACGGAGACGGAGCTTCCGCCCGCCGTGGCGGTGAACTCGGTGACGGTGGTGTCGGCGAGGAGGCGGCCGCGGCCGATGACGACCAGGCGGTCGGCGGTGAGGGCCATTTCGCTCATCAGGTGCGACGAGACCAGGACCGTGCGGCCCTGTGCGGCGAGGTCGCGGAGGAGGGTGCGGATCCAGAGGACGCCCTCGGGATCCAGGCCGTTGACGGGCTCGTCCAGGATCACGGTGGCGGGGTCTCCGAGGAGGGCGGCGGCGATGCCCAGACGCTGGCCCATGCCGAGCGAGAAGCCCTTGACCCGTTTCCCGGCGACGGCGGTGAGGCCGGCCAGGTCCAGTACGTGGTCCACATGGGTGCGTGGGATGCCGTGGGTGTGGGCGAGCGCCATCAGGTGGTGGAAGGCGGTGCGGCCGGGGTGGACGGAGCGCGCCTCGAGCAGGGCACCGACCTCGGTGAGGGGAGCGCTGTGGGAGGTGTACGCGCGGCCGCCGATCGTGGCGCGGCCCCGGGTGGGTGCGTCCAGGCCGAGCAGCATGCGCATGGTGGTGGACTTGCCGGCGCCGTTGGGGCCGAGGAAGCCGGTGACCGTGCCCGGGTGGACGGTGAAGTCGAGGTCGTGGACGACGGTGGTGTCCCCGTAGCGTTTGGTGAGTGCGTGTGCCCTGATCATGCGGTCGACGCTACGGAGCGGGCGCGGGCCGGTCGTCGGACCGGAGGCGGGAGGTGCGAGGGCGCGTAGTACCGGGGTACGACAGCCGGTGGAGGGGGCGAATCCGTTTGCGCGGTCTCGGGAGCGCGGGTCAGGATCGGGGCATGGACTACGTGATACGGCCGGTGCGCGCCGACGAGTGGCGGTCGGTGAAGGATCTCCGGCTGGCCGCCTTGCAGGACCCGGCCGCGCCCGTGGCGTTCCTGGAGACGTACGAGCAGGGGCTGAAGCGGTCCGACGAAGCGTGGCGGGAGCGGACGGTGGACGCCTCCGAGGACGGTGCGGGCGAGGTGCGGCAGTTCGTCGCGGAGGACCCCGACGGTGGCTGGGCGGGTTCGGTGACGGTGCTCGTGGAGGGGCCGGACATCGAGGCGCGGTTCGGTGAGGCGGCGTCGGTGAACCAGGGCCACCTGGTCGGCGTGTTCGTGCGGCCGGAGGCGCGGGGCGCGGGGGTCGCGGACGCGCTGTTCCGGGCGGCTGTGGACTGGGCGTGGTCGCTGCAGGCGCCGCGGCTGGAGCGCGTACGGCTGTATGTGCACGAGAACAATCCGCGCGCCGAGGCGTTCTACCGCCGGTTCGGGTTCGTGCCGACGGGGGAGACGGTGGCGATGCCCGGGGACCCGACGGCGCGTGAGCTGGAGTACGCGGTGACGCGGCCCTGAGGCCGTGCCCGCTGTTCAGAGGCTGCTGGGTGTCCGGAGCTGTTGCGTCCAGTGCGAGCGTGCCTGTTCCGGGGAACGGAGCAGGGCGATGGTGGACAGGCCCTGGGTCTGGCCGGATCTCAGCAGTTCGGGCAGGCGGGGGAGTGGGGCGACGGCCGCGACGTCGTCGAGGACGAGGGTCATTGGTGGGTCGAGCCGGCCGTCGGATGACCGTGCGGCCATGCGGCGGCCGTGCTCGACCACGTCTGCGGCGAGCGCGGTGAGCAGGGGCATCGTCCCTGGACCGGATCGTGGGGTCTCGATGGCTTCGCCCACCACATAGAGGCTGCCCCCTTCGTCCGCGAAGGAATCCAGTGCGAGCGCATCTGCTCGATTTGGTGTGCAGGCGTCGCGCACGTGGACGGAGGAGAGGGCGCCGAACGCGCGCACCGTCAGTTCCTGGGCCATCTCGCGGCGTTCGGGGTGGCCGGTGAGCGCGGACTCCAGGAGTCCGGCGAGCCCGGGGGCGGCCTTCGGGTGGGTGCGCAGCAGGCGGACCGGTTCGTGGGCGTTGCCGCCGAGGGCCCAGCGGTGGACCTGGCGGAAGGGGCGGTCGTCGATGGCGGCGGCGTGCAGCCAGCAGCGGAGGAGGGTTTCCGCGATGTCGGCCGTCGCCGAGTCGACGCGGGCCTGTGGGCGGACGGGGGCGAGCAGCGCGCCCGCGCGGGCCGCGGCCCGGTCGGCCTGTGCACAGCCGGTGGTGGGTGCCCAGTGCAGCCGGGCCGGGGTGTCGCAGAGGTGGCCGGGGTCGTAGACGAGGACGGGGCCGAGCTTGGCGCGGGCGTCCTTGGTCTCGGCCCAGAGGGTGGGGTCGGAGGTCACGACGAGCACCGGGCCGTCGGCCTCGCGGATGGCCTGGACGGCGGTGGCCCGGCGGGTGGTGGCGGGGCCGTAGAGGACGAGGGGGGTGCGGGGGGAGGGGACGGTCGCGGGGAGCGGGGCGGTGGGTGCCGTTCCGGCGTGGGCGGTGTCCGTGGGGTCCGTGGTGTCCTGCGGTGTGCGCCGTGGATTTCGGGTGGTGGGTGCTTCGGGGGCGGCTTCGGCGGGAAGGGCCGTGGTCTGCGGTGCGGTTTCGGTGCGGTGTTCGGCGGGAACGGGGGTGGCCGGCGCGGGGACTGGGGCGGTCTTGCGCAGGGCGTCGGGGGCGGTGGGCTCGGGGGCCGGTTCCGGCTCGGGGAGCGCCGACTCGTACGCGTGGTCCCGCTGCTTGCTCCACCGGCCGGGCTTCCGGGCCTTGCCCTGTGCGAGCTTGCGCCGTGCGCGCTCCTCGCGGTGTGCCTGTTCGAGGAGGGCCAGTCGCTCCGCGCGTTCGGCGCGGCGGCGGGCCCGCACGGCGCGCCAGCGGGTGATGACGCCCATCACGAACACCGTCAGCACCACGAGCACCATCAGTTCGCCGATGAGCAGGCCCCAGAACAGCCCGTAACCGGAGAGCTGGCCGGGCGGGGTGCCGGGCCAGGCAGCGGGCAGGTCGTGCGGGGCCTCCAGCAGGCGCCGGAGGGCCAGGGGTGTCTCCGTCGGCGTGACGCCGTCGGGCCAGGCGCCGTGGGCGAGGAGGCCGGCGAGTCCGGTGGCCGCCCAGGCCAGCAGCGTGAGTCCGAGAAGGAAGGCCAGCAGTCCGACGAGCAGGCCGTCGGGGATGCCGCCCCCCTTGCCGTCGCCGGACCGTCCCCCGTCGCTCCCTGCCATGTCATGCCACCGTTGACTCGGACGACTCGTTCAGTCGCTGCTGGTTCTCGATCCTGGCCGCGCGTTCCTCCGCTTCGAGGTCGGCGGCTCTTACGTCGTCCGGGAGCAGGTCGCTCGCGGACGACTCGGTCATGGCGCGGTCGGTGAAGACCAGGGGGCGTTCGGCCTCGGTGATCAGGTGTTTGACGACCTGTACGTTGCCGTTCACGTCCCAGACCGCGATGCCCGGGGTGAGGGTGGGGATGATTTCGACGGCCCAGCGGGGCAGGCCGAGGACCCGGCCGGTGGCTCTGGCCTCGTCGGCCTTCTGGGCGTAGATCGTGCGGGTGGAGGCCATTTTGAGGATGGCGGCGGCCTCGCGGGCGGCGGCGCCGTCGACCACGTCGCTGAGGTGGTGGACGACGGCGACGAAGGAGAGGCCGAGGCGGCGGCCGAACTTCAGCAGGCGCTGGAAGAGCTGGGCGACGAAGGGCGAGTTGATGATGTGCCATGCCTCTTCGACCAGGAAGATGCGCTTCTTGCGGTCGGGCCTGATCCAGGTGTGTTCGAGCCAGACGCCGACGATCGCCATCAGGATGGGCATGGCGATGGAGTTGCGGTCGATGTGTGAGAGGTCGAAGACGATCAGGGGGGCGTCCAGGTCGATGCCGAAGGACGTCGGGCCGTCGAACATGCCGCGCAGGTCGCCGTCGACCAGCCGGTCGAGTACGAGGGCGACGTCCAGGCCCCAGGCGCGTACGTCGTCTATGTCGACGTTCATCGCCTGGGCGGATTCCGGTTCGGGGTGGCGCAGCTGCTCGACGATGTCCGTGAGGACGGGCTGGCGGTCGGTCGTCGTGGCGTTGACGTAGGCGTGGGCGACCTTGAGGGCGAAGCCGGAGCGTTCGTCCAGGCCGTGGCCCATCGCGACTTCGATGATGGTGCGCAGCAGGGCGAGCTGGCCGGTGGTGGTGATGGCGGGGTCGAGCGGGTTGAGCCGGATGCCGCCGTTGAGCGCGGAGGTGGGGTCGAGGCGGATGGGGGTGAGGCCGAGCTCCTGGGCGATGAGGTTCCACTCGCCGACGCCGTCCTCGCCCTGGGCGTCGAGGACGACGACCTGGCGGTCGCGGAAGCGGAGCTGGCGGAGCACGTACGTCTTCTCCAGCGCGGACTTGCCGTTCCCGGACTCGCCGAGGACCAGCCAGTGCGGGGCGGGGAGCTGCTGTCCGTAGAGCTGGAAGGGGTCGTAGATGTAGCCCTTGCCGGAGTACACCTCGCGGCCGATGATCACGCCGGAGTCGCCGAGGCCGGGGGCGGCGGTCGGCAGGTAGACGGCCTGGGCCTGGCCGGTCGAGGTGCGGACGGGCAGCCGGGTGGTCTCCACCTTCCCGAAGAGGAAGGCGGTAAAGGCGTCCGACAACGCGGACAGCGGATCTCGCATGGCGTGACTGACCTCCCTCTCGGTGTCGCGGACTGGTGGCTAGCGGCGGATGCCGGTGGCGAACGGCAGGGTGTTGACGAAGGCGCGGTGGTGCTCGCGGTCGCACCATTCGAGCTTGAGGTACGACTTTCCGGCCGAGGCGCGGATGGTGCGCTTGTCGCGGGCGAGGGCTTCGGGGGAGCGGGACGACACGGTGATGTACCCCACGAGGTTGACGCCGGCGGCGCCGCTGGCGAGGTCTTCACCCCGTTGGTCGAGGCGGCCGTGGGCGGCGATGTCGCGGGGGTCGACGGTGCGGTTCATCTTGGCCTGGCGGCTGGCCTCGGCGTCGTCGTTGGTCTTCTCGGTGAGCATGCGCTCGATGGCGATCTCGGTGGGTTCGAGGTCCATGCAGACCGCGACGGTGCGGATGACGTCGGGGGTGTGGACGAGGAGGGGGGCCAGGAAGTTGACCCCGACGGGGGTCATGGGCCATTCCTTCACCCAGGCCGTGGAGTGGCACCAGGGGGCGCGGGTGGACGATTCGCGGGTCTTGGCCTGGAGGTAGGTCGGCTCGACGGCGTCGAGCTCGGCGGGCCAGGCGTTGCGCTTCGTCATGGCCTGGATGTGGTCGATGGGGTGGTCGGGGTCGTACATGGAGTGGACGAGGGAGGCCAGCCGGCTCTGGCCGAGGGGCTGGCGGACCCGGATGTCGGCTTCGGCGAGGCGGGCGCAGATGTCGGTGAGCTCGCGGGCCATGACGACGGCGAGGCCGGCGTCGCGGTCGAGCTTGCGTCCGGAGTGCGGGCGGGCGGCGCGGGCCATGGCGTTGGCCTCGGCGGCGAGCTCGCGGTTGAAGTGCATGCAGGCCACGAGGTAGGCGCGGTGCTGTTCGCTGGAGGTGGAGACCATGGACTGGAGCTGGTCGTAGGAGTCCTGGAGCCAGCGGGGGGACGCCTTGTCGCCGCGCTGGGCGACGTCCTTGGCGTGGGCGTCGGGGTCGGCGGGGAGGGTGCGGGCGAGCATCTGGAGGCGGGTGACGAAGCCGTCTCCGTTGGCGACGTGCTTGAGGAGGGTGCCGAAGCGGTCGACGAGGGCTTCCTGGTCCTCGCTGTCGCGCAGGCCGACGCCCGGGCCCTCGATCTCGATGGCGGCGGTGACGGTGCGCCGGTCGGCGTGGAGGAGGACGGCGATCTCGTCGGGGCCGAAGGGGGCGGAGAGCCAGTTGATGCGGCCGATGCCGGGGGGCGGGCCGATCTCGATCTCGCGGCCGTCGGCGCGGGTGCCGGCTTCCATGGCGCTGGAGCGGTAGGTGGTGCCGCGGCGGAGGGAGCGCTTGTAGCTGCGGTTGATCTCGAACCACTTGTAGAAGGTCCGGTGCCGGTACGGGACGTAGACCATGGCGATGGCGAGCAGCGGGAAGCCGGTGAGCAGCACGATGCGCAGGGAGAGGAAGGGGATGAGCAGGCCGCTCATCATGCCGAGGAACGCGCCGGCGATGATCAGGGCGATTTCGCCCGTCTCGCGGTTCTTGCCGACGATCGCGTTCGGCCGGGCGCGGCCGATGAGATACGTACGGCGGGGCGCGATGGGATGGGACTGTGTGCTCAACGCCCGCCACCTCCTGTGCGGTTGTTACCTGTGCTGCCTGGTCCGCCGCGGGTGCCGCGGCTGCTGTGGGGGGTGCCGGCGGTCGGGGCGGAGCCGCTGCGGGGTGAGGGTGCGGCGGAGGGGGTGCCGGGGTTGCGGGAGCTGTGGGCGGCGACTCCGCCGCTGACCGGGTTGGCGGGGCGGCCACCGCCGCTGCTGGTGTCGCCGCCGTTCTGGCCGCCGCGGCTGCTGTGGGTCTTGATGCCCTGGGAGACGAGGGCGGCGGGGGAGCTGATCATGGCGGCGGCCTGGGAGCCGTCGGTGGCCTGTTTGCGGTTGGTACGGGCGCCCTGGATCTCGTCGCCGAAGCCGGGGACGAAGCGGTAGATCATGGCGGAGGCGAAGATGGCCAGCAGGATGATGGCGAGGCCGGAGACGACGGCGGAGAAGGCGTCGGGGCCGTCGTCGGAGGAGAGTGCGCCGGCGAGGCCGAGGACGACGACGATGACGGGTTTGACCATGATCACCGCGATCATGATGCCTGCCCAGCGGCGTACGTGTCCCCACATGTTCTTGTCGACGAGTCCGGCGTAGACGGCGGTTCCCAGCAGGGCGCCGACGTAGAGCAGGGCGGCGCGGATGACGAGTTCGAGCCAGAGGATGCCGGCGGCGAGGATGGAGACGAGGGAGACGACGATCAGCATGATCGGGCCGCCGCCGATGTCGGAGTCCTTCTTGAGGGCCTGGGCGAAGGAGCCGAAGAAGACGTCGGTCTGGCCGCCGGACGAGGAGGCGATGACTTCGGTGACGCCGTCGGTGGCGGAGACGATGGTGTAGAGGATGAGAGGGGTGAAGGCGGAGGCGAGGACGGTGAGCCAGAGGAAGCCGATGGCCTCGGAGATGGCGGTGGTGAGGGGGACGCCGCGGATGGCGCGCTTGGCCACGGCGAGGAGCCAGAGGACGAGCGTGAGGACGGTGGAGGCGGCGAAGACGATGGCGTACTGCTGGAGGAAGCGGGTGTTGGTGAAGTCGACGTTGGCGGTCTCCTTGACCGCGTCGCTGAGCTTGCCGACGATCCACGCGGCGGCGTCGGCGCAGCCGCGCCCGAGCGAGGTGAGCGGGTCGAGCGCGGGGTCGGTGCTGGCGGGCGGGGTGGACTTGGGTGAACTGGCGCTTCCGCCTTCGCAGTAGTCCTTGGCGAGCCCCACGATGAGGTCGCACGCGTCGTTGCCCTCTTTAGTGGGCGACGGGGACGGCGATGGTGCCGCGGCGGCCCGCGAGGCGAGCAGGACAATTGCGGGAAGGACGCCCAGTGTGGTGGTCAGGGAGCGCATGCTCCGGCGACGGCTAGCGGGCATAGACGAATCCTCCGTATCCCTCTACCGCGCCGGCGATTTCGTCGGCGGAGGAGGCCCGGTTGTCACCGCTGACGGGAGTTGGCCCTTCTGCCTGACTCGACGACTCGATCTTCCAGTCGTTGCCGATCCACTTGAGCTTCTCCGAGATCGTGAACCAGGTCTCGGTCACAGGCTTTGTGGACCCCTCACCGGCCATTCCGACGAGGCCGGTGCACCAGACCTCGACCGTGGCCGAGTCCGTGGTGTGCTCGACCACCTTTGTTCCCACCGGGACCGTGCGGGAGACGAACGTCAAGCCGCTGGGAGCATGACCGTCTTCGTCCAGACCGACGTTCTTGAGGAAGTCCGGGGAATAGGCGGCATCGAGATCTGCGGTCAGCTTCCCGACAACGGCCGGGTCGTGGGTGGCCTGCACGATGGCCTGGCGGGATGAGTCGATGAACATCTCGGCAGACCCGAGGGCCACCGCGAAGTTGGAGGCCGCGCTCTCCGCCCCCTGTCGGTCGTGGGCGAAGCCCGAGGGGATGGTGCCGTTCTTGCCTGTTACCGGCTTCGTGCCCGTGGGGGACGTGGGCGCCGTGTCCGCCTTGTTGCCCGACGTCGTGTTCGACTTGCCGTTCGAGTCGCCCTTGTCGCCGCCCATGTTGGCGAAGGCGATGGCGCCCAGGAGGAGGATCACCACGCCGGCGAACGTGATGAGGGAGCGGGAGTTGCGGGCCGGGCGGCGGGGGCCGTAGGGGTCGCCGGTGGGGCCGTCGGGCAGGCGGGTGCGGGTCTGGCGGGTGCCGCCGATCGTGCTGTAGGCGTCGCTCGTGCGTCCCGCGTCGTTGCCGTAGCCGTCCTCGTCGCCGAGACTCATGCCGCGTACGCCCCCTCAACCGTTGCTTGAACCACGTCGTAGTACGACGGTAGCCGTGCTGCTCTCCGCGCGGACGCGGTGTGGTGACTCGACATCAGGGGTACGCAACCTCTGCCGGTGGGCACGACGGACGGATGGGAGGGGTGGGGCGGACGAGCCCCGGGTGCAAGGGTGACGCCCGGTCAGACGGCCATCCCGTAGACAATGGTGAACAGGGTGCCGAGTGATCCGATGATGAACACACCGGTCAGCCCGGCCACGATCAGCCCCTTGCCCTGTTCCGCGCTGAAGGTGTCGCGCAGAGCCGTCGCGCCGATCCGCTGCTTGGCCGCCCCCCAGACCGCGATGCCGAGGCACAGCAGGATGGCGATCGCCATCACCACCTCGATCATCACGCGGGCCTCGTTGCCCAGGGTCCCGAACGGGCCCCAGTTCGGGGCGATTCCGCCGATGATGGTGGTGATGTCGCCCTTTTCAGCTGCCAGGATCATGTAAGTCACCGCCCCTGTTGGGTAGTTCACCGCCCGTACCGCATGGCACGGGTCACTCTCTATCTTCGCTGATGAAACTGGATTCGTACGACGGCTTCACGGCTCTCTTTACCCGGATCTCGCACATTTGACCGGTCTGACCGCCCTGACCTGCGGATCGAATCGGTGTGTGGGCGAAATGCGTATGGTTACTCTGTGTATCACGGAGAGTGACGCCGGGCAATGATCGTCATCGGGCCAGGCTGGCCGAGATGTCCCGCAGTGGCCGATTCACGCACCTCGGGGCGGGTGAGGTGAGGCGGGAGCGCCCGACGGGCGCAGCAGTGGGTGGCGTGGAATCGGTGGGCGGGGCGGCGTCTTCCAGTGCGACGGTGGCCGAAAGTCACACCAGGAGCCGTCGAAGGGAAAGGTTCCGGCCTCGGCGAGCTGTGCGACCGTCGTTCCTTCGGACCGGATCGCCTGCGCTTCCTCGGCCGTCCAGTACGCGGGGTGGCCGGTCTTCTCGGCGAAGGACCGTTCGTCCTTCCAGCTCCACGTCCTGTCCGGGGCGACGTTGATGTCCAGTTCGTGGTCGGCGATGTCGATGTCCGCCCCGTGGTGCACGCGCCGTTCGAGGTTGACGTACCAGCCGCGGAACTTGTGTCTGCGGCCGAAGAGCCACAGCACCGAGTGGGCCGCCCCCGTGGGCTGGTAGAAGAGGGCGTCGCCCATCGGCCAGCGGCCCGCGACGACGGGGAAGCCCTCGGCCGGGCGCTCGTGCGGGTCGATGTCGCGCAGGTGGGTCACGCCGCGCGGGAGGGCGGTGCGCCACATCGGGGTGCCCGATTTCATCCACACCAGTTGCCCGGTGTCCGTTCGTTCGACCAGGCGCACGGGTACGCAGGCGCTGAGGTGGCCGCCTATGAACAGGTTCCAGCGCAGGATCTCGCCCGCCGTGCCGTTTGTGGTGTCTCTGTTGTCCTCTTTCACGCGATTGATCATTCCCGCCGCGCGCACGCCGGACACGTACGGGCGCGGTGCCCACCGATGAACGGCGGGCACCGCGCCCGTACGTGTCCGTTGGAATCAGGACGGCTCGTCAGATGCGGCTGCACTCGTCGTAGCCGGGAGTGACGGGCTTGAAGTACCAAGCGAGCGCGTCCCTGGTGTTCGGTCCGTAGATGCCGTCCGCGCCGGTGCCTGCCCTCTTCTGGGCGCGGATGAGGGCCAGGCGGGTGTTCTCGCCGAAGTCGTTGTCCACGGAGAGCTTCTCCCCGTAGCACTTGTTCAGCGTCAGCTGGAGCGCACCCACGGCCGAGCTGTGGGAGCCCTTGCTCATCTGGCAGGTTTTGTTGGTGCCGTACGACGGGATCTTCGCCTCGCCGGCCCACTCGATGAAGCTGCCGCGGACGGTGACCGTCGAATTGCACCAGCCGATCGCCGCCGCCGGTGTGGCGGTCAGGAGGCTGCCTCCCATGGCCGCCAGCACCATGGCGCCGGTGGCGAGTGCGGCCTTCGTGCGGGTCGTGCGGGTCCTTGCCATGTTCCTTCTCCTCGGTGTGTGTGGGTGTGCGGGTCGGGCTCAGCCGGCCGGTCGCTGGGCTCGCGCCAGTTGGCCGGCCTGCTTGCGTCGTGCCGGAGCCGCCGGGTCCTCCGGCGCTCCCGTGCGCGGGGCGTCCCCGCGGGCCGGTCCTTCGCGGAGGGCTGTGGTGAGGCGCGCCAGTGTGCGCGTCCCCGGTCTTACGTCGATCTGGAAGTGCCCGGGTGCGGCGGGGGCGAGATCGGCGCCCCAGCGCACGACGCCCTCGCAGTCGGCGAGGATGTCGCGGACGACGGCCGTCTGGTGCGGCCACAGGCCGTCGCCGGCGCCCGGGAGCACGATCGCGGTCCCGGAGAGCCGGTTCGACCCGTACGCGGCGGGGACGGCGCGTTCCTCGCTGTACCCGAGGACGTCCACCGTGCCGCGCAGCGGCAGCACCTCGTAGTGCCAGCGCCTCGCCACGTGCAGCAGAACCGCGGACGCCTCCCGGTGCAGGCGCACCGTGGCGGGCGAGCCCTCGACGGCGTACTCCGTGATGCCTTCGGGGCCGATGGGCCAGCCGTTGTCGCTGCGGTCCGCGTCCCAGTGGCGCAGGCCCGGCGCGTCCGGGGTCCGGCGCGGGGCCGCCGTCGCGGGCGACGGGAACGCGGTCAGCGCGGCGGTGGCTCCCGCGGCCACCAGGAGTGTGCGGCGGTCGATGGTCATGAGGCGCCTCCTTCGGCGTCGACCCGGTCGGTGAGTGCCCAGCGGAATCCGAGGACGAAGGAGTTCAGCTCGGAGGAGGGGATGTTGGCGGGCATCTGGTCGAGGTCGAGCCCTTCGCGGCCCAGGAACACGAGGTCCACCCCGGTCTGCCACAGGTCGTCGCCCAGCAGGACGCCCTTGGCCAGGCGTTCGACGTTCGCGGAGTCGGCGCCGAACCGGTTGGCGTAGAAGTTGCGCCAGCGCTCCTCCGCGTTGACGGCCCCCGTCGACACCTGTGTGTAGTACTCCGACACGGCCTGCGACATGCGTTGTCCGGCGAGCAGGCGGCGACTGATGTTGAACGCGTCGGCGTCCTCGATGAAGTCGCCGTAGCCGAACGTGGATTCGACGTCGGTCCGGGCCAGCCGGTCCATGCAGAACGCGTGTCCGGTGGGGTAGTCGGCCCGGTTCTTGCGCCACTCCGCGTAGAAGCTCACCAGGTCGCCGCCCCAGCCGGCCATGTCGGCGAGGTTCGTGCTGTCGATGGTGACCGGGCGGCGCAGGTAGCCCTCGATGGACGCCATGAGGTGCTGCGTGCCGATGGTGGCCTGGGTGATCGGGTCGCGGAGCTCGTCGAACTCGCGTACGGAGATGTCCCGCGCCTTCACATGGCTGATCCATCCGGAGTCGATCGGATGGAGCAGCCCGTCCCAGACGATGCTGTCGTATTCCCCGTACCGGAAGAACTGGGTGATGAGCTGGTTGCGGCTGATTCCCTCGTCGCTCTCGTAGAAGTCGGCCGCCGCTTCCAGCTTCTGGAGTCCGACGACCAGCTCGTCGAGGTCGCGCGCGGGGGCGTTGACCGAGTTCGAGCCGGGATCCGTGGACTGCCGCCAGACGTCGTGGTCGAGGTCCCGGACGCCGTCGCCGTCGAAGTCGTACTCGCGGATCTGGTTGATCGACCAGTTGCGGGGGAGCGCGTAGCCGAGGTTCCCCGAGAAGCCCCAGGACATGCCGCTCACGAACGACCAGCGGGCACCGGTGTTGCGGGTCACCTGCTCGCACACGTTCCGCGAGCCGTACACGCCGAACTGGTAGTAGTTCCCGTACTGCGAGAGAGCCGTGCGGACGCCCTTGAAGTACGGGATGATGTACTGGTTGATCTCCGTTCCGATGGCGTCGTAGTCGACCGCGAAGTAGATGCACGTCCCCCGGTTGAAGCCGTGTTCACGGGCCTTCTGGTACGCCTTCCAGCCGTCCAGTTCGCCTCGCGCGTAGGTGAATTCGCTCGCCGCGCCCCCGTAGTACTGGGAGATCGGGAAGACCCGCAGTCCGGCGTCGAAGATGGCCTGGAGTTCGCCCGGCTTGATCGTCTTGTCGAGCCAGCCCGGGTCGCCCTCCTTCAGCTTCTCGTCCAGGTACCGGCCCACGAGGCGGTAGCCCGCGTCGTACAGGGCCTTGCCGCGCTGCGGGGTGATCTCCGTGATGCCGTCGCAGCCGGTGGCCGGGCGGGTCGGGTCGCCGGTGGAGATGAGGAGCTGGGCCCAGGTCCGGTAGTTGCCCGTGGCGTTGACCGGCTCGACCAGGGAGAAGCGTTTGAACGCGCGCAGCCACTCGCCGTGCTCGGTCGCGGTGAAGCCGAAGTCGTACGGGTACTCGCCGTAGTCCTCGTCGTACGTCGGTGAGTTGAAGTAGCAGGCGGCCTGGAAGAGGTAGCCGAGCGGGCTGTCGTCACCGGGTTCGACGTTGTGGTTCATCAGGCCGGCGATGGTGCCGTCCCCGAAGTAACCGGTGATGTCCTTGGGCGGGATGCCGATCTCGTACTGGATCGCCATCATCAGGCCCTGCTGGACGTCGCGTGAGTACACGCCGTCACAGGGCACCAGGCTCATGGCGGGGATGTCCATGCCGAGTACGTAGCGCGAGTTGAGGCGGCGCTGGATGCCCTGGGTCAGGGTGTCGCCGCCCGGCACCAGGCGGAACTGGTCCATGCGCAGCAGGGCCTTGGTGACCCGCGCCCACATCTCGGCGTCGATCGGGACCTCGGGCGGCATGCCCATGCTGGTCCAGAGTTCCGCGAGCGAGTTCCGCGCCGTCGAGTCCCAGGTGTCGGCCGTGGCCGAGCCGTAGTACCCCTTGCACCAGAGCGCGTAGTTGTAGATCCGGATGATGTTCTTGTTCGTCTCGGCGTCCGGCCGCAGGTTGCGGCTCTGCACCTTGGCGAAGGTGCCGGGGCCGAAGTTCGGTACGACGGGCGAGATCCCCAGTTCGTGCTGGAGGCCCTGCGTGAGGCTGAGTACGGTGCCCCAGCCGGTGCTGCCGTCCTCCGCGCAGCGTTCGTACTCGGGAATGCCGGCATAGGTCGCGTTCACCCATTTCTGGGCCGCGAGCACGTTCGGATCGTCCATCGTTCCTCCCCCGGGTCGTTCGGGCGTGCGGGCGTGTCAGGGCCGGCACAGGGAGCCGGACCGGGGTCCCCCCGAAGGCCCCGGTCCGGCCTGACAGAGCATCGGACGAGGCGGGCGGCGGCGCCAGCGGCCTTGAGGTGGTGGGGTGATCGCGGGACGGGACGCCTCTGACCTGGGGGGATGGCGGGCCGCGCGGGGTCGTCGCGGGACGTGCCGCGGGTCTGGCATGCTGGCCCGCCGGAGCCGAACGCTCAAATGGGGGAAACCATGGCGCGCTGGAAGGGCCTGCCGGAAGCGCTCGACCCGCACGTGCGGGATCTCGTCGTGCAGTTGCGCGAACTCAAGGACCGCAAAGGGCTCAGCATCGCGGCCCTCGCGACCCGCACCGGGTTCGGCAAGTCGTCCTGGGACCGGTACCTGAACGGCAGGGCGGTCCCGCCCGAGGAGGCCGTGCGCGCCGCCGCCGTGGTCTGCGGGGTCGAACCGGCACCCTTGCTGGAACTGCGCGAACTGGCGGCCGCGCCACGGACGGACGGTGTCCCCGGGCCGCCCCTGGACGAGGTGGACGACGACGGCGACCTGCCGGGGCCCGGGCCGTCCGCGCCGCCCGTTGAGCCGGAGGCCGCCGTTCCGCGCGGGCGCCGGGCGCCGGTGCCGTGGGTCGCGATGCTGCTGTCCAGTGTCACGACGGCCGTGGTGATGCTGGCGGGGCTCGTGGTCCTCGCTCCGTGGGAGGGGGCCACCCGGACCGGTTCCGCCGGCGGCGCGCCTTCCCCGGCAGCCGGTCCCGTACACCCCGACTTCGGGACGTTCGCCTACAACGCCGGCACGACATACGAGTGCAAGGTCGAGCGGGACGCGGAGGACGGGCTGCTGTACGCGGGCTACAGCCGTACGCGTTCCCAGCAGCTCCAGCGCGACGCCTCGGGCTGGGCGGTGGTGGAGGCCCAGTGCCTCCTCGAGCACCGGGGCATCTCGGCGGGCACGGTCGACGGTGCCTTCGGGAACAACACGGACCGCGCGGTGCGGCGCCTTCAGGACGGGGCGAAGATCGCGGTCGACGGGATCGCGGGCCCCGACACCTGGAAGGTACTGCGCAAGTGAGCGGGCGGGAACGGCCGCCGGAATGGGTACGCCTCTGCGGCGCCCTGCGCGAGTTGCGTGCCGATACGGGGCTGAGCCTGGCCGCCCTCGCCGCCCGGACGCCGTACAGCAAGTCGTCGTGGGAGCGCTACCTCAACGGGCGCACGCTGCCTCCCCGGCAGGCTGTCGAGGAGCTCTGCCTGCTGGCCGGCGCGGACCCCAGGCGCCCGGTCGCCCTGTGGGAGCTGGCCGAGAGGGCGAGCAGCGGCCGTACGGGAGGGGCGGGGCGCGAGGCCACGCCGGGGCCCGTCCGCGAGGCCCAGGGACTTCCCGCGCAGGGCGCCGGGGCCTCTGCGCCCGGACCGGCCGAGGCGGAGCCGGGGGCCGCCTCCCGGTGGCTGCGGCCCTGGTGGCTCGGGGCCGCGCTTGTCGTCGCGACCGGCGTGCTGGTGGCCCTGTTCCGGGCCGGGCCGTCGTCCGAGCCGAAGAACCTTCCGGCCGTTGACACCGGGGCCACGACCCCCGTGGCCCCCGGGTGCCACGGCATGACGTGCAACGGGAAGGACCCCGAGGACCTGGAGTGCTCCACCTTCGCCGAACCGCCCACCACCCTCGGCGAACAGCGGCTCGACGGCACCGTGGTGAAGGTGCGGCACTCCGCCGTCTGCGACACGGTGTGGGCCCGCATCGACCGGGGCAGGGAGGGGGACCTGGTGCAGGTCCACGTACCGGAGGGACCAGTGCAGGAGGCGGTGGTCAAGGACCGGTTCGACAGCGCGGGGTCGCTGTCGACGCCGATGGCCGCCGCGTCCGGTGACGCGTCGGCGAAGATCCGGGCCTGTCTGGTCCGCCGGGGCGAACGGTTCTGCTTCACGGTGTCGCCGGCCTGAGCCGTCAGTCGAAGGCGATGCCCCGGCTCGCGAGGACATCCGTGTCGAACGACATGCCGATCCCGCAGTTCTCCACGCCCTCGATCAGCCGCAGGTTCGGCAGCAGGTCCAGGTCGTCGAGCGAGCCCACGTCGAAGAGGTCGTCCTCCCCGTCCCAGACGGGCGCGCACTCCTGGTACACCTCGAGGCCGCCGTCGACGACCAGCGTCTCCACGGTGGCCAGCAGTTCCGTGCTGATCTCAAGGGCCTCGAAGTGGGCGCGGGCCTCGTCCAGGACGGTGTAGGCGAGGTCGTTCTCGTAGGCGTAGGTCTGCGGGTCCTGGTCGATGCCCTTCGCCTTGAGACGGTCGGCTATGCGGAACACCGGGGTGAGCGTCTCGTCGGTGTACATGAGCTGTTCGATGACGAGCAGCTTGAAGTTGAAATCGCGGAAGGCAGGCATGCCCGGATCGTAGCGGTGCCCTCGGACAGACCGTCGTGGTCCGTCCGAGGGCACCGTCCCGGCCCCGGGGTCAGGGCTTCGTGTTCGCCTGCTTCATGGAGGCCACCGCGTCGGCGACCGTGCGCTCGTACAGGCCCAGCTTCGGGGCGCCGACCTTCACGTCGGGGCCGAGCGGGAAGTTCAGCTGCTCGGCGTTGGCCATGTGGTCGCCGTCGGCGAGCACGTTCATCTCGTTCACCCAGGTCATGCCGTTCCCGCCGCCCGGGTTGAGGTCGATGACCGCGATCGCGGCGGTCTTCGGCTTCACCGGGTACGCCGGTGCGCCGCCGAGGCCGCCGGGGACCAGCGGGACGACGTCGCCGCTGTGGTCCGTGGCGTTCGCCGCGCCCAGGCTGACGCGCGGGTAGTAGCTCAGGCCGCAGGAGTTCTTGCCGGTGTTGTTGACCTCGATCACGTGCTGCGTGGCCGAACCCTCGCGGGCGTACACGCGCACCGACAGGTCGCCGCTCTTGCAGGGGTGCTTGTACGCGTAGGCGTCGCTGGTGTCACCGGCGGCTGCCCCGCCCGTGGAACCGCCCGTCTTCGTGGTGGCCCCCGTGGACTTGCCGGTGCTGGAGGTGACCGCGTCCGTGGAGCCGCCGCCCGTCTTCGCGCCGTCGCCCGCCGTGCTGCCCTGGTCCTGGGCGGCGTCGCCGGCGGCGTCCTTGGCGGTGTCCTTCGCGGCCACGGTGGCCTTGGCCGAGGCGGAGCCGTCGGCCGGGCCGGCCGACTTCGTTCCGCTGCCGTCCCCGCCGCAGGCGGTGAGGGCGAGGGCGAGCACGGCGGTGGCGGCGGCGCCGAGGACGGCGTTGCGCTTGCGGAGCGTATGCATGGGATTCCCCGAAGTGTGTGGCGGTCGATGGTTCGGTTCGTACGGCCAGGGCCCGGATCTGCGGCGAACCGCTCCCCCACCGGACCGTCTGACAGGGGAAGCCTCCCGTGCGCCGCTCATGTTCTGCTAACGCCTGCCTGACGTCCCGCTGACGTCACCCGAAGGAGGGCTTCGGCCCGGGCATGGCCCGGTGTCCGTGCGGGAAAGGCGCGTCCGGGCGTGACTTCAGCGGTCCGATCACCGTTAGATGTGATGTGCCCAAGCCTGTCGTGTCCGCCGTGCCGCCCGTGACGACCGCTTCCGCCGGGGACGGTCCCGCCGCATCGCCGCCGCCCTTCCTGCTCACACCGCGCCAGGGAGAGGGCGCCCGTGCGCTCCTCTCGTACGTGGCCGGTCTGCCGTTGGACTCCGTCGACGCGCGGCTCCTCGCGGTCGTCGTGGGCATCCGGGCCGCGCGAACGGGGGCGGGCAACCTCACGGGGACCGACCTGCGGTCGTTGCGGCTGGAGGACCCGGAGGGCGCCCTGGCCGAGCTGACGGCGGCGGGGTGGGAGGTGCCCGGGGGTCTCATCGGCGGGGAACCGGACGTGCCGTACGGCATCGTGGTGCCGGAACTGGCCCCGGGGCCCGACCGCGCCCTGCGCCTCGGCAAGGACGCGCGGTCGCGCGTGTCGGGGTGGTCCATGCGCACGAGGCTGGCCAAGCCGGTGCGGAAGGGGGCGTCGGGAGTCCGGCTGGCCGCGCTGTTCCTGGCGGCCCACTGCTCCGACGAGCTGGTCGGGCAGGCGCCGGCCGAGCTGCCCGCCGCCTGTTACGGGGCGGTGCCCGCGCTCCTGGAGAAGGGGTTCCTGGCCGAGGTCTCCGGGCAGACCTACCGGCTCGGTGAGTCGGTACGGCACCTCGCGGGCCGCTTCCGTACCCCTGAGGAGCTCGCCGCGATCGCGCGGGACGAAGAGGAACGCCGGGCGGCCCGGGAGGCGGCGGCCGCCGCCGAGCCCACTCCGGAGAGCTGGGCGGCCTGGAAGGCGGGCGTCAGCCCCGCGCTGCGGCGGCACGCGGAGGCGGTCGAGGCGTGCGCGCTCTGCCACCTCCCGTTCGTGCGGCTCGCTCCGGCGTTCATGTCGGGGCCGTCCCCGCTCCCGGCGCCCCGCGCGGCTCTCGACGCGTACGAGTCGTGGCGGGCCGCCCACCCCGACTGCGGGCGCGAGGCGGCCCTGTTCACCGTCGAGTTCCGGGCGGAGCACGGCCACGGGCCGTCATACGGCCAGCTGTGCAAGGGCTTGCGGTGGAAGAAGCTCGGGCGGGAGCTGCGCGGGGTCATCGTGCACACCCTCATCGCGGAGGGCTGGCTGACGTCCACGCCTCCGGTGCCGTGGACGCTGCGGCCGGGGAAGACCGCCCACGCGCAGGGGATCGCCCTGCCCGGGCAGGCGGTGCGGGCAGGGCGCTGAGGTCACGGCGCGTGTCCGGTGCCGCCGTCCGCGTTCCGTGCCGCCAGGAGCAGGGTCGCCGCGATGAGCAGTGCGGTGATGATCCCCGTGGTCAGGATGGGCGAGGGGGCGAAGGTGGCCGCCAGGACCGCGAGCACCGCCACCGGGTGGAGCACGTCGGCCGCGCGGCGAAGTTCCGCGGTGCGGTGGTGCAGCAGCCAGACGAGGGCGATGAACACGGCGACCGGGACGGTGTAGACGGCCGCCGCCGTGCGGTCGGAGAGGTGGCCGTGGCCCGCGGTGTGCGCGACGTTGAGGGCGAGGCCCGCGCCGACCGCGGCCGCCGAAGCGAAGACGAGGTAGTGCCCGTACCCCCAGAGCAGCGCCGTACGCAGGCTGGTCAGCAGCCGGGGTGCGCTCTGTGCGAAGTACAGCCACCACAGGGCGAACACCGTGAGGAGACCGCCCGCGACGAGTGCGGCGAGGTCGCCGAGCGCCGCGTGCGTGTCCAGGGCGGTGCGTACGGCACCCGTGGCCGCTGTGATGGACTCGCCGAGCACGATCAGCGTGAACAGGCCGTACCGTTCGGCGATGTGGTGCGGGTGCCAGGTGGTGGTGGTCTTGCGTTCCGCCAGTGCGGGAACGGCGATTTCCGCGAGGACGAGGACCGCGAAGGTCACCAGGCCGGTGTCGTCGGGCAGGGCCAGCCGGACGACCCAGCCGATCTGCACCAGGAAGATCCCGGCGGCGTAGCCCAGGCAGGTGCGGCGCCGCTCCGGGTCGGAGCGGGAGGCGCGCAGCCACTGCGTGACCATGGCGAGCCGCATGATCACGTAGCCCCAGGTGATGACGGTGAAGTCCTCGTGCTCCAGCGCCTCGGGCGCGCCCGCCGCGAGGACGAGCGCGCCGGTGATCTGTACGAGCGTCAGCAGCCGGTACGGGACGTCGTCGGTGTCGTACGCGGAGGCGAACCAGGTGAAGTTCATCCACGCCCACCAGATCGCGAAGAACACCATCGCGTAGCCGAGGACGGCGTGGCCGATGCGGCCTGCCGCGAGTTCGTGCTCGAACGCGGAGGCCGCCTGGGCGACCGCGGCGACGAAACAGAGGTCGAAGAAGAGTTCCAGCATCGTCGAGGCGCGGTGCCGCTCGTCGGCGCTGCGCGCCACCATGGGTCGGTGCCAGAAGCTGGAGGAGGGGGACGATGAGCTCATGGGGGCGCATTCTTCCGGCTGGGCGGGGTGAGCGGGCGTGAACCGCGCCCGGCGGAAAAGTGCTGGCGCGGTGCGCCGGGGCTCTGCCACACTCCGCGCCATGACCTATGGAATCGAGAACCACCCCGCCCGTTGAGCGCCCCGGAAGAGCGCGGAGCGCTCACTCCCCGGCCCTCCTCGCTGTACGCGTGCGCACGGCGCGTCGAGCGTGCCGAGCCCGAGGGGCCGTGGTCCCGGGCGGACGCGGCACCGCCCGTACCTCGCCGGGTCCCGTCCAACCGGGGCAGCCGGAGTTTCACCCGGACCAGGGATGAGTTGGCCCGTCTCCTCGGGCCGTTGCTGGCCGCCCCCGATCCCGTCGAGGCGGCGGAAGAGGTGCACCGGCGGCTCGACGCCCTCGACCCGCCCGTCAGGCATCGCACCCTGCGTCTTCTCGTCGCCGGGATTCCGGTGGAGAACGAGGAACGGGCGCGGGCGCTGGCGCGGACGCTCGTGCGTACGGGGACCGGTTACCTGGCCGTCTGCACCGGGCTCGCCCTGCTCACCGAGCTGGGGGAGCCGCAGGATGTGCCGTATCTGTGGACCCTCGGCCGGCTGCGCACCCTTGTGCGTCCTGTCGTCCATGCCCTCGACGCCCTCGACCGGCCGGCCGGTGCGCTGCTCGAACTGCGCGACCACAACGGGCCCGTGACCTTCGGTCCTTTGCTCGCCGCCGTCGAAGCCGGTGACCGAACCGCCGTACGGAAGCGGCTGGTCGCGCTCCCGGGGGACCTGTCGCCCGTGGTGGCGCGGCGGGTGGCGGAGGCGTCCGGGCTGGCCGAGCTGCTGGCGGACGTGCCTGGGCTTCCGGCCGCCGAGGGCGCCGCGGTGACCGCCCGGGCCGGGCGGCTGCTGTTCCTCATGACCAGCCTCCGCGACTATCAGCCCGAGATCCTCTCCTACCCGGATGCCCCTCGCGCGTACGAAGGGTTCGCGGAGGGCGCCGGGCTTCTTCCCCGCACGCTCGACCACCATGCGCTTCTCCTGTCCGCCGTTCAGGAGCTGAGTACGGGGCCTGCCGTGCTGCACGACTGGGGGCCCGGGCGGCGCGAGGCGGTGCTCTCGGAGCTGACGGCCGTCCTGAACCGGCCGGAGTGGCGTGCGGTGCCGGACGGGGCGGACGACGAGCCCGGCGTGCGGCGGCGGGTCGCGTGGGTGCGGCGTACGCGGGCGCAGGTGCTGGCGGCGGGGGCGCCGCAGGCGCCGGGTGCGCGGTTGCGCATCGCGGTCCATGAGCGTGATCCCGGTGATCCGGCGACCGTCGAGGCGCGCGTCCTCGTCGACGGGCGTCCGCTGGTCCCGGACCACTTCGGGCGGGGGCCCGCCGACTCCCCCGAGGAGCTGCTGTTCCCCGGCGCCCTGCGGGCCACGGACGAGCCACGTGAGGTGCGGCTCGCGGAGGCGTACTGCACGGAGGGCTGTTGCGGGGCGCTGTATGTCACCGTGCGGCGGGAGGGGGAGCAGGTCGTCTGGTCCGGCTGGCGGTGCCCCGTTCCGCCAGCCGGAAAACGTGAGATGCCTGAACTCCGTTTCGACGCCGCCGCGTACGACGCGGAGGTCGCCCGTGCGGAGGGGGACGAGAGCTGGATGTGGCCGGCCCGTCGTGCCGCACGGCTGATCGCTGCCGGGCTGCGGGCCCGGCCGGACCTCCTCGCGCGCTGGGGCGTCCGGCTCGACTGGGCCGGGACGGCGTTCCGCGACCCGGACGAGACGACGATCAGCCTCTTGTACGACGCCGATGACGGGCACGCGCGGCAGATCCTCTGGAGCATCCCCGAGGACGGCACCCCGCCGGAGGACCGGGCGGCGGCCGCGTTGCGGCGGCTCGGCGAGGAGGACCCGAGGGCGTACGGGCGTTAGCGCCGGTCCACCGATCGGGTGATCCCGGGTCGGGGGCGAGGCGTTGGCAGGGCCGGGGAGCGCGGGGGTGCCCGCTCCCCGGCCGCTGTGCGTCCGGCGTGTCGCGGTTGCCGCGTTTGGCACAGTGCCGCTCCACGATCTTCGTGATCAAGAACGGGGTGGACGATGAGTGGTGCGCGGTTGAGGCTGGTCGATCTCGCGGGTGGCGGCTCCGCGGGTGGCGGCTCCGCGGGCGGGGGCTCCGCCGGTGGGGGCGGTCCTGCCGGAGGTGGTGGTTCCGCCACCGGGGACGAGCTGCGGCACAGCGGTGGTGCGTGGCTGCGGGCTGCCGGGGGCGCGGAGGGGATGGGGGCCCACCTCGGCCCCGTACGCGCGGAACTGACGACGGCGCATGAAGGGTTGGCTGCCGGGTCCGCCGGTCTGAACTCCCTTGCCGAGCTGGGCGCCGTGCGGGAGTCCTGGGTACGCCGTGTCGAGTCCGCCCGCCATGAGTGCGGGGCGCTCGCGGGCAGCCTGCGCGCTGTCGCGCGGGCGCAGGGCGAGACGAATGAGTCCGTGCGGTCGTCGTTCTCGCCCGTGGCCCGGCTGACCCACGGGGTCGAACGGTGACCGCGCTCTCCTCCACGCTGACGTGGACTCAGTTACGCGACCTCAAGTGCGGCGAGCTGGAGAGCGCGGCGGACGGCTGGGGCAGGGCGAGCAACCGCGCGGATGCCGGGCGGGACCGGATCGAGAAGCAGTTGCTCGTCGGTCTGCGCGAGTCCCAGCGCGGCGCGGCGGCCGAGGCGGCGGTCGGGCGGCTGCGGCGGATGAGCCGGAACCTGCAGTACGTGTACACCGAGTGCGGGCTGATCCGTACGGCGTTGAACAGCCTCGCGCACGAGATGCGGGTGCAGCAGGGGGTGCTGCGGCGTGCGCTGGAGGAGGCGGAGTCGCTGAAGTTCACCGTGCACGCGGATGGGTCGGTGTCGTATCCGCCCGGGCCCGGGGGCCTGTTCGACGGCGATCCGCTGCCCGGTGGCACGGCTCGGGTGACCGGCATGCCCGGGCTGCTGCCGTCCTCGGGGCTGGTCGCCCCGGACACGCGTGCCGCGGCGGCGCGGGACATCTCGGACCGGATCACGGGGGCGGTGCGGGCGGCCGCCCGCACCGACTGGCGCTTCACCCGCATCCTGCGCCGCCTCCGGGCGGAGGAGGGCCTGAAGGTCCCGGACCGCACGTGGACCGACGCGGCGGGCGACGCGGCGGCGGTCCGGGAAGCGGCGCGCGGGTACCTCGAGTCCCGCATCCCGCTGGACGCGTCGCCTGCGGCGCGGCGTGAGTGGTGGGAACACCTGACGGACGAACAGCGCGAGGAGTACCTCGCGGTGTACCCGGACCAGATCGGCAACCTGGACGGCATCCCGTCCCTGATCCGCGACACGGCGAACCGCGACAACCTCCAGCTCCTGATCGGCAAGCTGGAGGGGCGGGACGACGAGGTGTCCCGGGTGCGGTTGGCGGGGTTGCGGGAGATTCAACGACAACTGGACGCGGGCGGCCAGCCGCCGATGTACCTCCTGGGCATCGGGGACGAGGGGAATGGGCGCGCGATTGTTTCGTACGGGAATCCTGATACGGCGCGGAATGTGGCGGCGTATGTGCCGGGGTTGAATACCTCGTTGGATGAGGATTTTGCAAAGTCGGATCTTAAGCGGGCCAGAGACACTGCCATCGGAATGAATCAGCACGACCCTTCGAGCGCTGCGATTACCTGGCTTGGATATGATGCGCCGCAGTTCCCGGATGGTCTTGATAGTCTCGACGTGGCGTTTGATGAGCGGGCGGTCAAGGGCGGCTCAGCCTTCAACGGTTTCATGGGTGGCCTCTCGGCCACTAACGAGAACGCGAACCCACACATGACGGCCATCGGGCACTCGTACGGCTCGCGAACGGTGGGGGCGGCTACACAACAGGATGGGGGAATCCCTGGAGTCGACGACATCGTTCTGGTTGGCAGCCCGGGGGTCGGCGTGGACCGCGCAGAGGATCTCGGAGTAGGCGAGAGTCACGTTTTCGTAGGAGCAGCACAGAACGACATCGTGACTAAGGTCCCATCGAAGCGGCAGGTGGTCATGGGGTTTGTCGGCTTGACCAATCTAGGACCGTCGGGGGCGCAGATCCTAGGTGAGGCGGCAGACCCAGGGGGCGACGAATTGTGGTTCGGAAGGGATCCGGCCAGCAAGGCGTTCGGCGCACAGAGGTTCCCGGTGGACGAAGGCCCCGAGGTTCTGAGTGGTGGAAAATTGAATACTGATGCTCACGGGCAGTACTTCGATCCGGTCCGTGATAATTCGTCCGCCAACAGTATCGCGCTAGTTGCGGCAGGGAAGGCGCGCGACCTCAAGGCCGAGGAGTATCGATGAAGGTTCGCCTTTCGGCGTGCGCGGTGGCACTGTCTCTGGGGCTGACGCTCGCTGCATGTTTCGGTAACAGGGAGAAGGCTGGCATGGATATGCAGGCGGCGGCCGAGCATGCGGACGCAATTATGGACGCAACGCTTTCCGGTATCAAGCCGGCTGTTCAATGGGCGCATGGGCCTACGACCACGGGGAGCTGTGACGTTACGCGCCGTCGCTCAGTGATGACGATCATTTCTGCTGACCGTCGGGGGAACTTCTTGGGCGTAGTTGAGCGAGGCTGGAAAGACCAGGGGTACAGGATCAAGGGGATCAACAACGATCTGGACTCGCCGGCGATCTATGCTCAAACAGACGATGGATTTGGGGTAAGTCTCATCTTTGGGGGCGGCCAAGCCTTCTTTGAGGTGGATAGTCCCTGTGTGGACGAGTCCGACGTGGCTGAGGCGACGGCTTCGCCGAATGGGCCCTCCTACGAGGGGGAGTACCCGTTGCCCCGCCCCAACGTCCGCTCCGACTTCTGGTCCCTCGGCGCTCCCTGAGCGCCCCCGCGCTCCCCCCGTACGACTCGCACACACCGTCGAAAACGCTCCCGAACCGTGCCCCGATGGGGGATGGTTGACGGGTGCGTAGATTCTGGGTGGCCGTAGGGGTCGGGGTCGGGGGGGCCTTGTGTTTTGTGGGTCTGCTCGTTGTGGGGACCTACTCCGCTGCTGCCGGGCTCGTCGGGGGCGCGGGTGGGGGAGCCGTCGCGTTGGCCAAGGGGGCTGTGCCGGCCAAGTATCAGGGGCTCGTGCAGAAGTGGGGGAACCTGTGCTCCGCGATCAACCCGGCGCTGCTCGCCGCGCAGCTCTACCAGGAGAGCGGGTGGAACCCCCGCGCCGAGAGCTCCGCCGCCGCGCAGGGCATCGCGCAGTTCATCCCGGGGACCTGGGCGGGGCACGGGATCGACGGGGACGGGGACGGGGACCGGGACGTGTGGGACCCGGCCGACGCGATCCCCTCCGCGGCTTCGTACGACTGCGAGCTCGCCGGGTACGTGAAGAAGGTCCCCGGTGACCCCACCGACAACATGCTCGCGGCCTACAACGCGGGGGCGTACCGCGTGATCAAGTCGGGCGGCGTGCCCGACATCTCGGAGACGAAGAACTACGTCAAGATCATCCGTTCGCTGGAGAAGAGCTTCGCCCGGCCCGTCGGCCGTGTGCAGCCCTCCCAGCAGGCGGCCGGGGCCATCTACTTCGCTCAGAAGAAGCTCGGCACGAAGTATCTGTGGGGCGGAAACGGCACGCCCGAGCAGGGCGGGCGGTTCGACTGTTCCGGGCTGACCCAGGCCGCGTACCGGTCCGTCGACATCGAGCTGCCCCGCGTCGCGAACGACCAGTACAACGCCGGGCCGCACCCCTCGCGCGATGAACTGCTCCCCGGTGATCTGGTGTTCTTCTCCGACGATCTGACCAATTCCCGTGCCATTCATCACGTCGGCCTGTACGTCGGGGGCGGATACATGATCAATGCTCCGTACACTGGTGCGGTCATTCGGTTCGACAAGATCGACACGCCCGACTACTTCGGTGCCACACGCGTGACCAAGGACGGGGCCGCGGCGCTGCCGACCACGGGGCCGGCCGCCTGAGGCCCCCGTGCCGGTGGCCGGAACTCTCCGTGAAGCCCGGGCCCTGAGCTGCGACGATGTGTCACTCTTCGATAACGTCATGGTGATCATTCGGTGGAGAGTGGAACGTACGCGCAGGGCGCGTCGTTCTCTGGCTGGGCGCGTGAGTGATCGACGTGGACGGACCGAACACGGGGGTTCGTGAATCGCGGCGCACAGGGACGTGTGCCGCAGCAGCAGACAAGGCAAGGGGCCGCAGCAGATGGCTGGACTCGCACTGGATGGGTCGAACCCCGACGTCAGCCTGCTCTACGACATCAACGGGCTCGCCAAGTCCGCTCCCACCTGGTTCGACCGGGTCATGGAGTTCGTCGGAGAGTACGGGATCATGCTCGGCATGGTCCTCGTGGTCCTGTGGTGCTGGTGGAGCGTTCGCCGGCGCGGCACGGCCGAGGAATCCGTGTCGGCGGTGGCCGGGCTCGTGTGGGCGCCGCTCGCGGCCGGTATCGCCCTGCTCATCAACATTCCGATCCGTGGCTTCGTGGAACGGCCGCGGCCGTTCAAGGACCACTCCGGGCTCGACGTCCTGGTCAACGGGAAGAACGACTTCTCGTTCGTCAGCGACCACGCCACGATGGCGATGGCCCTCGGCGTCGGGCTCTTCGTCGCCCACCGGAAGTTCGGCATCGCGGCCATCGGGCTCGCCCTGCTGGAAGGCTTCTGCCGGGTCTACATGGGCGTCCACTACCCGACCGACGTCGTCGGCGGCTTCGCCCTCGGTACGGCCGTCGCGCTGCTGCTCGCGCCGCTGGCGATGCTGCTGCTGACGCCCCTCGTGGCGGCCGTCTCCCGGTCCGCCCGCCTCGGCCCCCTCGTCCGGTCGCGCCGGCCCGTGGCCGCGGACTCCGGCCGGAGCGACGCGCTCGGGATTCCCGAACCGCGCCCCGGTTCGCGCGGCGGCGGCTCCGACGGCGAGAAGGGCCTCGCGGCCTGAGCCCCGTCCCCCTCACGCACGTGCCCCGGAGCCCGCAGGAGCGGCCCGGGGCACACGTGTATCCGGAGGGGCCCGCCCCTCACACCCCCTGCGCGTACGTGAACAGCCCCTCCGGGTCGTACCGCTGCTTCACCCGGGCCAGGCGCGTCGCCCCCGAGCCGTAGTACGCGGAGCGCCAGTTGGTCAGGGACGGGTCCGTGTAGTTCTGGTACGCCGCCCCGGACGCGTACGGGCGCATCGCCGCATGGGTGTCTTTCAGCCACTTCTGCTGGGCCGTTCCCGGGGCCCCCGGCCGCCAGGCCCCGATGTACTGGGCGAGCATCCGGGAGCGGCGGTGGACGAACGCCGTGGCCCGCGGGTCCACCCGGTTCACCGCCCCGCCGAGCGCGGTCAGCGCGACCGAGCCGCCGCCGCCCTGGCCCGGGACGAGCCGGGTGAACGCCTGGACCGCGTCGAGCAGGGCCGAAACGCCCGCCGGGGGGAGCGAGCGGTCGTAGAAGTCGGAGGCGGCGGCGTACGTCTCGCGCCGGAGGGCGCCCTGCGGGGTACGGCCCGGCGTGGTCCCCGGGAGGTGGCACTGCGCGTCCGTGAGCCCCGAGCAGCCCGCGTACACGAGCATCGCCTCCTGGTAGTCGCGGCGGCGCAGCGAGACCGAGGTGGCGGAGGCGCCGATGCGGTCGGCGAGGCGGTCCACGGCGTTCTGCAGGTCCCCGTAGGTGCCGAGGCTGAAGGCCGACACCGAGACCGTCGGGTTGCTGCCGCCCGGCCCGGCGTCGAGGTGCGCGGCGGACCAGATCTCGTCGGGCTGGTCCGGTCCCCACTCCTGCCAGGCGGTGACGACGTCCCGGGCGCGTGACCAGGGCCATGACATGTAGGCGGTGACCGTCCGAGGGGCGGAGTGCGTACGGAAACGGAGGCTCGTGACGACGCCGAAGTTGCCGTTGCCCGCGCCGCGCAGGGCCCAGAAGAGATCCGGGTCGTGTTTGGCGTCGGCGGTCACGGTGCGGCCGTCGGCCGTGACGAGGGTGGCGGCGGTGAGGCTGTCGCAGGTCAGGCCGTAGGCGCGGGCGGCGACGCCGTGGCCGCCGCCGAGGGTGAGGCCGGAGATGCCGACCGTGGGGCAGGAGCCGCCGGGGATCGTCACGCCGTGCGCGGCCAGGCCCTCGTAGACGTCGAGGAGCTTGGCGCCGGCGCCGATCGTGCCGTCGGCCCCGACGCGGTCGAGTGACGCGACGTCAATCACCAGGCGGCCGTTGCCGCTCGACCAGCCGGCGTACGAGTGGCCGCCGCTGCGGATCGCGACCGGAACGGAGGCGCGGCGGGCGAAGGCCAGGCACTCGCGGACGTCGTCCTCGTGCCGGACGTAGGCGATCCCGGCCGGTTTCTGGTCGTCGAAGCGGGTGTTGTAGAGCTGACGGGCCGTCGGGTACGCGGTGTCGCCCGGGCGGATCAGCGGCCCGTCGAGGCTCTTGCCCAGCGCGGACCAGTCCGCGGGTCCGGAGGGCTTGGAGGGCTTGGAGGGTTTGGGCGTCGAGGGGGCCGGGGACGAGGCGGGCCCGTTGGGGGGCCGGGTGTCGCCGGGGGCCGGGTCCGTCGGGTCGGTGCCCTCGCACGCGGTGGCGGTGGCACCGGTGAGGACGGCGGCGCCCGCGGCGAGGAGCGTGCGCCGGTTCGGTGGGGTCATCGGACCTCCGGTGTGGGGGAGAGGGGGACGGAGGGCCGGTGCTCAGGCCGTGGTGCGGTGCTCGTCGGCGTCCGCGCGGGCCCGGTCGCGGGACCGGCGGGCGGGCCCGGACCAGCCGCAGGCGCAGCGGGCGGTGCAGAACGAGCCGCGTTCGACGGTGGTGGGCTCGTGGGCGGGTCGGGTCGGCGGGACCTCGGCGGCGTGTTGGTCGTACACGCGAACACGGTACTGGGCGGGGCGGCCCGCCCGGGAGGGGTCCGTCAACCGTGAGGGGGCGCTCGGACGGGGGTGACGGCGCCAATCGGGGGCGTGGACGTTACAGGGGGCACGGGCGGTCGTTATGCGTGGCGGACACGGGCTCGGGCGAGCGGTTCGGCGTTTGGGGATGGGCAGGCGATGGTGGTGCAGCAGCACAGGTCCAGAGGCGGGGTGCGCGTCGTGCGCGCCCTCGTCGCGGTGGGCGTGACGGCGGCGGCCGCCGGGTGCGCCGGTGGCGGCGGCGCCGACCGTGCGGCGGCGGCCGCGGACGCCCGGGACGGCGGCACCGAGGTGGTGCGGCGGGCGGCGGTGGTGCTCGCCGGGGACGGGGTGGCGAGCGCCGAGGTGAGCACGTCGATGGAGACGGCCGCGGGCGGCACCCGGGTCACGATCCGGGGCTCGGGGGCGTACGACTTCCGGGCCGGGTCGGGCCGGCTGAAGGTGGTGCTGCCGCCCGACGCGGCGGGCGAGGAGGAGCACCGGCCGATCACGGAGCTGCTGGCGCCGGGTGCGCTGTACATGATGAACCGGGGGGCGGGGGTGCCCGCCGACAAGTGGGTGCGGATCGACACGACGGCCCTGGAGGACGGCAATCTGGTCACCGGCGGGGTGACCGATCCGCTGGCCGCCGCCGAGCTGCTGCGGGGGGCGGGGGCCGTGACGTACGTGGGCGAGACGGACGTGGCCGGGGTCGCCGTGCGGCACTACCGGGGCACCGCGGACATCGGCCGGGCGGCGCGGCTGGCGGCGCCCGGTGCGCGCGCGTCCCTGACGGCGGCGGCGAAAGGGTTCCGCGCGCGGGCCGTCCCTTTCGACGCGTATCTGGACGAGCAGGGGCGGCTGCGCAAGGTGCGCCACCGGTTCAGCTTCGCCAACGAGGGCCCGGCGGCGGAGGTCGTCTCCACGACGCTCCTGTACGGGTTCGGCGTGCCCGTCACCGTACGACTGCCGCACGAGCGGGACATCTACACGGGCGAGATCGAGCAGGGGCGGGCGTGAGATGAGTCGCATGCCCGCCCCCAGGCCCTAGCCCTCCGGTGGGGGCGAAATGGTCCGTCCGTGCCATGCGCGGTGCGTGTCGGGCTGTCTACCCTAGGAAGCCGGTGACGGCAGTGAGAGGTGAGTGACGTGGTGACGCTCAGCCCGACCGTTTCGGACCATGTGGCGCTCGCCGAGATCGAGCTGTGCGGGGAGCTGATGATCGCCGCTGCCGCGGCGATCGGGGAACGGCTCAGTGCGGACCGCATCGACGAGGTGCTCGACGTGAGGACGGACACCGACCGCACCACCGTCCCCCGGCAGGGCGACCACCGGGGCTGACGGGACCGTCGGGGTCAGGTGCGCAGCAGGCGGGCGATGGCCTTGGTGGCCTCCTCGACCTTGGCGTCGACCTCGTCGCCGCCCTTGAGGGCCGCGTCGGCGACGCAGTGCCGCAGGTGTTCCTCCAGGAGCTGGAGCGCGAAGGACTGGAGCGCCTTGGTGGACGCCGAGACCTGGGTGAGTATGTCGATGCAGTAGACGTCCTCGTCCACCATGCGCTGCAGGCCGCGGATCTGGCCCTCGATGCGGCGCAGGCGCTTGAGGTGTTCGGCCTTCTGGTGGTGGTAGCCGTGTATTCCGCGGTCGTGGTCCGTGACGAGCGCTTCCACGGGGGCGGCGCCGGGCACCGCGTCCGGTGAGGGTCCGGTCCCCATGGCCTCGGTGGTGGTCATTGCTGCCTCCCGTTTTCCCTTTACCCTGCCGTTTATATACCCCTGGTGGGTATATCCTAACGAATTCAGCTGAAACGTGACCGGGGTCCCGTGCTGATCACTGTGCCTGATGCGCGACACTGAAGAATGCCGGTTAGCCGTGGCCGGATGATGCGCCTAGCATCAGCCTGACCGAATCCAAAGCACCCCGAGGACCCCACGTGCGCTTTCGTCTGACCCCCAGGGAGACGAGCTTCTACGACATGTTCTCCGCATCCGCGGACAACATCGTCACGGGCTCGAAACTCCTGATGGAACTGCTCGGGGCGGATTCGTCCTCCCGGGCCGAGATCGCGGAGCGCATGCGGGCAGCGGAGCACGCGGGGGACGATGCGACCCACGCGATCTTCCACCAGCTGAACTCCTCCTTCATTACGCCGTTCGACCGTGAGGACATTTACAACCTCGCGTCGTCGCTCGACGACATCATGGACTTCATGGAGGAGGCCGTCGATCTGGTCGTGCTGTATCAGATCGAGACGCTGCCCAAGGGCGTGGAGCAGCAGATCGAGGTGCTGGCGCGGGCGGCCGAACTGACCGCCGAGGCCATGCCGGGTCTGCGCACGATGGACAACCTCACCGAGTACTGGATCGAGGTCAACCGGCTGGAGAACCAGGCCGACCAGATCCACCGCAAGCTGCTCGCCCACCTCTTCAACGGCAAGTACGACGCCATAGAGGTGCTGAAGCTGAAGCAGATCGTGGATGTGCTGGAAGAGGCTGCCGACGCGTTCGAGCACGTCGCGAACACGGTGGAGACCATCGCGGTCAAGGAGTCCTGAACCACGTGGACACCTTCGTACTGATCGTGACCATCGGCGTCGCGCTCGGCTTCACCTACACCAACGGCTTCCACGACTCGGCGAACGCGATCGCCACGTCGGTCTCGACCCGTGCGCTGACGCCGCGTGCGGCGCTGGCGATGGCGGCCGTGATGAACCTCGCGGGCGCGTTCCTCGGCAGCGGGGTCGCCAAGACCGTCAGCGAGGGCCTGATCGCGACGCCCGAGGGCAACAAGGGGATGGGCATCCTCTTCGCCGCGCTCGTCGGTGCCGTCATCTGGAACCTGATCACCTGGTACTTCGGCCTGCCCTCGTCGTCCTCGCACGCGCTGTTCGGCGGGATGGTCGGCGCGGCGCTGGCCGGCGGGACGATGGTGCACTGGGACGGGGTGCTCGACAAGATCGTCATCCCGATGTTCCTGTCGCCGGTGATCGGCCTGGTGGTCGGTTATCTGGTGATGGTCGCCATCATGTGGATGTTCCGGAAGGCCAACCCGCACAAGGCCAAGCGCGGTTTCCGCATCGCGCAGACGGTCTCGGCCGCGGGCATGGCGCTCGGGCACGGTCTCCAGGACGCGCAGAAGACGATGGGCATCGTGGTGATGGCCCTGGTCATCGCCGACGTCGAGTCCCCGAGCGATCCGATCCCGGTCTGGGTGAAGCTGGTCTGCGCGCTGATGCTGTCGCTCGGTACGTACGCGGGCGGCTGGCGCATCATGCGTACGCTCGGCCGGAAGATCATCGAGCTGGACCCGCCGCAGGGGTTCGCCGCCGAGACGACGGGTGCGTCGATCATGTTCGGTTCGGCGTTCCTCTTCCACGCGCCGATCTCGACCACGCATGTGATCACCTCGGCGATCATGGGCGTGGGCGCCACGAAGCGGGTGAACGCGGTGCGGTGGGGCGTCGCGAAGAACATCATCCTCGGCTGGTTCATCACGATGCCGGCCGCCGCGCTGGTCGCCGCCGCGAGTTACGGGGTCGTCTACCTGATGTTCGGCTAGCCGGACGGGCTTGGTCCTGTGGGTCCGCCCCGCACCCCCTCGGGGTGCGGGGCGGACCCTCTTCGCCTTGTGGTGGCACCGCCATGCAGCACCCCAAGGCCGTACGGGAGGGCCGGGCGGATCAGCCGAAGCGGCCGGAGATGTAGTCCTCGGTGGCCTGGACCGACGGGTTGGAGAAGATGCGCTCGGTCTCGTCGATCTCGATGAGCTTGCCGGGCTTGCCGACCGCCGCCAGGTTGAAGAACGCGGTGCGGTCCGAGACGCGGGCCGCCTGCTGCATGTTGTGCGTGACGATGACGATCGTGAACCGCTCCTTCAGCTCGCCGACCAGGTCCTCGATGGCGAGGGTGGAGATCGGGTCGAGGGCGGAGCACGGCTCGTCCATCAGCAGCACGTCCGGCTCGACGGCGATGGCGCGGGCGATGCACAGGCGCTGCTGCTGACCGCCGGAGAGGCCCGAGCCGGGCTTGTTCAGCCGGTCCTTGACCTCGTTCCACAGGTTCGCCCCGCGCAGGGACTTCTCCACGATGTCGTTGAGGGCGCTCTTGCGGTACGAGCCGTTGAGGCGCAGGCCCGCCGCCACGTTGTCGAAGATCGACATGGTGGGGAAGGGGTTCGGGCGCTGGAAGACCATGCCGACCGTACGGCGTACGGTCACCGGGTCGACGTTCGTCCCGTACAGGTTCTCGTCGTCCAGGAGCACCTTGCCCTCGACGCGGCCGCCGGGGGTGACCTCGTGCATACGGTTCAGGGTGCGCAGGAAGGTGGACTTGCCGCAGCCGGAGGGGCCGATGAAGGCGGTCACCGAGCGGGGCTCGATGGTCATGGAGATGTCGTCTATCGCCTTGTGGCTGCCGTAGTAGGCCGACAGTCCGCTGACGTCGATGCGCTTGGCCATCTGAATCACTGCTGCTTTCCGGCGGGCCTAGCGCCCGGCCTTGGGGGCCTTCCAGCGGGCGATGCCGCGGGCCACCAGGTTGAGGATCATGACGAAGGCGATCAGGACCAGGGCCGCTGCCCAGGCGCGGTCGTAGGACGCGGCCTCCCCGATCTTGTACTGCTCGTAGATGTAGAAGGGCAGCGACGACTGGGCGCCTTCGAAGGGGTTGGTGTTGATCAGCTGGCTGCCGAAGACCAGCAGGATGATCGGGGCGGTCTCGCCGGCGATGCGGGCGACGGCGAGCATGACGCCGGTCGCGATGCCGCCGATCGCGGTCGGCAGGACCACCTTCAGGATCGTGCGCCACTTCGGGATGCCGAGGGCGAGCGATGCCTCGCGGAGCTCGTTGGGGACGAGCTTGAGCATCTCCTCGGTGGAGCGGACGACGACCGGGATCATCAGGATCGTCAGGGCGAGCGAGCCCATCAGGCCGGACGGTTCCAGGCCCGCGATGAGCATGATCGAGAGGATGAAGAGGCCGGCCACGATCGACGGGATGCCGGTCATGACGTCGACGAAGAAGGTGACGGCTCTGGCCAGCGCGCCCTTGCCGTACTCCACCAGGTAGACGGCGGTGAGCAGGCCGAGCGGGGCGGAGATCAGGGTGGCGATGCCGACCTGTTCCAGGGTGCCGATCAGCGCGTGGTAGACGCCGCCGCTGGCCTCGGGCCCGAGGACACCGGCCATCGAGTGGGTCAGGAAGTAGCCGTCCAGGCGTTCGGAGCCGCGGCTGACGGTCGTCCAGAGCAGCGAGGCCAGCGGGACGACGGCGAGCAGGAAGCACACCCAGACCAGGCTGGTGGCGAGGCGGTCGCGGGCCTGGCGCTGGTTCTCGACCACGCTGGTGGCGACGTACGAGATGACCAGGAAGAACAGCGCGGAGATCAGGCCCCACTGCACACGGCTCTGCCAGCCGGCGGCGAGGCTCAGGCCGATGCCGAGGACGATCGCGACGACGGCGAAGCCGAGCGGCGCGAGGCGCGGCAGGGACCGGCTGCTGAGGCTGCCCTTCGGGGCGGCCGGTGCGGGCGTCGGGAGCTCCTGGACGCCGGGGGTGGTGGTGGCGTGGCTCATGCGTTGGCCCCCGAGTACTCCTTGCGGCGGGCGATGATGAGCCGGGCCGCGCCGTTGACCAGCAGGGTGAGGACGAAGAGGACCAGGCCGGAGGCGATCAGGGCGTCCCGCCCGAACGCGTCGGCCTCGCCGAACTTCGCCGCGATGTTCTGGGCGAACGTCCCGCCGCCCGGGTTGAGCACGTGCAGCGAGATCAGGAAGTTCGGCGACAGGACGGTGGCGACGGCCATCGTCTCGCCGAGCGCGCGGCCGAGGCCCAGCATCGACGCGGAGATCACGCCGGAGCGGCCGAAGGGCAGGACCGAGAGGCGGATGACCTCCCAGCGCGTGGCGCCGAGGGCGAGCGCGGCCTCCTCGTTCATCCGGGGGACCTGGAGGAAGACCTCCCGGCTGACGCTGGTCACGATCGGGAGGATCATGACCGCGAGGAGGATGCCGACGGTGAAGAGGGAGCGGGCGACGCCGATCTCGGTCTTCTCGAAGACGTAGGTCCAGCCGAAGAACTGGTCGAGCCAGAGGTTGAGCCCCTCCAGGTACGGCACGAGGACGAGGGCGCCCCAGATGCCGTAGACGATGCTGGGGACGGCGGCGAGCAGGTCGATGACGTAGGCGATCGGGCCGGCCAGCTTGCGCGGGGCGTAGTGCGAGATGAACAGGGCGATGCCGACGGCGACGGGGACCGCGATGACCATCGCGATCACGGAGCTGACGACGGTCCCGAAGAGCAGGACGGCGATGCCGAAGACGGGCGGGTCACCGGCCGGGTTCCAGTCGAAGGTGGTGAGGAAGTTGCCCTCGTCCTTCGAGATGGCGATCGCGGCGCGGTAGGTGAGGAACACGGCGATCGACGCCATGATCACCAGGAGCAGGATGCCGGAGCCGCGTGAGAGGCCGAGGAAGATCCGGTCGCCGGCGCGGCCCGTGGACCGGGGGCGGGGTCGCCTGCCCGGTGGGGTCTGTATCTGTTGTGTGGTGGAAGCCATGGTCTTTCCGGTCTGTGTGGGGGAGCCGGGGCTCCCCTGGCGGCGGTGCACCGGAGGGGTGGCGGCCGGTCCGGAGGGGTGTTCCGGGCCGGCCGCCGGATGCGCTGGGTGTCGTCCGGCCGGTTACGAGAGGCCGGCGACGGTCTCGCGGACCTTGGCGTTGATCTCCTCGGGGATCGGGGCGTAGCCCGCCTCGGTGAGGAGCTTCTGGCCGTCCGCCGAGGCGGTGTAGGTCAGGAAGGACTTCACGGTGCCGAGGGTGTCGGCCTTGTTGCCGGTGTCGCAGACGACCTCGTAGGTGACGAGGACCAGCGGGTAGGCGCCCTCGGCCTTGGTCGTGTAGTCGAGGTCGAGCGCCAGGTCCTTGCCGGTGCCCTTGATCTTGGCGGCGGCGATGGCCTTCGAGGCGTTCTCGGAGGACGCCTTGACCGGGGCGGAGCCGCCGGTGTCGATGTCGACCGTGGAGATCTGCTGCGAGGTGGCGTAGGACAGCTCGAAGTAGCCGATGGAGCCGTCGACCTGCTTGACCTGGGTGGCGACACCGGAGGAGCCGGACGCGGCCTGGCCGCCGGGGGCGGGCCACTTCTTCTCGGCCTCGTACGTCCAGTCCTTCGGGGCGGCCGCGCCGAGGTACTTGCCGAGGTTCTGCGTGGTGCCGGAGTCCTCGGAGCGGTGGAAGGGCTGGATCGCCTTGTCCGGCAGCTTGGCGTCGGGGTTGAGCTTGGCGATCGCCTCGTCGTTCCACTTCTTGATCTTCGTGTCGAAGATCTTGGCGAGGGTGGGGGCGTCCAGGGTCAGGCTGTCGACGCCCTCGAGGTGGAAGCCGACGGCGATCGGGCCGCCGACCATCGGGAGGTTGATGCCCTGGCCGGTCTTGCAGATCTTCTTGGAGTCGGCGACCTCCTCGGGCTTCAGCGCCGAGTCGGAGCCGGCGAAGCCGACGGTGCCCTGGTTGAAGGCGACGATGCCCTCGCCGGACGAGGAGGAGTTGTAGTTGATCTCCACGCCGGAGCAGGCGGCCATGTACTCCTTGACCCAGAGGTCCATGGCGTTCTTCTGCGCGCTGGAGCCGGAGGCGCGCAGCTGGCCCTTGGCGCCGTCGCACTTGACGTTGGACGCGGCCTTCGTCTTGGCGCCGCCGGTGGCGGAGGTGTCGCCGCTGTTGTCGTCCGAACCGCACGCCGTGAGGACCAGGGCGCCGGAGACGGCGAGGGCACCGAGCGCGGTGGCACGAAGCCGGTTCTTGCGCTGAAGCTTCACTTTCGGGTGTTCCTTCCAGAAGCCGCCGCGGCTGCTTGCGGGCGGCGTGCGACGCGGGCGGTGCAGTGGCTGATCGCTGCACCCGGTAGGTCTGAAATTAGGCAGAACAGGTGACGTGGTTTACGGGGGTGAGTGAACGGGGGGTGAACCGTGCGGGGCGACGAGGTTCCCGGGCCCCGGGGCGGCGAAACACGCGTGAGCGGCCCGGTCGCGGGCGCCGGTTCCGTCCTCAAACGCCGGACGGGCTGGGGTTCTGCGGCAGTGTCCTCAGTGCCGCTTCCAGCACCTCGCGGTCGCGCGGCTGGGTCAGACGCTCGCGGGCGGCCGCCGGCGGCAGCCACAGCACCGCGTCCACCTCGTGGTTCGGGGCGAAGGAGCCCGCGGTGGCCTCGGCGGACCAGTACGTGACCTCCTTCGGGCGCCCGTTCGCGACGTACCGCACCATGGGCAGCACGGCCCCCGGCACACAGTGGTGGCCCGTCTCCTCCAGGACCTCGCGGACCGCCGCCTCCCGCGGGGACTCGCCGCGTTTCAGCTTGCCCTTGGGGAACGACCAGTCGTCGTAACGCGGCCGGTGGACGAGGCACAGCTCCACGCCCCCGGCGGGCGCGGGCGGCCGGCGCCACAGGACGCAGCCCGCCGCCCGCACCGTGCCGCTCACGACCGCGCCGCCCCCGTCGTCGCACAGGCCCAGCTCTCGCGGAAGACGGCGCGCGCCGCCTCCACCTCGTGGCGCTGGTCGGCGTGGAGCACGCCCAGGGCGTACGCGGTCGCCGGGGCGATCCTCGGGGTGCGGGCGGCCGTGGCGGCCGCGGCGGCCGCCTCCGCCGCGTCCCGGTGCAGGTCGAGGGCGCGGCCCGGGGCGGCCAGGACCGGGTCGGGGGCGCCGTGCACCACCTCGTGGGCGTAGCGGTGGAGCCGGAGCAGCAGCCGGGTCTGGTGCCAGGGCGCGTCGTGCGCCTCGTTGTACGGCTCCGCCGACTCGTCGGAGGGCAGCGCGGCGACGGCCGCGAGCAGCCGCTGCTCCGCCCGGTCCGCGGGTTCGGCGAGGACGTCACCGGCGGGGCCGGCCGCGGCGGGGGAGAGCGGGACCTCGGAGGCGAGCAGCGCGACGGCGTCGGCCACCGCGTGGAAGCGGGAGGAGCCGAGGGCCTGGAGGGCGGCGGAGTGGGCGCGGGTCCGGGCGAGGGTGAGCTGCCGTTCCAGCAGGGCGCCGGCGCGGGCGGCGCCGACGCCGAGCACGGGGCGGGCCGTTCCCGTGGAGTCGCCGGTACGGGCGGCCGGGAGGACGGGGGCGCCGGAGAGGCCGTGCAGCGCTTCCAGGAGCCGGGTGAGCCGGTCCGCATACGCGTGTTCGCGGGCGAGGGTGCCGGAGAGCCAGGAGAGTTCGGTGCGCAGCTGCTCCGCCCAGAGCGGGTCGAGCGCGGTGCGGAAGGTGCGCAGGGTGGCACCGATCCGGCGGGAGGAGCGGCGCAGTGCGGTGGCGGCCTGTTCGGCGGCGCGCGTTCCGGCGTCCGTGGGGGCGGTGTTCTCGCGGTGCAGGCGCAGGCTGCGCAGGAAGTCGGCGGCCTGGGTGCGCAGATAGGGGCCGAGGACGGCCCCGGCGTTCACGCCGGTGATGCCGGGGGCGTGGGCCGGGGCGGCGGCCTGGGTGTGGTGGTCAGGGCGTCGCACGCCGGCGCCTCCGGGCGTCAATGAGCATTTCCTGTACGTGCCGCAGGGGTTTGCCGTCCGCGTCCACGGAGTGCCGGGTCCAGTTGCCGTCGGGGCCCAGGTGCCAGGAGGAGGTGGTGTCGGCCATGCCGGTCTCCAGGAGGCGGCTGAGGGCGGCGCGGTGGGCGGGGTCGGTGACCCGGACCAGGGCCTCGATGCGGCGGTCGAGGTTGCGGTGCATCATGTCGGCGCTGCCGAACCAGACTTCGGGTTCGCCGCCGTTGCCGAAGGCGAAGACCCGGGAGTGTTCGAGGAAGCGGCCGAGGACCGAGCGGACCCGGATGTTCTCGGAGAGGCCGGTGACGCCGGGGCGGATCGCGCAGATGCCGCGCACCCAGATGTCGACGGGGACGCCGGCCTGGGCGGCCCGGTAGCAGGCGTCGATGATCGCCTCGTCCACCATCGAGTTGACCTTGATGCGTACGTAGGCGGGGCGGCCCGCGCGGTGGTGCGTGACTTCCTTGGTGATGCGGGCGACCAGGCCGTCGCGCAGCGACTTGGGGGCGACGAGGAGGCGGCGGTAGGTCTCGCGGCGGGAGTAGCCGGAGAGCCGGTTGAAGAGGTCGGAGAGGTCGGCGCCGACCTGCGGGTCGGCGGTGAGCAGCCCCAGGTCCTCGTAGAGCCTGGCCGTCTTGGGGTGGTAGTTGCCGGTGCCGACGTGCGAGTAGCGGCGCAGGGTGTCGCCCTCCTGGCGGACGACGAGGGAGAGCTTGCAGTGGGTCTTCAGGCCGACGAGCCCGTAGACGACGTGGCAGCCCGCCTCTTCGAGCTTGCGCGCCCATTTGATGTTGGCCTGCTCGTCGAAGCGGGCCTTGATCTCGACCAGGACGAGGACCTGTTTGCCGGATTCGGCGGCGTCGATGAGGGCGTCCACTATCGGCGAGTCGCCGGAGGTCCGGTACAGCGTCTGCTTGATCGCGAGGACGTCCGGGTCGCCCGCCGCCTGTTCCAGGAACGCCTGGACGGAGGTGGAGAAGGAGTCGTACGGGTGGTGCAGCAGCACGTCGCGCTCGCGCACGGCGGCGAAGATGTCCGGGGCGGACGCGGACTCGACCTCGGCGAGGTCGCGGTGGGTGCCCGCGATGAACTTGGGGTACTTCAGCTCGGGGCGGTCCAGTGACGCTATGCCGAAGAGGCCGGTGAGGTCGAGGGGACCCGGCAGCGGGTAGACCTCGGCGTCGGACACCTTCAGCTCGCGGACCAGCAGGTCCAGCACGTACGGGTCGATGGACTCCTCGACCTCCAGGCGGACCGGCGGGCCGAAGCGGCGGCGCATCAGCTCCTTCTCCAGGGCCTTGAGGAGGTTCTCGGCGTCGTCCTCCTCGACCTCCAGGTCCTCGTTCCTGGTGACCCGGAACATGTGGTGGGCCAGCACCTCCATCCCCGGGAACAGTTCCTCCAGGTGGGCCGCGATGACGTCCTCTATGGGGACGTAGCGCTGGGGCGACGCCTCCAGGAAGCGGGTCAGCAGCGGCGGCACCTTGACCCGGGCGAAGTGGCGGTGGCCGCTGACCGGATTGCGTACGACGACGGCGAGGTTCAGCGACAGGCCGGAGATGTACGGGAAGGGGTGGGCCGGGTCCACGGCGAGGGGGGTGAGGACGGGGAAGACGCGCTGCCGGAAGAAGGTGAACAGCCGGGCCTGCTCCTTGTCGGTCAGCTCCGGCCAGCGGATCAGCTGGATGCCCTCGTCGGACAGGGCGGGGGCGACGTCCTGCTGGTAGCAGGCGGCGTGCCGGGCCATGAGCTCGCGCGAGCGGGTCCAGATCAGGTCCAGCACCTCGCGGGGCTGGAGGCCGGATGCGGACCGGGTGGCGACCCCGGTCGCGATGCGGCGCTTCAGGCCGGCGACCCGGACCATGAAGAACTCGTCCAGGTTCGACGCGAAGATCGCCAGGAAGTTGGCCCGCTCCAGGAGGGGCGTGGTCGGGTCCTCGGCCAGTTCGAGGACGCGTTCGTTGAACGCGAGCCAGCTGCGTTCCCGGTCCAGGAAGCGGCCCTGCGGCAGCTCGTCGCCGTCCACCTCGGGTTCGTAGGCGTCGGCGTCGGCGTCGATGTCGGGGTCGAAATCGGCGGCGGTGGACAGGGCCGCGCTCCTCCCGGAGGCGGCGACGGCATGCGGCCGGTGTGCGGCGAGGGCACCGACGGAGGGCTGGGCGGCGGGCTGGACCGGGACCTCGGAGCTGGGCTGCTGGCTCATGAGCCCATTGTTCCGCCCGGAGCGCTCCGGGGGCGCGTCGGAGGAGGACGAGATCGCGTGGACGGCGCGGTCGGGGCGCGTTCTGCCGGTATTTCGCCCGTTGCGGGGGGACGGCACAGCTGGCTGCATCCTGCGAGGGTCGCAAGGCCGTCTGAATGCGTGGTTACGACGACATGACGTGCGGGAAGCGGTGGGTGGCCGTGTGTGGGGGTCCCGTCCGGGGCAGGGGCCCCGGACGGGTTTGGAAACGGCTCAGGCGTGGTAGCGGCGCAGGACCCGGAAGGCGAGGGCGGTGGCGGCTGCCGCCAGGACGAGCAGGATGCCGGTTTCCATGAGCTGGAGGGGCCAGAAATGGGAGGCCTGGTGGTAGTCGACGAAGCTGGTGACCCCGCCCTGGTCCTTCAGGCAGTCCGGACCCGCGGTGCCCCTGGCGAAGCAATCCTTCCAGTACAGCTCCTTGCCCGAGGCGGTGAGCATGCCCGATTCGACGGGCCACGCGTTGCCGCTGGGCCACGGGTCGTGGCCGAGGCCGCGGGTGGCGGGCCAAAGCTCGTAGCGCCGCTTGCCGAAGCCGTACATGACCGTGCCCAGGACCACGGCCGTGAGGGCCATGGCCGGGAGCGTGCGGCGTACGAGGACGGCGCACAGCGCTCCGAGGGCGACGGCGAACAGGGCGTAGGCGAGGGCGACCGGGCCGAGGGCGGGGTAGACGCCGCTTCGGGACCAGCTGAGTTCGTAGGGAGAGTCACCGAGGACGCCCGACCGGCCCCACCGGTAGACGAGCACCAGCACGGTCACGCCGGCGGTCGCCAGGACGGCCGGCAGGGCGAGCCGGGCCGCGAGCCAGCGGGCGGGTGAGACCGACTGGGCCCAGGCGAAGCGGACTGTGCCGTTCTCCAGTTCGCGGGCGATCAGCGGGCCCGCGACGAAGACCCCGATGAGCACGGAGAGCACCAGGAGGGCGGCCCCCCCACCCGACAGGTAGGTCTGGGTCGCGCTGCGGGCGTAGGTGGCCAGATAGGTGCCGTCGCCGCAGCGCGTGGTGTCGCCGTCCGGGCAGTTCTCGTGCCCGGACGCGACCCAGATCCGCAGCCCGATCACGAAGGCGATGCCGAGGACCACGAGTATGCCGCCCGCCCACAGGGCACGGCGCTGCATGCGTACGACGACGCGCGCCGGGGCGCGCAGGGCAAGCGCGCTCATGCCGCCACCGCCTGACGGCTCGTCGTGCTCGGGGTGAGCAGCGCCGGGGCCTCCGGGGAGCGCAGGTGGGCGAGCAACAGCTCCTCCAGGGTGGGCTCGGATCGCTCCCAGGCAGGGTCGACCGCCCCCTCCGGGCGGACCAGGGCGGTCAGGGCGCGGCCGGTCGTGCGGGATTCGATCACCGTGTGCGGGGCCAGGTCGCGGACCGGGCCCGTGAGGACGGCGTGCGCCGCGATCAGGTCGTCCGTCTCGCCGCCGAGGCGGATGTGGCCGCCGTCCACCAGGAGGAGGTGGTCGCAGGCGCCCTCCAGCTCACTGAGGATGTGCGAGGACATCACGATGGTCGTCCGGTGCTCGGCGGCCTCGGCCATGAGGGCGCCCATCAACTGGTGGCGGGCGAGGGGATCGAGGTCGGCCATCGGCTCGTCCAGAAGCAGCAGTTCGGCGCGCTTGCCCAGCGCGAGGGCGAGGGCGAGCCGGGTGCGCTGACCGCCCGAGAGGTCGCGGACCTTCATGCCCGGGGGCAGCGGTTCGGCGATGCGCGCCGCCGCCTCCCGGTCCCAGCCGACCGGGTTCAGCTCCGCACCGGCCCACAGGGTTTCGGCGACCGTCAACTGCGGGTAGAGCGGCTTGTCCTGGGCCACGTAGGCCATCCGGGCACGCGTCTCGCCGGGCGCCGAGTCCAGGACCCGCAGCGTTCCCTCGGCCGGCCGCAGGAGACCCGCCGCCAGGGCGAGCAGGGTGGACTTCCCGGCGCCGTTCGGCCCGACGAGCGCGCAGACGGCTCCGGCGGGCAGCCGGAACGTGCAGTCCCGCAGCGCCCAGCCGCCTCCGCGGCCCCGGTATCTCATGCCGAGCCCTTCGGCCTCCAGCGCGGTACCTGTCATCGGTCCTGTTCCCCCTCGAATGTGCTGTCCAGTACGGCGGTGAAGAGCGCGCTCACGTCGTCGCGTTCGAGTCCGGCCGCCCGCGCCCTGCCCGCCCAGGCGGTGAGCTCGGCGCGCAGCGGGGAGTCGTCGGCGGCCGCCGCGCCACCGAGCGACCGGGTGACGAAGGTGCCGAGGCCGCGCCGGGCCTCGACCAGCCCTTCGCGTTCGAGCTCGCGGTACGCCTTGAGCACGGTGTTCGGGTTGATCGCGGTCGCCTCGACCACCTCCCGGGCGGTGGGCAGCCGGTCGCCCGGTTCCAGCAGGCCCAGGCGCAGGGCCTGTCTGGTCTGCTGGACGATCTGGAGGTAGGTGGCGACGCCGCTGCGCCGGTCGATGCGGAACTCGACTGCCGCGGACTCTGCCATCTTCACCCTTTCACTAATTGAGTAGTGAAAGGGTGTCGTAAGGGAGGGGGCGGCGTCAAGCGAAGCCGCCCCCGGGCAAGTTGAGGAAGGGTCAGGACTCCGTGCGGTACATCAGGTCGACCTCGTGCGTCGTGAAGCCCATGCGCTCGTACACCGCGAGCGCCGCCGGGTTGTCCGCGTCGACGTAGAGCATCGCGGTCGGCAGGCCCTCCGCCGCCAGGTGGTGCAGGCCGATCGCGGTGAGGGCCTTGCCGAGGCCGCCGCCCTGCGCGTCGGGCCTGATGCCGACCACGTAGACCTCGCCGAGCTGCTCCTCGGCGTGCACCTTCGTCCAGTGGAAGCCGATCAGCTCCGCGCCGCCCGCGCCGTCCTCGCGCTCGGCCAGGAAGAAGCCCTTCGGGTCGAACCAGGGCTCGGCCTTGCGGTCGTCCAGGTCGCGCTGGGTCAGGGAGCCCTGCTCGGGGTGGTGGGCGAAGGCCGCGCGGTTGACCGCGAGCCAGGCGGCGTCGTCCTCGCCCGGGACGAAGGTGCGCACGGCGACGCCCGGGGGGAGGACCGGGTCGGAGAGGTTCAGCGGGCTCAACGGGCGGCGCAGCTGGCGCAGTTCCCGGAACAGGGAGAGGCCGAGGACCTGGGCGAGATGGCGCGCCGCGGCCTTCCCGCCGTGCGCCCAGACCCGCAGCCGCTTCCCGGTGGCGGCGAGCAGGGCGGCCCCGAGCGCGCGGCCGTGGCCGCGGCCCCGGTGCGAGGGGTGCACGACCAGCTCGGCGGCCGGTGCCTCCACGGGGTCGGTGTCCTCCAGTTGCGCGTACCCGGCGAGCACGCCTCCGGCGGTCAGCAGGAAGTGCCGTACGCCTTCGCGCTGTCCGCCTCGAAGTTGCAGACGGCCCTGCTCCGAGACGGCCTGCCGGCCGTCGGCCCGCGCGGCCTCGGCGAGCAGGTCGAGCACGGCCGCGGCCTGGTCGGGGGAGAGGGTGTCGAGGGTCTGGATCTCGCGTCCGGGTGCGGGGAGGGGTGCGTCTGTCGTCATGTGTACGAGCGTATGCGGCTGCGGCCCGCACCGGTCGGCAACCACTTCGTAACCCCGTACACCTGTCGCGCTACGCGCGTTGACTCTAGGCTGCGGCTCGTACTTCACCCGCTGAACTCACAAGGGGACCGATGTCAGCGACACCGCAGAAGAACCGGGCGTCACGGCGGGTGCTCGCCGCCGCGGCCGGTCTTGCCACCGTGGGCGCGCTCGTCGCCGCCATGCCGGCCGACGCCCACGGGCACCACACGCCGGCCTCGACCGTCGACGTCCAACTGCTGTCCTTCAACGACCTGCACGGCACCCTGGAGCCGCCGGCCGGGTCGTCCGGAACGGTCAACGAGACACAGCCCGACGGCTCGGTGAAGCCGGTCCCGGCCGGCGGCGTGGAGTACCTCGCCGCCTCGCTGCGCTCCGCCCGCAAGGGCCACCCGTACTCCATCACCGCGGCCGGCGGCGACATGGTCGGCGCGAGCCCGCTGCTGTCGGGGCTCTTCCACGACGAGCCGACCATCGAGGCGCTGAACAAGATCGACCTCGACGTGACGAGCGTCGGCAACCACGAGTTCGACGAGGGCGCGACCGAGCTGGCGCGCCTGCAGAACGGTGGCTGCCACCCGGTCGAGGGGTGCTACGAGAAGGGCAAGAAGTTCCAGGGCGCCGACTTCCCGTACCTCGCGGCCAATGTGACGGACGAGAAGTCCGGGAAGCCGATCCTCAAGCCGTACACCGTGTGGAAGAAGAACGGCGTCAAGATCGGCTTCATCGGGGTGACCCTGGAGGGCACGCCGAACATCGTGACGGCCAACGGCGTCAAGGGACTCAAGTTCCACGACGAGGTCGAGACGATCAACAAGTACGCCAAGGAGCTGGACCGCCAGGGCGTGAAGTCGATCGTCGCGCTCATCCACGAGGGCGGTCTGCCCGCCTCCTCCTCATACAACTACGACTGCGACAGCCCGGGCGCCGGTGACGGCATCTCCGGGCCGATCACGGACATCGCCAAGGGCATCACGCCGAAGGTGGACGCCCTGGTCACGGGCCACACCCACCAGGCGTACGTCTGCACCATCCCGGACCCCGCGGGCAACCCGCGCCTGGTCACCTCGGCGGCCTCCTTCGGCCGGCTGTACACGGACACGACGCTGACGTACGACCGCCGCACCGGCGACATCGTGCGCACGGCGGTGGAGGGCAGCAGCAAGGAGGGCGCGAAGCACCCGGCACCGTCGAACCCGGTCTCCGCGAACCACCTCGTCAGCCGCGACCAGAAGCCCGCCAAGGACATGACGAAACTGATCGCCCGCTGGAACACGCTCGCGGCCCCGATCTCGAACCGGCCGCAGGGCTACATCTCCGCCGACATCGACGGCCGCGGCTCCACGGCCCTGGAGAAGCCGCTCGGCGACCTGATCGCCGACGCCCAGCTGGAGGGCCTGGCCCCGGCGGACAAGGGCGGGGCGGTCGTCGCCTTCATGAACCCGGGCGGCATCCGTTCGGACCTGGTCTACAAGGCGTCCGGCAGTGAGGGCGACGGGGTCGTCACCTACGGCGAGTCGTTCACCGTGCAGCCGTTCACCAACATGATGAACGTCGTGGACCTGACCGGCGCCCAGCTCGTCAGCGCCCTCCAGCAGCAGGTCAGCGGCTCGAACGAGGCGAGCCCGAAGATCCTCCAGGTCTCCAAGGGCCTCACCTACACGCTGGACATGACCAAGTCCGGCGCGGACCGCGTCGTCACGGACACGATCCGGCTGAACGGCGAGGCGATCGACCCGGGCAGGACGTACCGCGTCGCGATGAACGAGTTCCTGGCGGGCGGCGGCGACGGCTTCGCGGCCCTCGGCGCGGGCACCAACAAGCTGGTCGGCGCCTCCGACCTGGACCTGTTCAACGCCTACCTGGCCGCGCACTCCACGGCCGCGTCCCCGCTGGCCCCGCCGGTGACGGACCGGATCACGGTCGTGAAGTAACACGCGTCCCGCACCGAGGGCCCGTCACCGGAAGGTGGCGGGCCCTCGGCACGCGTGCGGGTGACCTGCCGCCGTGCACGCTCGACAAACACCCGCGCACGTACGACACATCCGACGCCCCCGGCCGCTTCTAGTCTCTGGCCTGAAGTCGCCGTCGTCCGGCGAGGGCTTCCTCCCTTTGGCGAAACGATGATCGGAGCAGTCGTGACACGCAAGCTGTATGTCGGTGCCACAGCCATCGCCCTCGCGCTCGCCGGCGCGCTGACGATCAGTACCCCGGCCAGCGCTTCGGCTTCCTCGGGGTACATCTCGGGAACCGGGTCGGTTCTGGACGACCTGAACGACGAAGGACCTCTGCACTACGGGGACCGCAGCGGTGCGGTCGCGGTGTGGCAGACCATCCTCTGGAACGACGGCTACCTGGGCCCCTACGCCGCGGACGCGGTGGACTGCTCCTTCGGCGCCGACACCCTCGCGGCCACGAAGAAGTGGCAGAAGGCGCACGGCCTGACGGCCGACGGGGTGCCGGGGAAGAACACGTTCACCAAGGCGGGCAAGTACCTGAAGGACGCCGGAACGAACATCTACGGCCAGCGCATCATCCGCTACGACTCCCCGCAGTCCAGCTACCGCCCGCTCGCCGACCGCGATGCGAGCGGACACTGGATCGTCTGGATCGGCACCACGGAGCGCCACGCCTACTACGACCACTGCTGATCGGCTGCGTCACCGCTCCCCACCCCGTCCGGCGGCGGCTGTGGCGCCCCCGGGAGGTTGATCACCGCCTCCGTGCCGCCGCCCGGGGCCGGGGTGAGGGCGATGTCGCCGCCCGACTGCTGGACGGTGCGGGCCACGATCGACAGGCCCAGGCCCGAGCCCGGGAGCTGGCGGGCGGACGGGGAGCGCCAGAAGCGTTCGAAGACGTGGGGGAGTTCGTCGGCGGGGATGCCGGGGCCGTGGTCGCGGACCGTGAGGCGGCCCCGGTGCAGCACCACGTCGACCGTGCCGCGTGACGGGCTGAACTTCACCGCGTTGTCCAGGACGTTGACGATCGCCCGCTCCAGGGCCGCCGGTTCGGCGCGTACGTACCAGGGGGCCAGGTCCTCCGTGATCGTCAGCTCGGGACCGCGCAGCCGGGCGCGGCGGAGGGCGGCCCGGGTGATGTCGTGCAGGGCCACCACCTGGAGCGGGCCCGGCTGGGCGGCGTCCGGGCGGGCCAGCTCCTGGAGGTCGCCGATGAGCGCGGCCAGCTCCGTCATCTGCGCCTTCACCGAGGACATCAGGGCCCTGCGGTCGTCCGGCGGGATGGCCCGGCCGGTCTCGTCGCTGCGGGCCAGCAGCTCCACGTTGGTCCGGAGCGAGGTGAGCGGGGTGCGCAGCTCGTGGCCCGCGTCCGCGATGAGCTGGGCCTGCCGGTCGCGGGAGGTCGCCAGGGACGCGGTCATCGAGTTGAACGACCGGGACAGCCGCGCGATCTCGTCCTCGCCCTCGACGGGGATGCGGACGCTCAGGTCCTCGGTCCTGGCCACGTGCTCGACGGCCTCGGTGAGCTCGTCCACGGGGCGCAGCCCGGACCGGGCGACCCAGAGGCCGGCGGCGCCGGCGCCGATGACGCCGATGCCGCCGACGAGGGCGAGGACCCAGGCGAGGGTGGAGAGCGGTTCGTCGATCTCGCTCAGGGGCCGCGCGATGGTGACGCCGAGGTCGACCCGGGGCTGGTCGAGTCCGGGCCCGCGTGTCGCAGTCACCGGGTAGGTGAAGGCGCGCATCTTCGCACCGTCGGACGCGGTCTCCGTGTGCAGCGGACCGGGCTGGTTGCCGCCGACCACCGCGAGGTCGTCGGCGGTGATCGGGAGTTCGGGGGAGCCGGGGGCGACGCAGGCGTTGCCCTGGCCGTCGATGAGCTGGACGGTGAGGCCGGTGTAGGGCGGGGGCTGCAGCTTGGTGGTGCGCTTGCAGTACTGGTACAGGCTGACCAGGTACTCCTGGTCGACCGTGGACGCGCGCAACGTCTCGTCCTGCCGCTCCTCCAGCTGCTCCCGCACCACGAACCAGCACGCCACCGCCACCGCCGCGACTGCCGCCGCGACCGCCGTCGCGACCAGCAGCGCGAGGCGGGAGCGGAGCGGCAGCGCGCGGACGCGTCGCAGCGGCCCCGTCATCCGTCGCCCCCGCCCGAGCGGAGCGCGTACCCCACACCGCGCACGGTGTGGACGAGGCGTGGTTCGCCGCCGGCCTCCGTCTTGCGGCGCAGGTACATCACGTACACGTCCAGGGAGTTGGAGCTCGGCTCGAAGTCGAAGCCCCATACGGCCTTGAGGATCTGCTCGCGGGTCAGCACCTGGCGGGGGTGGGCGAGGAACATCTCCAGGAGCGTGAATTCGGTACGGGTCAGCTCCACGCGCCGGTTGCCGCGCATGACCTCGCGGGTCGAGAGGTCCATGCGCAGATCGGCGAAGGACAGCACGTTGTCGTCCGGGACGGGGCCGCCCGAGGCCGTCGCGTACGAGCTGCGGCGCAGCAGCGCGCGGATGCGGGCGAACAGTTCGTCCAGTTCGAACGGCTTGACCAGGTAGTCGTCGGCGCCCGCGTCGAGTCCGGTGACGCGGTCGCCGACGGTGTCCCGAGCCGTGAGCATCAGGATGGGCGTGGTGGCGCCCGTGGAGCGGATGCGGCGTGCGGCGGTCAGGCCGTCCATGCGGGGCATCTGGATGTCCAGGACGATGAGGTCGGGGGCGTACGACTCCGCCTTGGCGAGGGCGTCGATGCCGTCGACGGCGACTTCGGTGCCGTATCCCTCGAAGGCGAGGCTGCGTTGCAGGGCCTCGCGCACGGCGGGCTCGTCGTCGACGATCAGGATGCGCTGCGGATCGTCTTCGGCGGGGCTCATCGCTGTCTCGTCCTCTTCTCGGTCGTACGGGCCGGAGCGCGGGGCCCCAGTTTCTCAGCCCCGTACGGTCAGGAGCCGTTCCCGGCCCGCAGGGTGTCGAGGTCGGCCTTCAGGGTGTTCACGGGGATGGCGAAGCCGAGGCCGACGCTGCCCGCGGCGGAGCTGCCCTGGCCGCTCGCGGAGCTCGCCGAGTACATCGCGGAGTTGATGCCGATGATCTCGCCGTTCATGTTGATCAGCGCACCGCCGGAGTTGCCCGGGTTGAGCGAGGCGTCGGTCTGGATGGCCTTGTACGTGGTGGTGGACTCGCCGGTGTCGCCGTTGAACTGCTGCCCGCCGAACTCGAAGGGCCACTGGCGCCCGCCGCCCTGCTGCTCCTGGCTCCGGCCGTTGTCGCCCTCCTTGGCGACCGTGACGTCGCGGTCGAGGGCGGAGACGATGCCGCTGGTGACGGTGCCGGTCAGGCCCTCGGGCGAGCCGATCGCGACGACCTCGTCGCCGACGGCGACCTGCGAGGAGTCGCCGAGGGTGGCCGTCTTCAGGCCGCTCGCGCCCTGGAGCTTGATCAGCGCGAGGTCCTTGTCGGGGTCGGTGCCGACGACGTCGGCGGTGTACGTCTTTCCGGTGCTGAGGGTCACCTTGATCTGCGAGGCGTCCGCGATGACGTGGTTGTTGGTGACGATCTCGCCGTCCGAGGTGATGACCACGCCCGAACCGGTGGACTGGCCGGCCGTCGAGGTCGCGCCGATCTCCACGATGGTCGGGGAGAGCGCCTTGGCCACACCGGCCACTGTGCCCTTGTCGCTCTGCGAGACGGTGGTGCCCGGCACGACACCGCTGCCCGCGGCCGTGGTGGCGGGGTCGTCGGTGAGCCTGCCGATGACCGTCGCGGTGCCGCCGCCGACGATCGCCGCCGCGATGGCCACCGCGGCGAGGAGCGCGACCGGCCTGCGGACCCGGCGGCGGGCGGCGGGCGGCTCGGAGGCCGGGCCCACCGGGTCCGGGAAGACCGGCTGGGCGGGTTGGTATGACGGCGGCGGCGGGTAGGCCGCTTCGCCGTTGCCGTACGAGGGGTACATCGGGTACTCGCCGCTCGGGCGCTGGCTCTCTGTCATGTCTATGAGCCTGTCCGGCCAAGATGAGAGAAGCGTGAGGGCGCCCTGAGAAGCCCGGCAGAACCGCGTATGCCCGGTATAAGGGCGGGGCTCAGGCGGACGCGGGCGGCTCTCCGCAGCCGCACGAGCGGCGGACCACCAGCGCCGAGGGGAACTGCTTCAGCCGCTCCCGCCGCGACCCCGACACCCGCAACGAGTCGTCGAGCACCAGGTCCACCGCCGCCCGTGCCATCGCCGGGCGGTCCGAGGAGACCGTGGTGAGCGGCGGATCGGTCAGCCCGGCTTCCTTGACGTCGTCGAATCCGGCGACGGCCAGCTCGCCCGGCACGTCGATGCGCAGCTCGCGCGCGGCCCGCAGCACGCCGATCGCCTGGTCGTCCGTGGCGCAGAAGATGGCCGGCGGCCTGTCCGGCCCGGAGAGCAGCTTCAGGGCCACCTGATAGGCGTCGTAGCGGTTGTACGGGGCCTGGAAGAGCCGGCCCTCCGTCGAGCGGCCGGATTCGTGCATCGCGCGCCGCCACCCTTCGACGTGGTCGGCGACCGGGTCGCCGACGGCCGGGGTCTCCTCCGTGCCGCCGAGGCAGGCCACGTACGCGTTGCCGTGTTCCAGGAGGTGGCGGGTGGCGAGCTGGGCGCCGCCGATGTCGTCCGTGACGACCGCGACGTCGTCGATGGCCTCGGGCCGCTCGTGCAGCAGCACGACCCGGGCGTCCCACGCCTCTATCTCCGCGGCGGCGCGCTCGCTGGGGCCCTGGCTGACCAGGATGAGACCGGAGACCCGCATGCCGAGGAAGGCCCGCAGGTAGTGGACCTCGCGCTCGTCGCGGTAGTCGGAGTTGCCGACGAGGACCATTTTCCCGCGCTCGGCGGCGGCCTGTTCGACCGCGTGTGCCATCTCCGCGAAGAACGGCTGCCGGGCGTCCGGCACGATCATCCCTATGAGATCGGTCCGCCGCGAGGCCATGGCCTGGGCGACCCGGTCGGGCCGGTAACCCAGCTCCTTGATCGCGGCGAGCACGCGTTCGCGCGTGGCCGGGGCGACCGGCCGGGGTCCGTTGTTGATGACGTAACTGACCACCGCGGTCGACGTCCCCGCCAGTCTCGCCACATCGTCCCGCGTCACCTTGGCCACGCGCGGCAGTCTACGCGGATGGAACTACCTCTTGGCAGGCCGGACCGGGGCTTCTTCCGTGACCTCGGCAACGTGCGACTGCTCCGAACGGGCGACGTCCCGTTTGGCCGCCTTGGCCTCCTCGGCCGCCCGCTCGACCTTCTCGGGGGCGACGAAGCGGTAGCCCACGTTCCGCACGGTCCCGATCAGCGACTCGTGCTCCGGGCCGAGCTTCGCGCGCAGCCGCCGTACGTGCACGTCGACCGTGCGCGTACCGCCGAAGTAGTCGTAGCCCCAGACCTCCTGGAGCAGCTGGGCGCGGGTGAAGACCCGGCCCGGGTGCTGCGCCAGGTATTTCAGCAGTTCGAATTCCTTGAAGGTCAGGTCGAGGACCCGGCCCTTGAGTTTCGCGCTGTACGTCGCCTCGTCCACGGAGAGGTCACCGTTGCGGATCTCCATGGGGGAGTCGTCGGCGGTGATCTGCTGCCGGCCGGTCGCCAGCCGCAGCCGCGCCTCGACCTCGGCGGGGCCCGCGGTGTCCAGCAGGACGTCGTCGATGCCCCAGTCGGCGGTGACGGCCGCGAGGCCGCCCTCCGTGACGACGAGGATCAGCGGACAGCCGGGACCGGTGGACCGCAGAAGCTGGCAGAGGGAGCGGACCTGGGGCAGGTCGCGGCGCCCGTCCACGAGAATGACGTCGGCACCCGGGGTGTCCACGAGTGCGGGGCCCTCGGCGGGTGCGACGCGCACGCTGTGCAGCAGGAGGCCGAGGGCGGGAAGCACCTCCGTCGACGGCTGGAGGGCATTGGTCAGGAGCAGCAGAGAACTCATCGCCGTCCACCTGCCCGGTTCGTCGGTCGTTGATGGTGCACAGTCGGCTCGCCCATGACGTTCGGTCCTCCTCGTTCCCTGCGAGAGGGGCACTCCCGGGCGGGGCCCGGGGGAGTATGCGGCTCTGCTTCGTACGGCATTGCTGAGCTTGTCGAAACGTCGCCGTAACAACGTCCGGAAAGCACAAAAGGATCCGGGGGCTGCTCTGCCCGGATCCTCTTCACAGGAGAATAACCCACATGAGTTCTGTGTCAGAGGGGAGAATTCCGGATTTCGCTGTTCGCTCGGTCACGCGAGTGCCCCTGAGGGCCGCGTTGCGGGCGGATGACGGGACCTGGATCGAGGCGGTGTACGACCCGTGTACGGGGGATGACGGCGGGGGAACGGCGATCGTCGTCGCGCACGGATTCACCGGTTCGGTGGACCGCCCGGCGGTGCGCAGGGCGGTGCGGACGTTCTCCCGGCACGCGGCGGTGGTGACCTTCTCCTTCCGGGGTCACGGCAGGTCCGGAGGGTTTTCCACGGTCGGCGACCGCGAGGTGCTGGACCTGGCGGCGGCGGTCGCCTGGGCGCGCTCGCTGGGACACCGGCGAGTGGTGACCGTCGGCTTCTCGATGGGCGGCTCGGTGGTGCTGCGGCACGGGGCGCTGTACGCGTCGCCGGGGGCGGACGGCGAAGCCCGGGACGTTGCGGAGCACGGGGAGCGCGCGGGAGCGCGTACGGGGGCGCACGCGGACGCGGTCGTGGCCGTGAGCGCCCCCGCGCGCTGGTACTACCGGGGTACGGCTCCGATGCGCCGCCTGCACTGGATGGTGACCCGGCCCGCCGGACGGCTCGTCGGGCGCTACGGCTTCCGCACGCGCATCCACCGCGAGGCGTGGGACCCGGTCCCGCTCTCCCCGGTCGGCGCGGCCGCCCTCATCACCCCGACGCCCCTGCTGATCGTGCACGGCGACCGGGACCCGTACTTCCCGCTCGACCACCCCCGCATGCTCGCCGCCGCCGCGGGCGACGGGGCGGAGCTGTGGCTGGAGCCCGGCATGGGGCACGCGGAGAACGCGGCCGACGAGACCTTGCTCACCCGCATCGCCGACTGGGTGGCGCAACGGTGAACCATGATGGGGGGCCGGTGTCCCCCGAACCGGCACCGGAGGAACGGAACGAAAGGAGCGCCGCCATGCCTGCGGGAACGATCCGTTACTGGGCAGCCGCCAAGGCCGCGGCCGGGACCGCGGAGGAGCCGTACGCCGCCGCGACCCTCAAGGAGGCGCTCGACGCGGTGCGCGAGCGGCACCCCGGCGAGCTGAGCCGCGTACTGCGAAGGTGCTCGTTCCTCATCGACGGCGACCCCGTCGGGACCCGGAGCCATGAGACCGTACGCCTTGCCGAGGGCGGCACGGTCGAGGTGCTCCCGCCGTTCGCAGGAGGGTGAACCCCAGCACATGAGCAACGATCAGCAGCATCCGTACCACCCGGGCGCCCAGGGCCCGGGCCAGCAGCCGCAGTACGGGTACGGGCAGGACCCGCAGCAGGCGTACGGCTACCCGCAGGCGGAGGCGTATCCCCAGGCGGAGGCGTATCCGCAGCAGGACGCGTACCCCCAGGCGTATCCGCAGCAGGCGTACGGCGAGCCGGCGTACGGCGAACCCGCGTACGGCGAACCGGCCTACGGCGGCCAGGTGTATCCGGACGCCCCGGCCGGGCAGCCGGACCAGGGCGCCACACAGACCTGGCAGGGCCAGACCTGGGACACGCAGTACCAGCCGGCCACCGGCTCCCGTCCGCTGCCGCCCGAGGTGCACGCCGAGCCCGCGCCGCCCGCCCCCGCCACTTCCGGCGCCGACGGGTACGGCGCGCCCACCACCCTCGGCAACGCCCGGATCACCGACGCGCAGCGCGCCCGGGCCGAGGGGCGTTCCCCGATCATCGCGCCGGGAATCCAGCCGGCCGCGATCACCGCGGCGCTCGGACTGCTGCTGGCGCTCGGCGCGGCCGTCGGCCCGTACGTCCTGGCCGTCCCGCTGGTGCTGCTCCAGGCGGTGACGGCGGCGGGCTGGTTCCGGCTCAACGGCATGTGGCCGGCCCGGCAGGGCATCGCGCTCGCGTTCGCCGGCGGCCTGGTCGCCGATGTGGCGCTCCTCGCGGCGGGCCGGGAGAACGGTCCGGCCGCGATCATCGGCACGCTGGGCGTCTGGGTGCTGCTCACCGTGGTCCTCCAGCTGCGCAGCCGGGCCGGCGCCGACGAGCGGATGCAGGGCCTCATGGCCACCGTCGCGTCGGCCGCCCTCGCGGTGCTGGCGGCCGGCCACCTCGCGGCCGTCCCGGACGCCGTGACGGCGGGTGCGGTCGCGGTCGCCGCCGCCGTGCTCGTACGGGCGCTGCCGCTGCCCGCGCCGGTCTCCGTGGTGGCCGCGCTGGCCGTCGCGGCGGGGGCCGGAGCGGTGGCGGGGGCGGCCACGGACCTGGGTGCGAAGGGTGCGCTGCTCGGCCTCGCCGCCGGGGTCTGCGCGCTGATCGGACTGCGGGTCGCGAGCTATGACTACCCGTCACGCTTCGTCCACATGACGGCGGGTGTGGCCCTGCCGCTGACCGCGGCCGCGCCGGCCGTCTACGTGCTGGGGCGCGTCCTGACGTAGTCCCGCACGTCTCGAATCCGTACCGCTCCATCCGCATGGCGAAGCCCTCCACGGGGAACCGTTGGGGGGCTTCCGCACGTCGATCACGCCGTACGGGGACGGCAGGGTGGGGGAAGGACAGGCATGCGTGCACTGCGAATATGGGGCATCGCCCTGGTGATCCTGGCGGCGTTGTTCGTGGCCGTGGACCGGGTGGCGGTCTACGTCGCCGAGTCGCAGGCCGAGGACCGGGTGCAGGTACCGGGCGCGCGGATCGGCTCCACCGACATCTCCGTCAAGGGCTTCCCGTTCCTCACCCAGCTCGCCGGCTCGGAGCTGGACCGGGTCGACGTGAAGATCACCGGCATCGAGACCCGCGCCGGGGGACGCACACTGCGGATCTCCACCATGAAGGCCGAACTGCACGACGTGCGCCTGACCGACGGCTTGTCCGGCGCCACCGCCGCCCGTGCCACCGGGTCGGCCGTCATCTCGTACGAGGACCTGACCGAGGCCGCCAGCAAGGGCGTCAAGGTCGAGTACGGCGGCAAGAACAAGGTGAAGGTGTCCGGGACGGTCGCCGTCCCCTTCCTGGGGCGCCCGGTCTCGCGCAGCGTCCTGTCCACCGTCACCCTGCTCGACGGCCGCACCGTCCGCGTCCACGCGGACAAGGTGCCGGGTGAGGGCATCCCCGGCCTGGAGAAGCTGATCCGCGAGAAGACCGACTTCGAGCGCGAGGTCGGAGGGCTGCCGAACGGCCTGAAGCTGGAGAAGATCCAGCCGACCGCCGAGGGTCTGGAGATATCGGTGACCGGCACCGATGTGCGCCTGGCCGGATGACCGGCCCCGTCGGCGGGCAGGGGTGAGTGGCCAGCCACATAGTGAGACGGGCGGGTCCGGTCCGCAGATGGCCGACCACCCGGACGCCTCGCCCGAGGGCGCCGGGGATGCGGGTGAGCGGCGGGTGTCCCGCAATGCGGACGATCCTGTCTCAGGATGCGACACGGCGGTGACATGTCCGCCCGTACGTCCCTACGATCGGACCCATGCAGTGCTCTATTGGCGGCCTCCCTCAGGGTGGCCAGGCGGATCTCACGAAGCGGCGGGCAGTGGACCTGTGCCGCGTCGCCGCCATGCTCTGTCGCACTGTCTGAGCGGGACGCCCGGTTTCCCGCATTCCCAGGCCCTTCGACCGCACGTCGGGGCCATCGCGCATGCCGCCCGTGGATACGGCCCCGGCCCGCGCCCCGCACATCCGCATCACGCACCACCCGTGCACCATCTCGCCGCAGACTGCCCCGGAGGAGAAACACAATGAGCCGCAGTGACGTCCTGGTCGACGCCGACTGGGTCGAGGCCCACATCGACGACCCGCAGGTCGCCATCGTCGAGGTCGACGAGGACACCTCCGCGTACGAGAAGAACCACATCAAGAACGCGATCCGGATCGACTGGACCAAGGACCTCCAGGACCCGGTCCGCCGCGACTTCATCGACCAGGCCGGTTTCGAGGCGCTGCTGTCCGCGAAGGGCATCGCCAACGACACCACGGTCGTCCTCTACGGCGGCAACAACAACTGGTTCGCCTCCTACGCGTTCTGGTACTTCAAGCTCTACGGCCACCAGGACGTCCGCCTGCTCGACGGCGGCCGCAAGAAGTGGGAGCTCGACTCCCGCGACCTGGTGGACGGCGACCAGGTCCCGTCCCGCCCGGCCACGCAGTACAAGGCCAAGCCGCAGGACGAGTCCATCCGCGCCTACCGCGACGACGTCGTGAAGGCCATCGGCACCCAGAACCTGGTCGACGTGCGGTCGCCCGACGAGTTCAGCGGCAAGCTGCTCGCCCCGGCGCACCTCCCGCAGGAGCAGTCGCAGCGCCCCGGCCACGTGCCGAGCGCCCGCAACATCCCGTGGTCGAAGAACGCCAACGACGACGGCACCTTCAAGTCGGACGACGAGCTGCGCGCCCTCTACGAGGCCGAGCAGGTCGACCTGTCGAAGGACACCATCGCGTACTGCCGTATCGGCGAGCGCTCCGCGCTCACCTGGTTCGTGCTGCACCAGCTGCTCGGCCAGGAGAACGTCAAGAACTACGACGGTTCGTGGACCGAGTACGGCTCCCTCGTCGGCGTGCCGATCGAGCTCGGCGCCAACAAGTAACCCGTACGACCCGGACCAGCACGTTCCCCCGACCAGAAGGACTGAACCATGTGTGGAGCAAAGGCCGGCGGCCCCGACGCTTCGACCATCAAGCCCGGTGAGACCACCATCCAGGGCAGCGTGACCCGCGACGGCGAGCCCGTCACCGGCTACGTCCGCCTGCTGGACTCGACCGGCGAGTTCACCGCCGAGGTCCCGACCTCGGCGACCGGCCAGTTCCGCTTCTACGCGGCCGAGGGCACCTGGACCGTCCGCGCCCTCGTCCCCGGCGGCACCGCCGACCGCACGGTCGTCGCGCAGACCGGTGGCCTGGCCGAGGTGGCCATCGCCGTCTAGGACGACCGTCGGCGCGGCCGACGACCGGCCGAAGGGCCGTACCCCAGGGGGTTTGGACGCTTGCCTGGCGCGGGTACGGCCCTTCGTGCTGCCCGCTTGAAGTGCGGGTTTCCTCCGGACCGGCCGAGTGGGCCGATCGGGCCTACGCTGGACTCATGTACCGCCGACGCCGGCGCGCCTACTTCGTACTGATGGGCGCATGCCTCGTCCTCTTCGTCTCGGCCTGGGCCTTCGTGAGGCTCTGGTCGATGCCCGCCGCCATCGCGATGTGTGTGGTCGCGATGGTGATCCCGCCCGTGGCGGCGATGGTCGGCAACCGCAAGGGGCCGGAGGACCGCTGGTGGGACGAGCCCGGCGGGCGGCAGGAGCCGCAGCCGCCGCCCGGTGACGCCAGGACCGGCAAGGGCGGTGGCGCCACCGGTGATCCGGAGTCGGACGCGTGGTGGGACGAGCTGGACGGCCGGAAGCGGCGCGGCTGAGAGGGCTTCTCAGTAGACGAGGGCCTGTACGCCGTCGGCCATGATCTCGCTGACGAAGACCTGCGCCCCGGCGATCCGCACGCCCTCCAGGACGTCCTCCTCGGTGATGTCGCGGCGGGCCGCGCACTGCGTGCACAACGTGATCCGGCCGCCCGCCTGGATCGACTCGATCAGATCCGGCAGCGGTGCGGCGTGCGGCAGTTCGAACTCGGCGGCGCGGCCCGGGAGGGCGAACCACGCCGATTCCCCGGTCAGCCAGAGCGAGACCTCCACCCCGCTGGCGACGGCCACGGCCGCCACCGTGAACGCCTGCGAGCACCGCTCGGCGGAGTCGGCACCTGCGGTCACCTTGATCACGAGCTTCTTCGGCATATACGGAACTGTAATCGTCGGCCGCACAACCCCACCGCGTACCTGTGGGTCAGTTGTGTGCGCGGATAACGGAATCCGTGCTTCAAGGTCTCGTGGGGGGACCCATTTTGCATCCGAATGACGGTATTTCCGACGGGCAGCCCGAGCCGCCCGTCGATGCGGCCGGGACGGCCGGGGCGGGGGAACATCCGGAGGACGCGGCGGAGCCCGCCGTCGTCGGGAAGCGGCGCCCGCGAGGGCGTACGGCCCTGATCATCGCCGCCGCGGCCGTGCTCGGCATCGCGGGCGGCGTCGCGACCGGCTACGGGGTCCAGGCCGGCCGCGCCCCGACACCGCTGTCCGCGCTCTCGCAGCCCGGTCTGGCGTATCCGGCGAAGGCGCTGCCCGCCGACGAGGCACCCGACCCGCTCCCGGCCTCGCAGGACCGCCGCGTCCGCACCGACGGCGACCTGCGCAAGCTGATCGTGCCCCGGCCGAAGGGCTGGCAGGAGGACAAGGGCCTGACCGCCCTCACCCAGAACGGGTGGATGGGGGTGGACGACTACGCCCTGAACTTCAACAACGAGGACTACATGTACGGCGACCTCCTCGACCAGGGCATCCGCCGGGTCGCGGGCGCGTCCTGGAAGAAGGGCGAGTACCGCGCCGCCGACGTGTACCTGGTGCAGTTCGGCTCGGGCGCGGCTGCCGCCGCGCACGCGGAGGACCAGCGCTCGTACATGCCCGCGAAGAGTGCCGCGGGCAACGACGGCACCGCGATCAAGGGCAGCGCCGAGGGCCGCTACTACCTCTTCGCGGCCGAGCGCAAGGCCGGTTACCTGCCGTTCTACCAGGCCAGGGCGATCTTCAGCCGGGGTGACGTCATGGTCGACATCCACATCTACGACAGCGCGCCGATCAGCAAGAAGGACATCCGGACGCTGGCCGAGCGACAGCTGGAGCGCCTGTGAACGACCACAGCGTCCCCCAGACGCCCCAGACGCCTGAGACACCCGAGACGTTCGCCGCTCCGGAGCCCGCTCCCGTACGGAAGGGCAGGGCGCGCCGGGTGGTCCTCGCGGTCCTCCCCGTCGTGCTGGTGCTCGCCGGGGTCGGCGGCGCCGCCGCGTACACGAAGGTCACCGTCGACGGCGCGGACCGCACGGTCCCGACCCGGCTGTGGCAGAAGCCGGCCCACGAACCGGCCAAGGACCCCGCCGGGGACCTGGCGCGGGGCAGGGCCTCCACCGAGCTGAGCAAGCTGCTGCTGCCCGTCCCGGCCGGCTACCGGCTCGGCCCGGACTCCGGCACGTACGGCAACGACGCCGAACTCAGCGGCGCCGCGGCCACCGCGGAGATGAAGGACGGCGGGCGCGGCCTGTCGGGCCGGCAGCGGCGGGAGTTCGAGAAGCGGATCGACAAGCTCCGCATCCAGGGCCTGGCGATCCGCACCTACGCCTCGCACGACAACGACCTGGTCATCGACACCCAGCTGGTCCGGATGAAGGACAAGAAGGCCGTCCGTGACCTCTACACCTTCCGGCACGAACTCTTCGACAGCATCGGCGTCCTGCGCGACGGCCCGAAGATCGCCGGCCACAGGAGGAACGCCTCCTGCTTCCTCGACCCGAAGGACGACGACCGGCGGGTCGAGGGCATGTTCTGCATGGCGTACGAGGGCGAGGTGATGGTCACGTTCTCCGCGTCGGGCATCGACCCGTTCCGCAAGTCGGCCGTCGCCGAGCTGGTGAAGGACCAGCTGAACCACATCACGTCCCCGGGGGAATACGTATGACCGAGCAGACGGCCGCGCCCGCGACCGGGCCGGAGCCCCAGGCGGCCCCGCCGGCCCCCGCTCTCCCGCCCATGCCGCCGCTGCCGCCGGGCCCCGTGCCGCAGGGCCCCCGGCCCCCGCGCCGGGTGCTGCGGGCCGTGGCGCGGTGGACCGCCGCCGTGCTGGTCTTCGGCGCGGCCGGGGCGGGAACGGCGTACGGCATCACGTCGATGGAGCGCACCGACGTACCCGGACTCGCCACCGAGGACGACGGGCGCTGGGACTATCCCCGGCTCACCCTGCCCGCGCTCCCGGCCGACACGCCGCGCCCCTACAACGACGGCAACCCGTCCGAGATCCACCACGCCGACCTGCGCGAGCTGCTGCTGCCCGCCCCGGCCGGGGCCACGGTGGACAAGAAGCTCAAGGGCGGCTGGGTCAGCGACGAGCAGTTCGAGTCGGAGTTCACCGAGGGCGGGCGCGCCGGGATCGGCGAGACCCTGCGCGAGGGCACCCTGCGGCACATCGCGGCCCGCGGCTGGACCATGCCGGACGGCACGTCGAACCGGATCTACCTGCTCCAGTTCAGCTCGGCGGACGACGCCGACGCGTACCGCGACGACCGCTTCATCGGGGCGTCCGCCGGGGACGACATGCGCGGCGCGCACGAGATGGAGCTCGACGAGAGCTGGAAGGGCGGCGGGAAGGTGGAGGCCACGGCCTCGTACGTCTTCAGCGAGCCGAAGCCCTACGGCGCCGCGCAGGTGCGGACGGGCTACGTCATCGCGGGGGACACCCTCGCCGTGGTCGTCCAGTCCCGCAAGGGCGCTGCCGGGACGCCGCGCGTGCCGTTCCACCAGACGCTGATCCTGCAGAACCAGCTGCTGGGCTGACCGGCCCCGGAACGGCGGGACCGGGCCCCACCTATTAGGCTGAGGCCCGGTCCTGTACTGCCCTGTACTGCCGCCAACCGCTCGTCCGAGGAGCCCCCCGTGCTTGAGGCATTCTTCTCCGCCCTGCTGGTCCTGGTCTGCGTCGGCGTTCTCGCCTTCGCCGCCGTGACCGTGAAGAAGCTGTACCAGGGTCAGCGCTGACCACCTCCCCGTTCCCGGCGTTCCCGCCTCCCGCCTCACAGATCGACTGAGCCGCTCATGATCGAGATCCCGTCCGACCTCCACCCGGACCTCGTCCCGCTGGCCTTCCTCCTGGGCAACTGGGTGGGCGCGGGCGTCTCCGACTTCCCGGGTGCGGAGAAGTGCAACTTCGGACAGGAGGTCACCTTCCGCCACGACGGCCGTGACTTCCTGGAGTACACCTCGCACTCCTGGGTCCTCGACGCCGACGGCAACAAGGCCCGCCCGCTGGAGACCGAGACCGGCTACTGGCGCATCGACAAGGACCGCAAGGTCGAGGTCGTCATGGCCCGCGACCAGGGCGTCATCGAGATCTGGTACGGCGAGCTGGCCGACAAGAAGCCGCAGATCGACCTCGTCACCGACGCGGTGGCCCGCACCGCGGCCTCCGGCCCGTACAGCGGTGGCAAGCGGCTCTACGGCTATGTGAACAGCGACCTGATGTGGGTCGGCGAGAAGGCGACGCCCGAGGTCGAGCTGCGGCCGTACATGTCGGCGCACCTGAAGAAGACCGTCACGCCCGAGGAGGTCGAAGCGATGGCCAAGAGCCTCGGTGACCTGCCGGACGACGGGATCGCCTTCTTCAAGTAGCCGCTGTTTCCGGTGAGTAGCCGTCCGGCCGGACCTACACTGGGGGCTGTGGTGAGCACCGACTGGAAGACCGATCTCCGGAAGCGCGGTTACCGGCTGACCCCGCAGCGCCAGCTGGTCCTGGAGGCCGTCGACACGCTCGAACACGCGACGCCCGACGACATCCTCTCCGAGGTGCGCCGGACCGCCTCGGGCGTGAACATCTCGACGGTCTACCGGACGCTGGAGCTCCTGGAGGAGCTGGAGCTGGTCAGCCACGCCCATCTGGGGCACGGCGCCCCGACGTACCACCTGGCCGACCGCCACCACCACATCCACCTGGTGTGCCGGGACTGCGCGGACGTGATCGAGGCGGACGTGAGCGTCGTCGCGGAGTTCACCGAGAAGCTGCGCGGCGCCTTCGGGTTCGAGACGGACATGAAGCACTTCGCGATCTTCGGCCGCTGCGCCGACTGCACGGCGAAGGCGTCGGAAGGCGGCCCGGACGCCACCGGCCCGGCACCGGCGCCCGGGGCCTGAGGCACCGGGCGGCCCGAGCCCCGGCACCGGGCCCTCGGGGCCGGAAAACCAGTCGTACGCTGGTCGCATGAAGAGCCCCCTGCTGTCCCTGCCCGGCGCCGTCCCCGCCGAGGGCCGCGACGAAGGCGTCGCCGCGCACTACGGCGACCTGTTCCGCGAGCAGCGCGCCCTCGCCGACGGTTCGGGCCTGGTCGACCTCTCGCACCGCGGCGTCGTCGCCGTCACCGGCAGCGACCGGCTGGCCTGGCTGCACCTCCTGATCACGCAGCACGTCACCGAACTCGCCCCCGGCCAGGCCACCGAAGCGCTCATCCTCAGCGCGAACGGCCACATCGAACACGCTCTGTATCTCGTGGACGACGGCGAGACGGTGTGGATGCACGTCGAACCGGGTACGCAGGGCGACCTCGTCGCGTACCTGGAGTCGATGAAGTTCTTCTACCGGGTGGAGGTCGCCGACCGCACCGAGGACTTCGCGGTGGTGCACCTCCCGGCCGGCTCGATCGCCGAGGTCCCGGACGGGGCCGTCGTACGCGAGACTCCGCACGGCCGCGACCTGTTCCTGCCGCGCGCCGGTCTTGAGGCGTACGCGGCGGAGCACGGCCCGCTCGCCGGGGTGCTGGCGTACGAGGCGCTGCGCGTGGAGGCGCACCGGCCGCGGCTCGGCTTCGAGACCGACCACCGCACCATCCCGCACGAGCTGGGCCTGATCGGCGTCGCCGTCCACCTCCAGAAGGGCTGCTACCGGGGTCAGGAGACCGTCGCCCGGGTGCACAACCTGGGCAAGCCGCCCCGCCGCCTGGTCTTCCTGCACCTGGACGGCAGCGAGGTCCACCTGCCGGGCCCCGGCACCCCGGTCCGGCTCGCGTCGGACGGGCCGGAGGGGCGCCAGCTGGGCTTCGTCACCACCTCCGCGCGCCACCACGAGCTGGGCCCGATCGCCCTCGCCCTGGTGAAGCGGAACGTGGCGGTCGACGCGCCGCTGCTGGCCGGGGACACGGCGGCGGCGCAGGAGACGGTGGTCGAGCCGTAGGGCCTGTCCGCCTCGGGTACGGGCCTCAGACCTCGACGATGACGGTGAACGGGCCGTGGTTGGTGAGCGAGACGCGCATGTCCGCCCCGAACCGGCCCGTCTCCACCGTCGCCCCGAGCGCCCGCAGTTGCGCCACGACCTCGTCCACCAGGGGCTCGGCGACCTCGCCGGGCGCGGCGGCGTTCCAGGTGGGGCGGCGGCCCTTCCGGGCGTCCCCGTAGAGAGTGAACTGCGAAATCACCAGAAGCGGCGCATTCACGTCGGAGCAGGACTTCTCGCCCTCCAGGATGCGGACCGACCAGAGCTTCCGGGCGAGCTGTGCCGCTTTCGCCGGGGTGTCCTCATGGGTCACCCCCACCAGGACACACAGGCCCTCGCCGGTTATCTCACCGACGACGCGGGAACCGCCGTCGCCGTCCGCGGCGTCCGCCACCGTGACGCTCGCACCATCCACCCTCTGTACCACTGCACGCATACAGACCAACCTATCTTGGGCCGAACGGGTACAGAGCAACCTCAGAAGGCCCCTCGGGGTGGCACGATGCTCGGGAGGCGGTGCGCCGACGCACCGGGTCGAGGGGATGGACACAAGCATGAGCACCCATGGAACCGGGCAGTCCCCGGGCGCAGTGCCGGTCGCGCGCCCCGGTGTCAGCGGCAGCACGGGCGGCGGTACGAGCATCAGCACCATGCGCCCGCCCGTACAGCGGACCGGGCAGGGCGACGACGCCGGCGAAGGGGCGGCCCGGCCCGATCTGACCGCCCTGCGCCTGCCGGAGCTGCGCGCCCTGCGCCGCGACGCCCAGCGCGACGAGGCCGACCTCAGCTACGTGCGGCGGCTGGTACAGGGGCGGATCGACATCCTCCGGGCCGAGCTGGCCCGGCGCCGGGACCCGGAGTCGCCGGTGGTGGACCGGCTGCCGGAGATCCTCGCCGACGCCCCGTCCCCGCACCGCTCGTCCGCCCGGCACGTCACGCTGTCCACGCCGCGCAGCGACGAGTACCGCAAGCTGGCGGCCGAGACGCTGGCCGAGGTGGAGCTGTCGGACCTCGACGCCCGGACGGACGAAGAGCTGCACACCGCCATGGGGCGCCTGGTCCGCTACGAACAGCAGGTTTCCCGGCGCCGGCACCGGCTCCAGCGGACGGCGGACGGTTGCGGGGCGGAGATCGCCCGCAGGTACCGTGACGGGGAAGCACAAGTAGACGACCTGCTCGCCTGAGGCGATCCTTCCGGGGGCGGGTCCCTCTCGTCCCCGGAAGGCCACCCATGACCTCCAGCGCAGCGCGCACCCCCGCCATATCCGACCCGGCCCCCGGCCTGCCCGTGCTGGCGGAGGTCGTGCGGTCCGGTTTCACCGAGAGCCACCACCGCGGCTCGCTGGTCGTGCTCGCCGCCGACGGCGGCGTGGAGCTGGCCCTGGGCGATCCGGCGGCGCCGGTCTTCCCGCGCTCCTCGAACAAGCCGATGCAGGCGGCGGCGGTGCTGCGGGCCGGGCTCGACCTCTCGGGGGAGCGGCTGGCGCTGGCCGCCGCGAGCCATTCCGGTGAGGGCTTCCACCTCGATCTCGTACGCAAGATGCTCGCCGAGCACGGGCTGTCGCCCGAGGACCTGCAGACCCCGCCGGACCTGCCGCTGGACGCGGTGGAGGCCGAGACGTATCTCGCCGCCGGCCACGTCCGCGAGCGCGCCACGATGAACTGCTCCGGCAAGCACGCGGCGATGCTCGCCGTCTGCGCGCACAACGGCTGGGACATGGACGGCTATCTGGACCCGGCGCACCCCCTCCAGCAGCTGGTGCACCAGGTCGTGGAGGAGGCCGCGGGCGAGGAGGTCGCCGCTGTCGGCACGGACGGCTGCGGGGCGCCGCTGATGGCGGTCTCGCTGGTGGGCCTGGCGCGGGCGTTCCGCGGCTTCGTGCTCGCGGAGCCGGGTACGGCGGAGCGCCGGGTGGCGGACGCGATGCGGGCGCACCCGGAGTACGTGGCGGGGACCCGGCGCCCCGACACCTGGCTGATGCGCGAGGTGCCCGGCACCCTGTCGAAGATGGGCGCGGAGGCCGTGCAGGCGGTGGCCCTGGCGGACGGCCGGGCGCTGGCCTTCAAGATCGACGACGGCTCGACCCGGGCGCTGGGCCCCGTCCTGGCCCGCGCGCTGGAGCTGCTGGGAATCGACGCCCCGGTGGTCGGGCGGATCGGCCGGGCACCGCTGCTGGGCGGCGGGGCCGAGGTGGGGGAGATCCGGGCGGTCTTCTGAGCCCTGGCCGGTCCCCGTGCCCGGGCGGCAAAACCATGCGACATCCCGCACCGCGCTGCCTAGCGTGAGGCGCATGACCGACCTCGATATCCGCCTCATCGCCCCGTCCGAACTCCCCGACTGGCTGCGTGCCCTCAACACCGGATTCCTGCGGGCGCCGACGCCCACCGACGAGCAGGTGACCGGGCGGCGGACCCACATGGACGTCTCCCGCACCCAGGGGGCGTTCGACGGCGGGCGGTGCGTGGCCACGTTCCGCTCGCTCGCGCAGGAGCTGACGATGGTGGGCGGCGCCCGGGTGCCCACGGACGCGATCACCAACGTCACCGTCTCCGCCACGCACCGCAGGCGGGGCCTGCTGACCCGGATGATGGCCGGTGACCTGGCGGCGGCGAAGGAGCGCGGCGAGGTGGCGGCGACGCTGATCGCCGCCGAGTACCCGATCTACGGGCGGTACGGGTTCGGCCCGGCCGCCGGGGCCACCGTGTGGGAGATCGATGTCCACCGCACGGGCCTCGACCGGCAGCGCCGCGTACCGGCGGACGGGGACGGCGGCCGGATCGACCTGGTGGACGGGGCGGAGGTCCGCGAGGTCGGCCCCGCCCTGCACGAGCGGCTGCGGGCCTTCCGGCACGGAGTGGTGGACCGCGACGAGCGCTGGTGGGAACAGCTCACCGGGGTGGCCGCCTTCCAGTTCGCCGTCTGGACCGAGCCCTTCTACGCCGTGTACCGGGGACCCGACGGCACGGTGGACGGCCTGCTGGTCTACCGCGTCGACGAGACCTGGAGCGACGCGAAGCAGCCGCTGAACGGCGCGAAGGTGCGCGACATGATCGCGGTGACCCCGGCGGCGGAGCGGGCGCTGTGGCACTACCTGTGCTCGGTGGACTGGATCTCCACCATCCGTACCGGCATCCGCCCGGCGGACGACCTGCTCCCGCTGCTGCTGCCGGACCCGCGCGCCGCGCGCGTGGTGACGCAGGCGGACTTCCTGTGGGTGCGCGTCCTGGACGTCGTCCGCGCCCTTGAGGCCCGCACGTACGCGGTGCCCGGGTCGCTGGTCCTGGAGATCCGGGACGCGGCGGGCCACGCGGCCGGCCGCGTCCACCTGGACGCCACGCCGGACGGAGCCTCCTGCGCTCCGACTACGCGCTCGGCGGACCTGGCGATGGACATCCGGGAGCTGGGGACGCTCTGGCTCGGCGACGAATCGGTCCTGCGGCTGGCGGCGCTGGGCCGGGTGGAGGAGCTGGTCCCGGGCGCGGCGGCGAAGGCGGACCCGGTGTTCCGGGCGGCGCGGCGGCCCTGGTGCCCGGACGTGTTCTGACCCCGGTCAGCCCCGGCGCCACCAGCGGAGGAACGCCCTCCCGGGGCTCCGGGGCCCTCGGGCGCGGCGCGCGGGCGTCAGGACGGGCGCGGGGCGCCACGCGTCGTCGGGCGAGGCCATCGGCGCCTGCCGGTCCGCCTGTGCGCGGATCTCGTAGTACGACTCGTGGGCGGTCACCCGGAACGCCTCGTCGTACGCGGCCAGCGCGGCCCGCATCGCCGACCCGGCGGGCCCGCGCCGCCTGACCCGTACGGCGAGCAGCCCGAGCAAGCCCATGACCGCCGCGAGGAGGCCGGTGCTGACGAGGTACGGCAGGAACGAGGCCATGCGGACGAGCCTAGGGGGTGCCGGGGTGGGCGTCTTCGTCCCGGTGCGCGGCCAGTTCGTCGCCGTGCCGCCGCAGGTTCGCCGAACTGTTCCGGGACGCCGCCCTCGTCGTGCGGCCGGGGGCGGACGACGGGGGAGCGTTCGGGGCGGTGGTGGCGGGGTTCGTCACGGGGCGCGGCTGAGGAGGAGCGCCGCTCGGTCCGTCAGGGTGCGCAGGTTCCGGATGCCGCGTTCGAGCCGGTGTCGGTGGACGAAGACGGTGAGGTCCAGGGCGACCTGGGCGAAGCAGTACGCCAGCACCCCGGGCCCGGCGGCCCGCTCACCGGCGGCGCAGAGCATCCGCACGGCCTCCGGTGTGAGGCCCTCGGCGCTCAGCAGGGTCGCGTAGTCGAAGGCCCGGGTCCCGCTGCCGATCGCCTCGACGTCCACGACGCCGCTGACCCGGCCGGCGTCCAGGAGGATGTTTCCGGGGCGGAAATCGCCGTGCACCAGGTCCCCGGTGGGCAGCGCCACGGCACCGTGGGCGGCGAGCAGTCGGGTGCAGACGGCGGCCATCTCCCGCCCGGCCGCCCCGGTCGCGGCCGCCTGCTGCCCGAGGCCGTCCGGATGGCCGGACAGCTGCTCCCGCACGAACCGCGACCAGTCCCGCCGCGGATCGGGGTCGAGCCCGGTGTGCGTCTCCAGGAGCCCGATGAGCAGCCGGGCCTCTTCCGCGCCGACCCGGTCCGGGCTGCGCCCGGGCACGAACGCCTGGACCTGGTATCCGAACCCGCCCTTACCCGTACCGACGGCGATCCATTCCGGCGTCGGGTAGCCCGCGCTCCGGATCTTCGCCACCGCGTCGGCAGCGCGCAGGATCTGCCCGGCCCAGGAGCGCGACGGGCTCCACTTGAGGACCGCCCGCCGCCCGTCCTCACCCCTCAGCAGCCAGGCCCCGGACTGCACCCCGTCGTCGAACCGCCGCAGCAGCCGGAGCCGCGTGCCGTGGGCGAGGTTGACCTCGTCCAGGACGTCTTGTGCTGCTCGGGTGTCGTCGCGTTCGGGCATGGACAGGTCTCCGATTCGTTCAGGGCCGCCCCGGCTCCCAGACCGAGCAGTCGTGCGCGAAGAGCACGCGTCGCGGGTCGAAGTCGGCCAGCCGGTCCAGCCAGTGCCGATACGGCGGAAGCGGCGGCTCCACGCCTTCCAGGGCCGCCTGCCGGGCCAGTTGCCCGGACGCGAAGTGCGAAGCGAAGTCGTGCGCCTGCCCGGCGAGGACCACCGTGCCGTCGCTCTGCCGGAGCACCAGCGACTGGTGCCCGTCGGTGTGCCCGGGCGTCGGAACGATCCGGACCCCCGGCCAGATCTCGGATTCGCCGGACACCTCCTCGTACACCGCGCCGGGAAAGTCGATCAACGCGTCGACGGTGTGGCCGCCCGCGCGGGCGGCGGCCAGTTCGACGTCCTGCACCAGGATCGGCCGGCCGCCCAGGAGGGGGTTGCCGCCGCAATGGTCGAAGTGCAGATGGCAGTTGACGACCACGGAGATGTCGTCGAGGCCGGTCCCCGCCGCCGCCAGGGCCTCCCGCAAGGCTCGCCGCCGGGGCCGGTAGTGCGCCTCCGTCTCCGGACCCGCGTCACCGATGCCGGTGTCGAAGAGGATCAGCCCGTTGTCGTGCCGGACCAAGTAGGCGAGGACGGGCTCGACGCGCGGCAGCCGCCCGCCCGTCTCCGCGGCGGGCCGGACGAAGTACCCGAGGTCGAGCCGGCGTACCGAGATGGTCCCCATCCGCCCATCCTGGCAGCCCGCCGCCCGGCATCGACCGGCTTTGCCGTCAGCGGAACCGCGATGTGGGCGGGAACACTTTTGCAAGCGCCTGCTTGCAAAAGTTAGCAAGTGGGGGCAGCATCGAGGCATGGCCTCACTCAACGTCGGCAATCTCGGCGAGTACCTGCGGGAGCAGCGCCGCAGTGCGCAGCTCTCCCTGCGGCAGCTCGCCGATGCCGCCGGGGTGTCGAACCCCTACCTCAGCCAGATCGAGCGCGGGCTGCGCAAGCCCAGCGCCGAGGTGTTGCAGCAGGTCGCCAAGGCGCTGCGCATCTCCGCCGAGACCCTGTACGTACGGGCCGGGATTCTGGACGAGCGGCAGCAGGACGAGCTGGAGACGCGGGCGGTGATCCTCGCCGATCCGTCGATCAACGAGCGCCAGAAGAGCGTGCTGCTCCAGATCTACGCCTCCTTCCGCAAGGAGAACGGGCTCGACGACGAGCCCGGGGCAGACGCTTCCTTCAATGCCGACGGCAGTGCTGCCGATACAGCTTGAGAGCTCCATCACCCTCACACGCAGTCTGATGATCCGGGAGGACCACAGTCATGGCCATCACCGATGACCTGCGCAAGACCCTCACCGACCCGACCCCCCTCTACTTCGCCGCCGGTACCGCCGACCTCGCCGTCCGCCAGGCCCGCAAGGTGCCGGCGCTGCTCGAACAGCTGCGGGCCGAGGCCCCGGAGCGGATCGAGGCCGTGCGGAACACCGACCCCAAGGCCGTGCAGGAGAAGGTCACCGAGCAGGCCCGGGAGGCGCAGGCCGTCCTCCAGGCCAAGGTCACCGAGGTGATCGGCGCCTTCGACACCGACCTGAAGAAGCTCGGCGAGAACGCCCAGGACCTGGCGCTGCGCGGTGTGGGAGTCGCCGCCGAGTACGCCGTACGGGCCCGGGAGACGTACGAGAAGGTCGCCGAGCGCGGCGAGCGCACCGTGCGGACGTGGCGGGGCGAGACCGCCGACGAGATCGTGGAGATCGCCGTCGTCGTGGAGCCGCGCAAGGAGTCCGAGCCGGCCGCCGCCCCGAAGCCGGCCGGTCCCGCGAAGGCCGCTCCCGCCGCGAAGCCGGCCGCCGCCAAGCCCACCACCACGGCCAAGCCGGCCGCCGCGAAGCCCGCCGCCGCCAAGCCTGCCGCCGCGGCGAAGAAGGCCCCGGCGCGGAAGCCCGCCGCGAAGAAGGCCACCCCGCCGTCCGGCAAGTAGCGCCGATGCCCCGGCAGGTGTGCCGGGACGGCGGGCGGGCACATTCCGGGTGGCCCGTTCGTTGTCCCGGTACCTTGGCCGCGAGGCGCTTTCCACCTGACTAGGCGGTGCACATCATGTTGCTCGACGGCTTCAACTCGTTCCTGGGGCTGCTCTCCGCGGCCATGCTCGTCCTTGCCGTGGTCGCGCTGGTCATGGCCCTGATGGCCCGAGAGGACGCCTACCGCGCCGCGGACAAGCAGAAGAAGTCCTTCTGGCTGATCATTCTCGGCATCGTGGTGGCGGTGAACCTCTGGCCCATCTTCATCTTCCTGCAGATCGCCGGCCTGATCGCCACCATCGTCTTCCTCGTGGACGTACGGCCCGCCCTCAAGGCCGTCTCCGGCGGCGGCCGTCGCCGCGGCGGCTCCAGCAGCGACGGCCCGTACGGCCCCTACAACGGCGGGCGCTGAGCCCTCGCCGGTGAGGCCGGGCGCGGGCGCGGGATGTTCACGCTCCGCGCGCCGCCCGGGGGCCGGAGCCGGGCGGTGTCCTGGGCGCGGTCGAGCAGCAGGACCGCGACGTCGTCCGTCAGCTCGCCGCCGTTCAGCTCCCGCGCCTGTGTCACCGCCGCTTCGAGCAACGCCTCGCCGGTCAGGCCCTCGGCGAGCCGGCGGTTGACCATCGCGACCATGCCGTCCTGGCCGAGGCGCTGCGTGCCCTCGCCGACGCGGCCCTCGATCAGGCCGTCCGTGTACATCATCAGGCTCCACGACCCGCCCAGCTCCACCTGCCTGCGCGGCCACCGCGCCCGCGGCAGCAGGCCCAGGGCCGGTCCGCCGTCCTCGTACGGGAGCAGTGCGGCCCGTCCTTGCCGGGCGACCAGCGGTGCGGGGTGCCCGGCCAGGCACAGGCCCGCCCGGCGGCCGTCCGGGGCGATGTCCACCGTGCAGAGCGTCGCGAAGATCTCCTCGCTCTCCCGCTCGTGCTCCAGCACCTCCTGGAGCGTGGAGAGCAGCTCGTCGCCGCAGAGCCCCGCCAGCGTCAGCGCGCGCCACGCTATGCGCAGTTCCACGCCGAGCGCCGCCTCGTCCGGGCCGTGGCCGCAGACGTCGCCGATCATCGCGTGCACGGTGCCGTCCGGGGTGCGGACCGTGTCGTAGAAGTCCCCGCCGAGCAGCGCGCGGCTGCGGCCCGGGCGGTAGTGCGCCGCGAAGCGCAGGTCGGAGCCGTCGAGGAGCGGGGTCGGGAGCAGGCCGCGTTCCAGCCGGGCGTTCTCCTGGGCGCGCAGCCGGGACTCGGTGAGCTGGCGCTGTGCGACGTCGGCCCGTTTGCGTTCGACGGCGTAGCGGATGGCCCGGCTCAGCAGCCTGCTGTCCAGCTCGCCCCGGAAGAGATAGTCCTGCGCGCCCACCCGGACCGCCTCGGCGGCCAGCTCGGCGTCGTCCTCGGCGGTGAGGGCGAGCACGGCGTGCCGGGGCGCGATCCGCAGGACGTGCTTGAGCGTGGCGAGCCCGTCCTCCTCGCCCTCCCCGTCGCCCCGCGCCTCGGCGCCGGCCGGCAGGGCCAGGTCCAGCAGGATGCAGTCCACGTCGTCGGTGAGGAGCCGGCCCGCCTCGGTGAGGTTGCGGGCGGCACGGATTCGGACCCGGGCACCGGCCGCGGCGGAGAGCTCCGGGGCGGTGAAGGTGCCCGCCGGGTCGTCCTCGATCACGAGGAGGGTGAGGCCGGCGCCGGAGCTGCTCTCCGCGGCGGGCGCGGAACACGGCTGCGGTTCGGGTACGGGCATCGGTTCGGGTTTCCTTCCCTCCCCCCGAGGGCGCGGCGGAGCGACGAACGACGTCCCGCCAGACGGGGACCATAGCGGTACGGACCACAGGAACGGAATGGCGACCCGCGCGCCGGGCCTGGCATATGCACCGCCATAAGCCGCGTCCCACCACGGATCAGGCGCGATGGGCCGCGCTGAGGCGGCCGATCGCGACATGACAAAGGTCACGCGCCCCGGCCCCGCGCGGTCGGCTGCGCCGACGCGTCACCGTCGAAGGCCCGGAGGCCCGCCCGCGCCGGGGCGCGCACTCGCCGGTGCCGGACCCGGGAGAAGCCGCACGCCGCTCAGGGACGCCCGCCCCACCGGTCCCGACGGCCGCACCGCCGTGTCCCGGCCGCCGGCCGTCGCCTCGCTCGCCCGGGCGCGAGTCGCTCCGCCAGGGGCAACGGTGTCCGGCGCGACGCGCGCCACCGCAGCCGCGCCCCCGGCCGCCGTCCGCCCGAGGACTACGCGTCGGGGCGGACCACGCCGAGTATCTGCATCGAGCCCGCGCCCGCCAGGGTGACGTCGCGGCCGGGGCGGGGGGCGTGGACGATCTGGCCGTTGCCCACGTACATGCCGACGTGGGTGGCGTCGGCGTGGTAGATGATCAGGTCGCCGGGGCGCATGTCCTTGATCGCGATGTGCGGCAGCAGCCGCCACTGCTCCTGCGAGGTGCGCGGGATCGGGCGGCCCGCGGCCGCCCATGCCTGGGACGTCAGCCCGGAGCAGTCGTACGACTTCGGGCCCTCCGCTCCCCACACGTACGGCTTGCCGATCTGCGCGGTCGCGAAGGCCACCGCCTTCTTGCCGAGCGGGCCGGCGTCCCGGTTGATCTCCTCCAGCGCGCCGGAGTCGAGCCACGCGCTCTGTGCCTGGCGCGCGGCCTCCCGCTCCATTTCGAGGAGCCGGGCCCGCTCCTCCTTCGCCAGCCGCGACTCCAGCTTCTTCGCCGCCGCTATCTGCGCGTTGATCTTCTTCTTGGCCTTGGCCTGCTTGACCCGGTTGGCTTCCAGCTTGGTCCAGTTGGTGCTGGCGTCCTTGGTGTACGTCTCCAAGTCCTGCTGGGTCCTGGTCAGTTCCGCCAGGAGCCCCTTGGTGGCCTGCTGGCCCTGGCGGGTGCGGCTGATGCCGTCCAGGAAGAGCTGCGGGTCGCCGCTGAGCATGAGGCGGGCGCCCGGCGGGAGTCCGGCGTTGCGGTACTCCTCGCGGGCCTGGGCGCCGGCCCGGTTCTTCAGGGCGGTGATCCTCGCCTGTCCCTCGACTATCGACTGCGCCAGCTCGACCAGCTCGCCCGACTGCTTCTTGGCCTTCTCCTCGGCGAGGTTGTACGCGTCCGTGGCGGCGCCCGCCTCCAGGTACAGCTCGTCGATCTCCGCGCGCACCTGTTCCAGGCTCTTCCCGCCGCCGTCGGCGGACTCCGGCGGTGTCGGCGCGGCGAACGCCTGGACCGGCGAGGCGAGGACCGCCAGCGCGCAGACCAGAGTCATCGCGGCGGCGGCACAGTGGCGTCGGTACACGAGCTCCCCCTCCGAGCAGTTCCCAACTGTTCGAGCAGACCCAGCAAACCAGATCGGTCAATTGTCTGATTAACCGTCAGTAACATGGGGCGTCGACCAGATCGTGCCATGCCGTACTGAAAAGCAACAGAGGCAGACACGCCACGGCCTCCGGGCGGCACTTCGCCCTTCCGTCACTCCCCGCCACCCCGGCGCCCCCGACGTCCCACTCACTCCGACGAACGACGACCCCCCGGCCGTTCCCGCCGCGGGGGTGAATTCCGGTGCGGCGAGGCGCGCCCTCACTACCCGCCGGGCCGCAGCGCCTCCCATGCCACCGTGACCTCGCCCTGGCGCCACCGGCGCACTCCGTCCGTCAGCGGCCAGTCGCCCGAGAGCGCCCGCACCGCCGTGATCCAGCGCTGCCGTGCCCCCAGCGAGGCGTAGGGCGCCGCGGCCGCCCACGCCCGGTCGAAGTCGCGCAGGAAGGCGTGCACCCGCTCACCCGGGACGTTGCGGTGGATCAGCGCCTTCGGCAGCCGTTCGGCGAGATCGGACGGCCGGTCCAGCGAGCCGAGCCGGGTCGCGAAGGTCACCGTGCGCGGCCCCTCCGGCCCCAGCGCCACCCAGACGTGCCGGCGCCCGATCTCGTCGCAGGTGCCCTCCACCAGCAGCCCGTCCGGCGCCAGCCGCTCGCACAGCCGCTGCCAGACCCCGGCCACCTCGCTCTCGTCGTACTGGCGCAGCACATTCGCCGCCCGGATCAGCGAGGGCCGCTCCGGCAACGGGATCTCGAAGCCGCCGTGCCGGAAGGTGAGGCCCTCGCGGGCGTACGGCTGCGCGGCGGCGACCCGCTCCGGGGAGATCTCGATGCCGACCACCGCCGTGCGCGGTTCGGCGGTGCGCAGGCGCTCCAGCAGCTCGACGGCGGTCCAGGGCGCGGCCCCGTAGCCGAGGTCGACGGCGACGGGGTTCCCGGCGCGGCGCAGGGCGGGACCGTGCGTGGCGGCGATCCAGCGGTCCATGCGGCGCAGCCGGTTCGGGTTGGTGGTGCCGCGCGTCGCGGTGCCGATCGGGCGCATGACACAGAGCGTAACGATCCGGGCGGATGCGGGCGCCGGGCGGGCGGAGGAGCACCGGCACGGCCACCGCGTCCGCACCGTAATGATTTGGCAAAGCGGAAATGAAAGGAGGGATTCCGCTGTTCCCCACCTTCGAAGGGACCGTGCGCCCCTTCGGTGCCATGCCGTGAACCGCGCCGGCACCGGGGCCCAGCGAGGAGGACGGACGACGTGACCCAGTACGTCTCTCGGCTCGGCAGCAGCCGTGGCGCACCGCGTCGCAGGTTCCCCGCAGGTCTCACCGGCTCCTTCACCACCGGTCACCGCAAGCCCCGCCGCATCGCGATGCTCTCCGTGCACACCTCCCCGCTGCACCAGCCGGGGACGGGCGACGCCGGGGGGATGAACGTGTACATCGTGGAGCTCGCCAAGCGGCTCGCGGCGATCAACATCGAGGTCGAGATCTTCACCCGCTCCACCACCGGAGGGCTGCCCCCCGCCGTGGACCTGGCGCCCGGTGTCCTCGTCCGGCACATCGACGCGGGACCGTACGAGGGCCTGGCCAAGGAGGAGCTGCCCGCGCAGCTCTGCGCCTTCACCCACGGGGTGATGCAGGCGTGGGCCGGTCAGCGCCCCGGCTACTACGACCTCGTCCACTCCCACTACTGGCTCTCCGGACACGTCGGCTGGCTGGCCGCGCAGCGCTGGGGCGTTCCCCTCGTGCACGCCATGCACACCATGGCCAAGGTGAAGAACGCCGCGCTCGCCGAGGGCGACACCCCCGAGCCGGCCGCCCGGGTCATCGGCGAGACCCAGATCGTGGACGCCGCCGACCGGCTGATCGCCAACACCGCCGAGGAGGCGGGGGAGCTGGTCCGGTTCTACGACGCCGATCCGCGCGCCGTCGCCGTCGTCCACCCCGGCGTCAACCTCGACCGCTTCCGCCCCGGCGACGGCCGGGCCGCCGCCCGCGCCCGGCTCGGCCTTCCGCAGGACGCCCTGATCCCCCTCTTCGCGGGCCGCATACAGCCGCTGAAGGCCCCCGACGTGCTGCTGCGCGCGGTCGCCGTGCTGCTCGACCGGGACCCCTCGCTGCGCTCCCGGATCGTGGTGCCCGTCGTCGGCGGCCCCAGCGGCAGCGGCCTCGCGAAGCCGGAGGGGTTGCAGAAGCTCGCGGCCCGGCTGGGCATCGCGGACGTCGTACGGTTCCACCCGCCGGTCGGGCAGGACCGGCTCGCCGACTGGTTCCGGGCCGCGTCCGTGCTGGTCATGCCCTCGTACAGCGAGTCCTTCGGGCTCGTCGCCGTCGAGGCCCAGGCTGCCGGGACGCCGGTCGTCGCGGCGGCCGTGGGGGGCCTTCCGGTGGCCGTGCGCGACGGGGTCAGCGGCTTCCTGATACAGGGGCACGACCCGGCCGCGTACGCCCGGGCGCTGGAGCGGTTCGCGCAGGCGCCGGAGCTGGTGGCCCGGATGGGCGGGGCGGCGGCGGAGCACGCCCAGCGGTTCGGCTGGGACACGGCGGCGGCCGCCACCGCGGAGGTCTACACGGCCGCCGTCCAGGAACACCGCAGGCGGGCCCGCACCCGTCACGCGTGACCGGCGCCGTACCCGCCGGGCGGCACCACGTGACGCCCCCGGCACCCTCCCCGACCGCGCGCCCCCACCGCCTGACGTACGCTCGAAACATGGCTGACGCACCCGTACCGGCGAAGAACGAGGCCACCCGGGCCGCCCAGGTCCTCGAAGCGAGCTTCGCCGACGCCGGGCTCGACTGGGAGAGCCCCGCACCGGGCAGCTACGTCGTCCAGCTCCCCGGCACCCGCAAGCTGGCCACCACCTGCTCACTGATCGTCGGTGCGCACAGCCTCTCCCTCAACGCCTTCGTCATCCGGCACCCCGACGAGAACGACGCGGCGGTGCACCGCTGGCTGCTGGAACGGAACCTGCGCCTGTTCGGCGTGAGTTACGCGATCGACCGGCTCGGGGACATCTACCTCACCGGCAAGCTGCCGCTGTCCGTGGTGACGCCCGAAGAGGTGGACCGGCTGCTCGGCTCCGTGCTGGAGGCGGCGGACGGCGCGTTCAACTCCCTGCTGGAGATCGGCTTCGCGACCGCCATCCGCAAGGAGTACGCCTGGCGGGTCTCGCGCGGCGAGTCCACCCGCAATCTCGACGCCTTCGCGCACCTCACGCAGCGCCCCGCGGGCTGACCTCGCGTCACCCCCGTACGCGCGTCGTCGACTCGATCTCCTGGAGCGTGGCCTCGAGACGGGGTGCGACCTCGTTCCAGGTCCACTCCAGCTGCTCCCCTGACGTGCCGCGCGGCACGGTCTCCACCAGCATGATTAGGTACAGGTACGCCCGGTAGAGCGCGAGCCTCAGCCGCAGCGAACCGTCGAACTCCACGGGCCCGCCCGGCGCCTCCTCCCCGTAACCGGCGAGGAAGTCCTTGTCGTCGGCGATGTCACCCAGCAGGGCGAGCGACACGAAGTCGGCGGCCGGGTCGCCCCAGAACATCCGCTCCCCGTCGATGATCCCGCCCACCCGCCGGGCGCCCGGCTCACCGGTGACCAGGATGTTCCCCTGCCACAGGTCGAAGTGGACCAGGGCCGGCCGGGTCACGTCGTCCAGCACGTACGCGGCGGCGCCGAGCACCGCGCCGGTCTCCGCCGCCGTACGGGGGAGCCGGGCCGCGTACGTCCGCGCGTCGGCCAGGACCGCGTCCGTCATCGTGGTGAACGCCTGCCGCCAGCCGGGCGCGAGCGGGCCGAGCGCCTGAGAGGGGTAGCCGAAGCCGCCCGGAGCGGGCACGCCGTGCAGCCGGCCGACGATCCGCCCGAGCTCGGTGCGCAACGACGCCTCCTCGCCGTCGGCCATGCCGCCGGTCAGCTCGTGCCAGGGGCGGCCGGGGCGTGCGGACATGACCACGTACGGGCCGGTGGGGGCGGCCGGACGGGTCTCGGCGCGCACGACGAGGGGCACGGTCGCCTCGTCCCCTGCGGCCCGGTAGAACGTCACCTCGTTGACCAGCAGGCCGTGTTCGTACGACAGGCAGTCCCCGGCGGCCGGCGGCGGCACCTTCACCACCCAGTCGCGCCCGTCCGTCAGCCGGACGCGGCTGACGGCGTTGTACGTGCCGCCGGTCAGCGGCTCGCAGGAGGCGACCAGGCCGGGCCGTATGCCCAACGAGCCGAGGACGTCGGAGAGAACGGAATCGATCGCCACGGTGAGTTCCCCCTGAACGGTGTGCTCGAAGTGATCACGACGGCGTCACGATCACGTGCGATGCCCAAAGTAAAGGATTGCCAAACCACAGCGGACTCATAGAGTTGGCTCACCCCCACGCACCCCCATCTCAGCCGCGCCGAACCCGGCGGGGCTGCTCGCGTGCGGGCGAAACACTTTGAGCAGAAAGACGGGCCATGCGACCCACTGTCATACGCCGTACCGCTGTTGCCGCCACCGTGATGTCCCTGGCGCTGTTCACCGCCGCCTGCGGTTCGGACGGTGACGACAAGGACAGCGGCAAGGCGGCCGGTTCCTCGGCCCAGCCTTCGGACAAGGGCGCCGACAAGGGCGCGGACGCCCCCGCGAAGGCGCTGTCCGCCGCCGGGCTGGAGCAGGTCTCGCTGGCGCAGGGCGACGTCAAGGACCACAAGATCACCAAGGCCGGTCCGGCCGACCTGATCGACGCCAAGGACGTGACCGCGGACAAGGAGTCCTGCGACGTCTTCGCCGACGCGCTGATGGGCGCGAAGGCCGGTTCGCCCGCCGCCGCGACGCAGCGCAAGGTGGCCAGTGTGCCGAAGAAGGGCGCGGACAAGGACATCGCCGACCCGGAGGAGGCGTTCAAGGCGGCCTTCGACATCACGACGACGATGACCACGCTGGCGTCGTACGACGGCAAGGGGGCCGAGGAGACGCTGGCCGCGCTGCGCACCGCCGCGACGGACTGCGCGGGCGGCTTCACGCTCACCGTCGCCGGGGACAAGCAGAAGGTCGCCAAGATCGCGGAGGAGCAGGTCAAGGGCGGCGAGGAGGCGGCGGCCTGGACGGTGACGGTGGAGTCCGACGGCGAGAAGAGCACCCTCAAGCTCACGGCGCTGCGTCAGGGCGCGACGCTCGCCACGCTCAGCTCGATGAACCTCGCGGCCGCGGGCTCCGGCGAGGACTTCGACCTGCCGACCGCGGTGATCGACGCGCAGGCGAAGAAGCTGGCCTGACCGCCCGTCAGGGAAGCGGAACGAGGCGTACGACGGTGACGGTGAGGACCGACCCGGAGACGTAGTAGAGCACGATCGCCCCGGCGACCGTCGCCTCCCGGCGATCGTGCTCCCCCTTGACGGCGGTCGACCCGTGTCCGTAGGGCTCACGCCCCAGGGTCGCCGCCATCTCGTCCCGGAATGTTTCACCGTCCGCCATCTTGGCAAGGGTGTCGTCTGCGGGCGGCGCGTAGGAGATCCGGAAGCTCAAGCGACGCTCCGCCTCTCGGCCTCGTCCTGCGCCAGCCGGTCCAGAATCCGCTCGGCCTCCGGATCGGGAACGGCCTCCAGCATCCAGTGCCGCATCACGGCCTGGATCTCATGCACCCCGGCCTCATTGATGGCCCGCTCGAACTCCGCCCGCCGCCCCTCCGGCAACGCGTCCCGGATCGCCGGAATGCTGTTGGGCACCTCGACCTCGGCACCCCCGACAAAGGTCTTCAACGGCTCACCCATAACCGCCCTCCCGGTCTTCCCCGCATGGAGCTCAGAGTACGGGGCGGGGTGACGCGCGTCACTTCCGGTCGGTGGTCACCGGCAACGACAAGGCCCCCGCCCGACCGTGCCGGGCGGAGGCCTTCTCGGGGGCGGGTGCTACTTCTTGCCCTGGTTCTTCACGGCCTCGATCGCGGCCTTCGCCGCGTCCGCGTCGAGGTAGGTGCCGCCCGGGTTCAGGGGGCGGAATTCCGCGTCGAGTTCGTAGGTGAGCGGGATGCCCGTGGGGATGTTCAGGCCCGCGATGTCGGCGTCGGAGATGCCGTCGAGGTGCTTGACCAGGGCGCGGAGGCTGTTGCCGTGCGCGGCGACCAGGACCGTGCGGCCGGTCAGGAGGTCCGGGACGATGCCGTCGTACCAGTACGGCAGCATGCGCGTGACGACGTCCTTCAGGCACTCCGTGCGCGGGCGCAGCTCCGGCGGGATCGTCGCGTAGCGCGCGTCGTCGCTCTGGGAGAACTCGGTGCCGTCCTCGAGGGCGGGCGGCGGGGTGTCGTACGAGCGGCGCCAGAGCATGAACTGCTCCTCGCCGAACTCGGCGAGCGTCTGCGCCTTGTCCTTGCCCTGGAGCGCGCCGTAGTGGCGCTCGTTCAGACGCCAGGAGCGGTGCACGGGAATCCAGTGGCGGTCCGCGGCCTCCAGCGCGAGCTGGGCGGTGCGGATGGCGCGCTTCTGGAGGGAGGTGTGCAGCACGTCGGGGAGCAGGCCGGCGTCCTTCAGCAGCTCACCGCCGCGGACCGCCTCCTTCTCGCCCTTCTCGGTGAGGTTGACGTCCACCCATCCGGTGAACAGGTTCTTCGCGTTCCACTCGCTCTCGCCGTGGCGGAGGAGGATCAGCTTGTACGGTGCGTCGGCCATGAGTCCGAGCGTAATCGAACCCGTCCGAGCCGCGCGCGACCGGCCACAGAGCGGACAGGGCCGGAGGGGGCCTGCCGACGTTTGACGGGCGGCGTCAATTGAGTGGCAGCGGCACCCCGTGGATTCGTAATGTTCGGAGCGTCGGTGGGCCACTTACCTCCCCCGGCTTCATCCACCGTGCGTCCCTGGGGGGAACCCGTATGTCTGCCACCGGTCTCGGTCGGGCCACCCGTGCCACCCGGGAAACCGTCTCCGGGCTCCCCAGGGAGTTCTGGTGGCTGTGGACCAGCACCCTGGTCAACCGACTGGGCGGGTTCGTCGCCACGTTCATGGCCCTCTATCTGACCCTGGACCGGGGCTACTCGGCCTCGTACGCCGGTCTCGTGGCCGCCCTCCACGGCCTCGGCGGGGTCGTCTCCTCGCTCGGGGCCGGGGTGCTGACCGACCGCATCGGGCGGCGGCCCACCATGCTCGCCGCCCAGCTCTCCACCGCCGCCTCGGTCGCCGTGCTCGGTTTCATGACGCATCCGGTGGCCATCGCCGGGGTCGCCTTCCTCGTCGGCATGGCGAGCAACGCCTCCCGCCCGGCGGTCCAGGCGATGATCGCCGACATCGTCCCCGCGAAGGACCGGGTGCGGGCCTTCTCGCTCAACTACTGGGCCATCAACCTCGGCTTCGCGGTCTCCTCCGCAGGCGCCGGCTTCGTCGCGGAGTACAGCTACCGCGCGGGCTTCCTCGGCGAGGCCGCGATGACCCTCGTGTGCGCGATCGTCGTCTTCATGAAGGTGCCGGAGTCCCGCCCGGAGCGCACCGCCCCGGCCGTACCCGGCGGGGTGCCCGCCGACGACGGCGTACGGCTCTCCACCGTGCTCCGCGACGGACGGTTCATGGGCGTCGTCGGCCTGTCGTTCGTGATCGCGCTGATCTTCCAGCAGGGCTACGTGGGCCTGCCGGTGGCCATGGGCGCGGACGGGCTCAGCAGCTCCGACTTCGGTACGGCGATCGCCGTCAACGGCGTCCTCATCGTCGTGCTCCAGATCCCGGTCACCCGGTTCATCCATAGCCGCGACCCGCGGCGGCTGCTCGTCGCCTCGTCGCTGCTCGCGGGGTACGGCTTCGGGCTGACGGCCTTCGCGGGCTCCGTCGGGGTGTACGCGCTGACCATCAGCGTGTGGACGGTCGCCGAGATCATCAACGCGCCCGTGCAGAACGGCCTGGTCGTCCGGCTGTCCCCGGCCCACGGCAGGGGCCGCTACCAGGGCATGTACACGCTGTCCTGGTCGGCCGCCGCGCTCATCGCCCCGCTGATGTCCGGTGTGGTCATCGACCACTTCGGCGCCGGCTGGCTGTGGGCGACCACCGCACTCCTGGGCACGCTGGCCTCCGCCGGCTACTGGCTGCTCATGCGCGGCCTGCCGGCGGCGGAGACCGCGGTGACGGAGACCGCCGCCCCGGCGCGGCCGGCCGGGGCACGGGTCACGAAGGCGGAGGCGTCACCCTCGTAACCCGTACGGCCGGCGGCGTCAGCCGGAGCAGCCCCCGCACTGGCACGGCGCCCCGGACTGGCAGCCGCACCCGCAGCCCGAGCCGCAGCCGCAGGCGCCGAGCACGGTCAGCGGCACCACCTCGGCGGGGGCCTCCCGCTCAGGTTCGGTCATGGGGGAATCGGCCATGGCTCCTCCTCAAGGCGTACGACAGGGCCGCACGCCCACCGAGGGGCCCGCGACCCGGGGCGTACGGACACGTCGTGCCGCCCCGACTCATTGCATGCCCACCCGGACGGGCGCATCAACGGCGCACACGCGCAGGAACGTGTGTACGAGCCGTGCGCGCGGGCGTGCGCCCTGCCACCGAGCGCCCCGCCCTTCCCGCGCCGGGCCCCTCCTAAGCCCCGTCGACCGGACCGGGCTGCTGGATCTCGTCCGCGTGCTCTCCCGTCACCAGGTAGACCACGCGCTTCGCCACCGACACCGCGTGGTCCGCGAACCGCTCGTAGTAGCGGCCGAGCAGCGTCACGTCGACGGCCGTCTCGATGCCGTGCTTCCACCGGTCGTCCATCAGGTGCTGGAACAGCGCGCGGTGCAGCAGGTCCATCTCGTCGTCGTCCTGCTCCAGCTGGAGCGCGAGGTCGACGTCCTTGGTGACGATCACCTCGGCCGCCTTCGCCATCAGGCGCTGCGCGAGCTGGCCCATCTCCAGGATGGTGGCGTGCAGGTCGTGCGGGACCGCGGACTGCGGGAAGCGCAGCCGGGCCAGCTTGGCGACGTGCTGGGCGAGGTCGCCCGAGCGTTCCAGGTCCGCGCTCATCCGCAGCGACGTCACCACGATCCGCAGATCGGTCGCCACCGGCTGCTGGCGGGCCAGGAGCGCGATGGCCCGCGCCTCCAGCTCGTGCTGGAGGTCGTCCACCTTCTGGTCGGCGGCGATCACCGACTCCGCCAGCTTCAGATCGGCGTCGAGCATCGCCGTCGTCGCCCGGCCTATCGCCGAGCCGACGAGCCGTGCCATCTCGACCAGGCCCTCGCCGATCGAGTCGAGTTCCTCGTGGTACGCGTCACGCATGGGTGTCCCTCTCCAGTCCTTGACCGAGGCCGGGGCCCGCCGACGACCGGCTCCGAACCCCACGCCACCACCGTGACGGGCGTACGCGTCGGATTCCGACCGGCCAAGTGAACCGGCACTTGCCCCTCGGTGAACTCTGGGCGACGAGTGGCCGAGGAGGCCCCCGGACGGCTGGGAGAGTGTCCGACGTGCCGCATAACCTGGACACATGGACGTGAACGCGGCGGTCGCCGCAGCTGCCGCGATCGCCGGTGTCGGTACCGGCGTGATCGCCATGCTGGCGTTCCGCTGGAGCGAGCGCGACCAGAAGAAGCCGACGCGCACCTCCCTGCGGTCCGACAGCGGCGCCCCGCTGCCCCCGGGCGTCGACACGGTCCTGTCCGTGCTCAGCTCCTCCGCGGTGGTGCTGGACGAGAGCGACAGCGTCGTCAAGGCCAGCTCCGCCGCCTACGCGCTGGGGCTCGTCAGGGGCGGCCGGCTCGCCGTCGAGCCGATGCTCAACATGGCGCGGGACACCCGCCGCGACGGCGAGATACGCCAGGTCGAACTGGACCTCCCGCGCCGCGGCACCGGCCGGGGCGAGGCGCTGGCGGTTTCCGCGCGGGTCGCCCCGCTCGGCTCCCGGCTGGTGCTGCTGCTCGTCGAGGACCTCACCGAGGCCCGCCGCATCGAGGCGGTCCGGCGCGACTTCGTCGCCAACGTCAGCCACGAGCTCAAGACACCGACCGGCGCCCTGTCCCTGCTCTCGGAGGCCGTGCTGGACGCCTCCGACGACCAGGAGGCCGTGGAGCACTTCGCCCGCCGCATGCAGATCGAGGCGACCCGGCTCACCAACCTCGTCCAGGAGCTGATCGACCTCTCCCGGGTGCAGAACGACGACCCGCTGGAGGACGCCGAGCCGGTCCGCGTGGACGAGCTGGTCGCCGAGGCCATCGACCGCTGCCGCCAGCAGGCCGGTTCCAAGCAGATCACCATGGCCGCCGGCGGCACCGCCGACCTGCGGATATGGGGGAACCGGGGCCAGCTCGCCGCCGCGCTGGGCAACCTGGTCGAGAACGCCGTCAACTACAGTCCCGCCCGCACCCGCGTCGGCATCGCCGCCCGCCGCGTGGTCGTGCCCGGCGGGGACGAGATCGAGATCGCCGTGACGGACCAGGGCATCGGCATCTCCGAGAAGGACCGGGAACGGGTCTTCGAGCGCTTCTACCGCGTCGACCCGGCCCGCTCGCGCGCCACCGGTGGTACGGGCCTCGGCCTGGCCATCGTCAAACACGTGGCCGCCTCGCACGGCGGGGAGGTCACCGTGTGGAGCTCGGAGGGACAGGGCTCCACCTTCACCCTGCGGCTGCCCGAAGCGGGCTCCGCACGCGGCCGGGACCGTGTGTCCGGCGGCCCGCTCATCGTCAACGGCGACGAGGCGTCCCACCCGGACGCCACCCCCGACTCCTTCGATTCCTTCCCTTCCCCGGAGGCCCTTCCGTGACCCGAGTGCTTGTCGTCGAGGATGAGGAATCCTTCAGCGACGTCCTGTCCTACATGCTCCGCAAGGAAGGCTTCGAGGTCGCCATCGCGGCCACCGGGCCCGACGGCCTGGACGAGTTCGAGCGCAACGGCGCGGACCTCGTACTGCTCGACCTGATGCTGCCCGGACTCCCCGGCACCGAGGTCTGCCGCCAGCTGCGCAGCCGCTCCAACGTGCCCGTGATCATGGTCACCGCCAAGGACAGCGAGATCGACAAGGTCGTCGGCCTGGAGATAGGGGCCGACGACTATGTGACCAAGCCGTTCTCCTCCCGCGAGCTCGTCGCCCGCATCCGGGCCGTGCTGCGCCGGCGCGGCGAGCCCGAGGAGGTCGCCCCCGCCGCCCTGGAGGCCGGACCGGTCCGCATGGACGTCGACCGGCACGTGGTCACGGTGTCCGGCGGCAAGGTCGACCTGCCGCTGAAGGAGTTCGACCTGCTGGAGATGCTGCTGCGCAACGCGGGCCGGGTGCTGACCCGGATGCAGCTCATCGACCGGGTCTGGGGCGCGGACTACGTGGGCGACACCAAGACCCTCGACGTCCACGTGAAGCGGCTGCGCGCCAAGATCGAGCCGGACCCGGGCGCGCCCAGGTACCTGGTGACGGTGCGGGGCCTCGGGTACAAGTTCGAGCCGTAGGCCGGCCCGTACGCACATGACATGGCCGAGGCGCCTCCCCCGGCGGGGAAGGCGCCTCGGCCGTGTGTGGCTCGGGGTGCGGCTCAGCCGGGCTGGCCGGACTCGGAGGCCGAGGACGAGGCCGAGGCCTCGCCGGACGGGCTTCCGGAGGCGTCCGGCGACGCGGAGCCGGACGGCGAGGCGTCGGGCGTCTGCGACGGCTCGGGCAGCGCGCTGGGGCCGAAGCCCTTGAAGTAGTGGGTCGCCGGGACGACGGAGGCGCCCAGCGAGATGTCGCCCGAGCGGCTGAACTTGAAGACCAGCGGCTGCACGTTGCCGTTCTTCGTGGCTTCATCGCCGTTCTCGATCACGGCGGAGGCGTTGCCCTGGCCGCCCAGGATCACCCGGCCGCCGGCCGGGACGACGACCGGACCCGAGCCCTCGGCGGGGTGCAGCTGCACGGTGCCGCTGCCGCCCTTCAGGGTGATGGAGTCCAGGGTCTCCGGCTTGGAGCCGTTGTTGAACAGCGTGGCGGTGACGACCGCCGGGCCCTTGGCCTCGCGCTCGGGCTGGGTGATGACGTTGGCGTTCTGGATCTTGATGTCGCCGGACCGGGTGGAGGCGTTGTCCGGGCGGACTTCGAGCGTCTGCGCGTTGTTGCCCGCACCGCATGCGGTGAGCGCGGTGATCGAGAACGCGATGGCAGTGGCGGCGAGGGCGCCGTGTCGAAGGCTGCGGCTCACGGCGGCGGCAACTCCTTGAACGTTCGGACGGTACGGACGGGTCGGGCGCCTGGGGTAAAGCCGCCCTAAGGGTCTGTCAGCGGTCAGGTTACCGAGCCCTCCTCGCCGCCCCGCACCCGACCCGCCCCTGACGGGCCCGTGATCGGGGGGCCCGGACACGTACGGACATTCGCAGTCCCTTCACATAACGCGCTTGATCAAATTCCGGCCATGCGTTCGCCCCGGGCTTCCTGGCTGTTCACGGACGGTGGCGCATTCATTGCGCATAATCCCCGGCGAGGCCGTACGTTGATCAATTTCATTGGCCATCGGCACTTACGTCCGAACGAGTGATCCATCACCGAACGGGCTACGGAATGTTCAGTCAGCGGAACCCGACAAAACGGGACGTTCGGCCCCTTCGAAGGGGGCGGGAGGGTGTGTAACGTCCGCGTTTCCGTGCCGCCGGACAGCCGCTCCGACCTGCGAATACCGTCTTCCGCGGGCCCTCCGCAGCACGTCCCTGTCTCTCTTGTCAAGCCCCGAGATATGCCCTGACCTGCGAAAACGCCATTCAGGAGTAGCGATTCTCGTGTTACGCTTGATAGCCACGGAAGGGGTACCTGTCACATGACGTTCAAGGTTGGCGACACCGTGGTCTATCCCCATCACGGGGCCGCGCTGATCGAGGCTATCGAAACTCGCCAGATCAAAGGCGTGGACAAGACCTACTTGGTGCTCAAGGTCGCTCAGGGCGACTTGACGGTGCGTGTGCCGGCGGACAATGCGGAGTTCGTGGGCGTGCGCGACGTAGTCGGGCAGGAAGGGCTGGACCGCGTCTTCGAGGTGCTGCGCGCACCGTATGCCGAGGAGCCGACGAACTGGTCCCGGCGCTACAAGGCAAATCTCGAGAAGCTCGCGTCCGGCGATGTCATCAAGGTCGCCGAAGTCGTTCGCGACCTGTGGCGTCGTGAGCGTGAGCGCGGACTTTCCGCAGGTGAGAAGCGCATGCTCGCCAAGGCGCGCCAGATCCTGGTGAGCGAGCTCGCCCTCGCGGAGAACACCAACGAGGACAAGGCCGAGGCTCTCCTCGACGAGGTCCTCGCATCCTGAACCGGATGGCACCGGTCGTCACGACCGGATCGCACCGGCCGTAGATAATGTGCCGCGGTGCCCGCTGACCAGCTGTATTCACGCTGTGTCGTCGGGCGCTGCGGCATGTCCGGACCGCAATCGAACGGCGAATTCCGGCCACTTGCCGGCGGTCCCCCGGTACACGTCCTTGGTACGTTGCTCGCGATCTTGCTGAACCGGCGTGCGAGACCGACCCCGAACGGCCGCGGCGTGTCCCGGCTCGCCCGGGGTCACGGAAAGGGTCCCGGTCGAGTCGTGGCGCAGCGCCCCGGCTCGCTTGTGGCCATACCCACGTCGGCCGTGGACACAAACATGCCGAAGCCTCGGAGTGCAACCGATGTCTGAACAACCGCGTCCCTCCCGCACGGCCGCCGTGATCCCCGCGGCCGGCCGCGGCGTACGACTCGGCCCCGGCGCCCCCAAGGCGCTCCGCGCGCTCGGCGGGACGCCCATGCTCGTCCACGCCGTCCGCGCCATGGCGGCCTCCCGGCACGTGTCCCTGGTCGTCGTCGTCGCACCGCCCGAAGGCGTCGCCGAGGTCCGCACCCTCCTGGACGAGCACGCCCTGCCGGAGCGCACCGACTTCCTCGTCGTGCCCGGCGCCGACACCCGCCAGGAATCCGTGAAGCGCGGCCTCGACGCGCTCCCCGACACCGTCTCCGCCGTCCTGGTGCACGACGCGGCCCGGCCCCTCGTCCCCGTGGACACCGTCGACGCCGTCGTCGAGGCCGTACGCGACGGCGCCCCCGCCGTCGTTCCCGCCCTGCCGCTCGCCGACACCGTCAAGGAGGTCGAGCCGGGGGCCCCCGGCGCGCCCGAGCCGGTGCTCGCCACCCCCGTCCGCGCCCGGCTCAGGGCCGTACAGACCCCGCAGGGCTTCGACCGGGCCACCCTGCTCCGCGCCCACGAGCAGGTCGCCGTCAGCGGCGAGGGCGCGACCGACGACGCGGGCATGGTCGAACAGCTCGGCGCGCCCGTGGTCGTCGTCCCCGGACACGAAGAGGCGTTCAAGGTCACCCGGCCCCTGGACCTGGTCCTGGCCGAAGCCGTACTCGCACGCAGGAGGGCCAACGATGGCTTCTGAGACCCCCGGGCCCGGCCGGGCCCCCGCGCCGGTGATCCCGCTCGTCGGCATCGGCACCGACATCCACGCCTTCGAAGAGGGCCGTGAGCTGTGGTGCGCCGGTCTGCGCTGGGACGGCGAGGGCCCCGGTCTGGCCGGCCACTCCGACGCGGACGTCGTCGCCCACGCCGCGTGCAACGCGCTCTTCTCCGCCGCCGGTCTCGGCGACCTCGGGCAGCACTTCGGCACCGGGCGCCCCGAGTGGTCCGGTGCGGCCGGGGTCACCCTGCTCACCGAGGCCGCCCGCATCGTCCGCGCGGCCGGGTTCGAGATCGGCAACGTGGCCGTCCAGGTCGTCGGCGTGCGCCCGAAGATCGGCAAGCGGCGCGAGGAGGCGCAGCGGGTGCTGTCCGACGCCGTCGGCGCCCCCGTCTCGCTGTCCGCCGCCACCTCCGACGGGCTCGGCTTCACCGGGCGCGGCGAGGGCATCGCCGGCCTCGCGACCGCCCTCGTCTACCGCACCGGCTGACCCGTGCGCGCGAGCGGTCGTGCCCGCCCCCGTAACAACTGCGCCCGCAATATCCACAGGGGCGCGGGGCACTGGTGCGGGCCCACTACCCTTGAGGGGTGACTATTCGCCTGTACGACACCAGCGCCCGGCAGATCCGTGACTTCGTCCCGCTCACAGCGGGCTGTGTCTCGATCTACCTCTGTGGCGCTACCGTCCAGGCCGCCCCGCACATCGGGCACATCAGGTCCGGGCTGAACTTCGACATCATGCGCCGCTGGTTCACGTACCGCGGCTACGACGTGACGTTCGTCCGGAACGTCACGGACATCGACGACAAGATCATCGCCAAGTCCGCCGAGCAGGGCCGCCCCTGGTGGTCCATCGGTTACGAGAACGAGCGGGCGTTCAACGCGGGCTACGACGCGCTCGGCTGCCTGCCGCCCAGCTACGAGCCGCGCGCCACCGGGCACGTCCCGGAGATGATCGAGATGATGCGGGGCCTCATCGAGCGCGGCCACGCGTACGCCGCCGACGGCAACGTCTACTTCGACGTGCGCTCGTTCCCGGGGTACCTGGAGCTGTCCAACCAGGAGCTGGACGATCTGCGCCAGCCCTCCGGCGAGGGCGAGACCGGCAAGCGGGACCAGCGCGACTTCGCCATGTGGAAGGCGTCGAAGCCCGGCGAGCCCAGCTGGGAGACGCCCTGGGGCCGCGGCCGCCCCGGCTGGCACCTGGAGTGCTCCGCCATGGCGCACAAGTACCTCGGCACCGCCTTCGACATCCACGGCGGCGGGATCGACCTGATCTTCCCGCACCACGAGAACGAGATCGCCCAGGCCAAGGCGTTCGGCGACGACTTCGCGGGCTACTGGGTGCACAACGGCTGGGTCACCATGTCCGGCGAGAAGATGTCGAAGTCGCTGGGCAACTCCGTCCTCGTCAGCGAGATGGTCAAGGCCTGGCGCCCCATCGTCCTGCGCTACTACCTGGGCACCCCGCACTACCGGTCCATGATCGAGTACAGCGAGGAGGCCCTGCGCGAGGCCGAGTCGGCGTTCGCCCGCATCGAGGGCTTCATCCAGCGCGTCACCGAGAAGGCCGGGGAGACCGTCGCGCCCGCCGGCGAGGTGCCGCCCGCCTTCGCCGACGCCATGGACGACGACCTCGGCGTGCCGCAGGCGCTCGCGATCGTGCACACCACGGTCCGCCAGGGGAACTCCGCCCTCGCCGCCGACGACAAGGAAGCCGCCGTCGCGCGCCTCGCCGAGGTCCGCGCCATGCTCGGCGTCCTCGGCCTCGACCCGCTGGACGACCACTGGGCGGGCGAGAGCGACCGCGGCGACGACCTCCACGGCGTGGTGGACACCCTGGTCCGCCTCGTCCTCGACCAGCGGCAGTCCGCGCGCGCCCGCAAGGACTGGGCCGCCGCCGACGCCATCCGCGACCAGCTCAACCAGTCCGGACTCGTCATCGAGGACAGCCCGTCCGGCCCCCGGTGGACACTCGGCCCGCGCCAGTAGCCACCACATGCCGCCCGGTCCGCCGGGCGGCACACTGCACTTATACGTACGCACGACCGAAGCAACGAAACAGGTAGGTCATGGCCGGGAACAGCCAGCGCAGGAACCGCCGCACGTCCAACAAGAAGGGCGCCACGGTCGGCAGCGGTGGCCAGCGACGCCGGGGCCTCGAAGGCAAGGGCCCCACCCCGCCCGCCGAGCAGCGCAAGAAGCACAAGAAGAACCGCATCGCGACCGCCAAGGCCAAGCAGGCCGCCAACCGCCGCCCCGCCCCCCGGCGCGGCGGCGTCAAGGGCACCTCGGAGATGGTCGTCGGCCGTAACCCGGTGTACGAGGCCCTGCGCGACGGCGTCCCCGCCACCACGCTCTACGTCCAGCAGTACATCGACAACGACGAGCGCGTCCGTGACGCCCTCCAGCTCGCCGGTGAGCGCGGCAACATCAACCTCATGGAGGCCCCGCGCCCCGAGCTCGACCGCATGACGGGCGGGCTCAACCACCAGGGTCTCGTCCTCCAGGTCCCGCCCTACGAGTACGCCGACCCGCAGGACCTCCTCGAAGCCGCGTACGACAACGGCGAGGACCCGCTGATCGTCGCTCTCGACGGCGTCACCGACCCGCGCAACCTCGGCGCGATCGTCCGCTCCGTCTCCGCCTTCGGCGGTCACGGCGTCGTCGTCCCCGAGCGCCGCGCGGCCGGCATGACCGCCGGCGCCTGGAAGTCCTCGGCCGGCACCGCCGCCCGCACCCCCGTCTCCAAGGTCACCAACCTGACCCGGGCCCTCGAAGCGTTCAAGAAGGAGGGCATCGCGGTCGTCGGTCTCGCCGCCGACGGCGAGCACACCGTCGAGGACCTCGAAGCGCTCGGCGGGCCTGTCGTCGTCGTCATCGGCAGCGAGGGCAAGGGCCTCGGCCGCCTCGTCGGCGAGACCTGCGACTACCGCGTCCGCATCAACATGCCGGGCGGCGCCGAATCGCTCAACGCCGGTGTCGCCGCGGGCATCGTCATGTACGAGGTCGCGCGCCGCCGCGCCTGACCGGACCCGGTCCCAGGGACCGCACGGGGGCGCGCGCGCACGTGCACGCGCCCCCGCGCAACCCCCCACCACCTGTTGACGGGTCTCGGACACCTTCGGCACGGTCAAGGCAGTGTCCTAATCACACATCACTCGGTTAGATGAGTGTGGACACCAGAACGCCTCGGTTCGACGAACTACCCGCCCTGAGCATGACCAAGGTGGACTGCGACCCTGCGCAGGTCATCGTCAACCACGCCAGCTTCCGGGTGCAGCTCGCCCCGGGCCAGCGCGCACGGCTGCGCGGTGTGACCCCCGCCGGCGCGCCCAGGATTCCCGCCATGAGCGCCCCCGGAGCCGGACGCGGCCGGCGCGCCCCCGTCGTCTGGAGCGGCAAGTCCGCCCCCGGCGACCCCGGCGCGACCGGACTCCTCCAGGCCGTGCGCAACTCGACGGCCGGCCACCCCGACACCGCGTACGACCCCTACGATCCGTACGCCTCCTACGAGTTCGACCAGGGGCGCGGCGGAGCCGGCACCCAGGTCATCCCGCGCCTCGACGAGTCCCCGCTCGAAGAGACCCAGCCGAACCCCGTCATCGGCGCACCCCGCTCCGGCGGTCCCCTGCTGCCCCCCATGCGCCGCGCGGTCGGTGCCTACGACCCCGTCGACCCCGGGCCGTACGACCCGGACGGCTACGACGAGCGGGGCCCCTACGACGACGAGCCCGCCGTCGACCTCACCGACGAGGAGGCCAGCGGCCGGCGCCAGGGCGGCGCCGACGACGTGCGCCACGCGTACTACCCGGGCCGCCGGATGAACCTCGGCGTCGTGCTCCTGCCGATGCGGGTCTTCCTCGGCTTCATCTCCATCTACGCCGGCATGGGCAAGCTCTGCGACCCCGTCTACTTCGACGGCGGCGAGCGCGGCTCGATGGTCAAGTGGCTCAACTCGCTCCACCCGTGGGCGCTGGCCGAGCCGCTGCGCGAGTTCGCCCTGTCGCACCCCGTCGGCGCCGGGCTCTCGATCGCCTTCCTCCAGGTCGTCGTCGGTGTCCTGACCGTCCTCGGGCTCTGGCAGCGCGTCGCCGCCACCGTCGGCGCCCTGCTGTCCGCCGCGCTCCTGGTCACCGTCAGCTGGCGCACCGTCGCCGCCTACGACGCGCCGGACATCATCTACCTCGCCGCCTGGAGCCCCCTGATCATCGCGGGCGCCCCCGTCTATTCCGTCGACGGGCGGCTCGCCGGGGAAGCCTGGCGCAAGCTCGGGCCCCGCTCGGAGATCTGGGACCTGCGCCGCCGCGTCCTGCGCCGGGGCGCGGTCGTCGCCAGCGTCGTCGTCGGCCTCACCCTGCTCATCGGCTCCGTGCTCGGCGGCGCCGTCCGCTCCACGGAGGTCGTCACCGTCCCCGGCCCCCACGGCGTCCCCACCAACCAGCTCCCCGGCTCGCCCCTCCCCGACAAGTCCCGCAAGGGCAAGGCGTCCAAGAGCCCCACCGGCGACCGGCCCACGCCCTCGCACAGCACCGCACCGCACACCCCGTCGGCCGACGCCTCGACCCCGTCCTCGGACAGCGTGCGCGAGACGGGCCAGGCGGCGGGCGCGAGCACCGGACAGCCCAGCCAGACCCAGGGCACCGGCCAGCAGCCCCCGCAGCAGACCACGCCCCAGCAGCCGCCCGCCACCAGCTCCGGCCCCAGCTCGTCCGGGACCACCGGCACCGGCGGCGGCTCGACCACCGGCGGTACCGACCCGGCCCCCGGCGCCGGCTCGGGCGGCGGCGACGGCGGCAGCGGCGGCCGCAACCCGATCGGCGGCCTCCTCGGCTGACGGCGGACGCCCACACGGGAACGGGGCGGGCCCGGAGGAAATCCTCCGGGCCCGCCCCGTTCCCGTACGCCCTACCGTCCGTCCAGCTCCTTGGCGGCTTCCGTCAGGTCCTTCGCGGTGTCGATCGCCCGCCAGTACGCCCCGTGCGGCAACGGATAACCGGCCAGCCGGCGTTCGCGGGCCAGCCGGGGGAACGTGGTCCGCTCGTGGTCGCCGCGGTCCGGCAGCATGTCCGTGAAGGCGGGGGAGAACACGTACACCCCGGCGTTGATCAGATACGGCGACGGCGGCGCCTCGATGAAGTCGGTGATGTGCCCGAACGCGTCCGTCTCCACCGCGCCCCACGGAATCCGGGGCCGCGCCAGCGCGAGGGTCGCGGTCGCGTCGCGCTCCGCGTGGAACGCCGCCATCTCGCGCAGCGAGAACCGCGTCCAGATGTCCCCGTTGGTCGCGTACCACGGCTCGTCCGGCTCGGGCAGCCGCGCCGCCGCGTACTTCAGGCCGCCACCGCGGCCCAGCGGCTCGGACTCCACCACCGTCGTCACGCGCAGCGGCAGCACCGCGTCGGCCAGCCACTCCTGCAGCACCTCGGCCAGATGCCCGCACGACACCACGGCGTCCGTCACGCCCTCGGCGGCCAGCCAGGAAAGCTGATGGCCGATGATCGGCGTCCCGGTGCCCGGGATCTCGACCATCGGCTTGGGGCGGTCATCGGTATACGGGCGCAGCCGTGACCCCTGGCCACCCGCCAGGATCACGGCCTGCGTCGGAAACGTATGCATGCCAGGCACGATAAGCCGTGCCCGGCAGCGGGAAGCGTCGCGTCGGTCAGCTGAACTGGGCGACGCCGGAGGCGAACGAGGTGTCGCAGACGGGGCGCGAGAAGCGGTGCGCGCGCGTCGGGCCGTACTTGTCGACCGCGGCTTTGCCCAGGGTCTTCGCGATGGACATGCAGTGCTTGGCGAGCGACGGGCGTCCCTCGACGGCGCGCTGGAGCTCCGTCAGCGCGACACCCGGGTCCTTGGCGCGGAGCTCCTGGAGGAGCCGGTCACGCAGGATGTCCTGCGGGGCGCGCGGCTTGACGGCGGCCTCGGCACCCTTTGCGTCGGGGACGCTACGGGCCGACGCGGCGAGGAGCTGCGAGTCGGAGTTGCTGGTTGCCCACGGCACGGCGGTGACCGCGAGGGTCCCGGACAGCACCATGACGACGGGCAGTACGAAAGCGAGAGTTCGGCCGATACGGCGCACGGTGTGGGTCACGCAGCGAGCGTAGCGGCCGGTGATGACGCAGCGACATTACGTCACCCTCGCGAGGGATGGTTCGAGTGTGCTTTTCGAATCACGTGTTGACGAACGGAAGCGAAATGACCGTTCTGGCGGGGAATTCGCCCTCCGGCGCTTCAAACGCCTGCCGGGCTTCGAACCGTGCCCGGAACGCGCGGTGGCCCCGCACGATCCTCGTGCGGGGCCACCGTACAGCGTGTGCGACGTCAGTCGGTGAGGCGCTCACCGGTCGACGTGGCGAAGACGTGCAGCTCGTCCGGGCGGGGCACGACGTGCAGCGTGGTGCCCTTCTCCGGGACGGCGCGGCCGCCGACGCGGACGACCAGGTCCTTGTGCTCGCCACCGACCTCGGCGGCACCGTAGACGAAGCCGTCGGCGCCGAGCTCCTCGACCACGTTGACCGAGACGGCCAGGCCGGCCGGGGCGTCCGAGGAGTCCTTGGTGAGGGACTTCGCGGCGGCACCGCCGTGCTCGACGATGTCGAAGTGCTCGGGGCGGATGCCGACCGTGACGGTGGTGTCGCCGCGGTTCGCGGCGGCGGTCAGCGCCTCGCGGGAGACCGGGACGACGCTGTTGCCGAACTTCACGCCGCCGTCGGTGATCGGGACCTCGACCAGGTTCATCGCGGGGGAGCCGATGAAGCCGGCCACGAAGAGGTTCGCCGGCTTGTCGTACATGTTGCGCGGCGAGTCGACCTGCTGGAGGAGACCGTCCTTGAGGACCGCGACGCGGTCACCCATGGTGAGGGCCTCGACCTGGTCGTGCGTGACGTACACGGTGGTGATGCCCAGGCGGCGCTGGAGCGAGGCGATCTGCGTACGGGTGGAGACACGAAGCTTGGCGTCGAGGTTCGACAGCGGCTCGTCCATGAGGAAGACCTGCGGCTCACGCACGATCGCGCGGCCCATCGCCACACGCTGGCGCTGACCACCGGAGAGCGCCTTCGGCTTGCGGTCCAGGTACTGGGTGAGGTCCAGCATCTTGGCGGCCTCTTCGACCTTCGCCCGGATGTCGGTCTTGTTCACACCGGCGATCTTGAGCGCGAAGCCCATGTTGTCCGCGACGGTCATGTGCGGGTACAGGGCGTAGTTCTGGAACACCATGGCGATGTCCCGGTCCTTCGGGGGCAGGTGCGTGACGTCGCGGTCACCGATGCGGATGGCACCGCCGTTGACGTCCTCGAGACCCGCGAGCATGCGGAGCGAGGTGGACTTGCCACAACCGGAGGGACCGACGAGGACGAGGAACTCACCGTCCGCGATGTCGATCTCGAGCTGGTCGACCGCGGGCTTCGTGGAGCCGGGGTAGACGCGGGACGCCTTGTCGAACGTGACACTGGCCATGCTGATTCTTCTCCTCCACCGGCAGGAACGTGCCGGACGATCCGTTGTAAGGGAGTGGTCTGGTCCATCGGAGTGAACCTGCAAGGACGCTACCTGGCGGTTTCGGATCTGTCAGTAGTTCCCCGGCTGTGAAATTTCTGCATGGTGCCGGGGGCCGGGTTGGTTAGACTGCTCCGGCACGCCTCCTTAGCTCAGCTGGCCAGAGCAACGCACTTGTAATGCGTAGGTCGTCGGTTCGAATCCGACAGGGGGCTCCACCGCCAGGCCGGTCTTCCCCGGCCTGGTTTTTTTCATGCCTCGCTGCGTCCGGGCGTTCCGCGTCGCGTCAGCGGACAGCACCCCAGCCCGATCAGCGCCGCCGTCAGGTGGCCGATGTCCGTGAAGGTCGGGTTGGTGATCAGGGGGACCGTGTAGATCACCAGGACCGCGAAGAGGTACGCCGGGCGCCAGGGGCGGGGGACGTAGTAGGTGAGGACCGCGACCATGCCGGCCAGGGCGTAGCTGACGCCCACGTCGAGGGCGTTGGCGGCGGAGGCCGGGGCGTGGCCGTGGCGGATGGCCCAGGCGAGGATGCCTTCGCTGACGAGGGTGGCGAGGACGTGGGCGGTCGCGGCGACGGCGAGCCAGCGCGGCGTGCCGAGGCGGCGTTCGGCGGGGGCGTGGAAGACGGTGTACAGGACGGCGTAGGGGAGCCATCGTCCGCTGTCGATCCAGAAGGCGCTGGTGATGAGGACGCGGACGGGGTTGCGGGAGAGCTCGTCGATGTTGGTGGAGCGCCGGCGGAGGAACTCCTGCTCGAACGCCGGTGACATCTGGTGGACGATCACCGTGGTGACGAAGAGGGCGGCCAGCCAGAGGTACGTGCCGGGGGCGCTGCGGATCCAGGAGCGGAGGGCGCGGAGCAGCCGCCCGGCGGGGGCGGTGCGGAGCCGGGCGGGCGGGTCTGGGTGGCCGGAGGGCATGCCCGATTGACGCACGCTCCTACGATCGCGGGTGTGATCGACATTCCGGATGGGCTCATCGCTACTCAGTCCGCGTGCAACGGGGAGGCGGGCCGGGCGTTCGTGGCCGCGCTGCCGGGGATGGCGGCGGAGTTCCTGGAGCGGTGGGGGCTGCGCCGGGACGGTGCGGCGATGTACGGGGTGTGCGCGCTGGTCCTGCCGGTGGTGCGGGAGGAGGACGGGCGGCGGGCGGTGCTGAAGCTGCAGCCGGTGGACGCGGAGACGGCGGGGGAGCCGGTCGCGCTGCGGTTGTGGGGTGCGGCGGGTGCCCGGGCGGTGCGCCTGCTGGACCATGATCCGGTGACCGGGGCGATGCTCCTGGAACGGCTGGACGGACGCCGTTCGCTGGAGGGCGAGCCGGACCCGGACCGGGCGGTCCGGGTGATCGCCGGGCTGCTGGCGGAGCTGACGGCGGTGCGGCCGGGGGCGGACGCGCGGGGGGCCGGGCTGCCGGGGCTCGGGGAGGCGGTGTCGCGGATGCTGGCGGGTGCGCCGGACGTCGTGGCGTCGCTGGTGGACGAGGGGGAGCGGGGGCTCGTACGGGACTGCGCGGCGGCGGTGCGCGAGGTGGCGGGGGAGCCGGAGAACCGGCTGCTGCACTGGGACCTGCACTTCGGGAACGTGCTGGCGGGGGAGGGCGGCACCGGGTGGGTGGCCATCGACCCGAAGCCCCTGGTGGGGGACCCGGGCTTCGAATTGCTGCCCGCGCTGGTGAACCGGTTCGACGCGGGCGCGGTGGGGAAGCGGTTCGACGCGATGACCGGGGTGCTGGAGCTCGACCGGGGGCGGGCGGCGGCGTGGACGCTGGGGCGGGTGCTCCAGAACGCGTGCTGGTCGGTGGCGGGCGGAGCGAGGCGGCTGGCGCCGGAGCAGGCGGAGATCGCGCGGGCGGTGCGGGGGCTCGTCTGACGACGGGGCCGCACATATCTTTCGGCGGGGCGATGTTTACGCTGAACGCATGATTCGTACCGCTACCCCCGCCGATGTTCCCGTCATCCACGCCATGGTGCGTGAGCTGGCCGACTACGAGAAGGCGTTGCACGAGGTGCGTGCGACGGAGGACCACCTGCGGGAGGCGCTGTTCGGCGAGCGTCCGGCCGCGTTCGCGCACATCGCGGAGTCGGACGAGGACGGCGAGGTCGTCGGCTTCGCGCTCTGGTTCCTGAACTTCTCGACGTGGCGCGGGGTGCACGGCATCTACCTGGAGGACCTGTACGTACGCCCGGAGCGGCGCGGCGGCGGGCACGGGAAGGCGCTGCTGACGGAGCTGGCGCGGATCTGTGTGGAGCGGGGTTACGAGCGCCTGGAGTGGTCGGTGCTGAACTGGAACGCCCCGTCGATCGCGTTCTACGAGTCGCTGGGCGCGCGTCCGCAGGACGAGTGGACGGTGTACCGGCTGACCGACGGGGCGCTGGCGGAGCTGGGCGGGGCGTGAGGCGGGCGGGGGCCGTGGCCGGGCCCGCCGTCAGGGGATGAGGACCACCTTGCCGGTGGTGCCCCGCGTCTCCAGGTCGCGGTGGGCGTCGGCGGCGCGGGCGAGCGGGTAGCTCTGGACCGCGGGACGCAGGCGGCCGGCGGCGGCTTCGGCGAGGGCGCGGGTCTCCAGGGCGCGCAGTCCGCCGCCCCTGCGGAGCAGGCCGGGGCCGAGGACGTTCTCGGAGGTGAGGGAGCGGGCGGCGAGTTCGTCGGCGGCCGGGGTGAACGGGCCGTTGCCGCCGGACCAGCCGTAGACGACGTGCTGCCCGCCCTCGCCGAGGAGGCCGAAGGCGGCGCGGGCGGTGAGGGAGCCGACGGAGTCGTAGAGGACGGTGGCGCGCAGACCGAGTCCGTCCAGGTGGGTGCGGACGAGGCGCGGCCAGTCGGGGCGGGTGTAGTCGACGGCTAGGTCGGCGCCGTTGTCGCGGACGCGGGCGGTCTTGGCGGGGCCGCCGGCGAGGCCGATGACGGTGGCCCCGGCGTTCTTGGCGTGCTGGACGATCAGCGTGCCGATGCCTCCGGCGGCCGCGGTGACGAGGACGACGGATTCCGGTCCGAGCGGGGTGGCGGCGAGGATGCCGAGGGTGGTGCGGCCGGTGCCGATCATGGCGACGGCCTCGGCGTGGCCCAGCCCTTCGGGCAGGGGGTGGAGCCGGTCGGCGTCGGTGACGGCGAGTTCGGCGTAGCCGCCGGGGACGTTGCCGAGGTGGGCGACGACGTCGCGGCCGAGCCAGGCGGGGTCGGTGCCTTCGCCGAGGGCGTCGACGGTGCCGGCGACCTCGCGCCCGGGGATCGTGGGCAGCGGGGTGGGGGCCGGGTTGGGGCCGGGGAGTCCTTGGCGCAGTGCGGTGTCGAGGAGGTGCACGCCGGCGGCGCGGACGGTGATGCGGACCTGGCCGGGTGCGGGGGCGGGGTCGTCGGTGCGCTCGTAGTGCAGGTTCTCGGCGGGGCCGAAGGCGTGGAGGCGTACGGCGTGCATGGCGGGGTCCCCCGGAGTGGTGTGGGTGCTGGTGACCCCAGCCTTTGACCTCAAGTGCGGTTGAGGTCAAGTGCGGACGGGGCGTTGTCAGTGGCGTGCGTCACGATGGGGGCATGGTGCGCGGTGGTGGTCGGAGCGGTGGTGTAAAGGCGGCGCGGCGGCCGGAGGTGCGGTTGCCGCCGCTGGTGGATTTCGAGGAGGGCGGGCTCGAACCGGACGGGGATTACGACGGCGTGCGGTTCGGGGCGTCCGTGGACCTGGCGGACGCGTCGGGGCGGGGTGCGCGGTTCATGGACTGCGCGCTGGAGGGCTGCGCCCTGGACCGGGCGGAGCTGGTGCGGGCGCGGTTCATCGATTCGGTGCTGACGGGCGTACGGGGGGTGGGCACCGACCTCGCGGAGGCGTCGCTGCGGGACGTGGAGGTGGTGGACGCGCGGCTCGGCGGGACGCAGATGCACGGCGCGGTGCTGGAGCGGGTGGTGGTGCGGGGCGGGAAGATCGACTACCTGAATCTGCGGGAGGCCCGGCTGACGGACGTCGTCTTCGAGGGCTGTGTGCTGGTGGAGCCGGACTTCGGGGGCGCGCGGCTGACGCGGGTGGAGTTCCGGGACTGCGCGCTGAAGCGGGCGGACTTCAGCGCGGCGCGGATGGACGCGGTGGATCTGCGGGCGGCCGCCGAGCTGGACATCGCGCGCGGGGTGGAGCGGCTCGCGGGCGCGGTGATCAGCCCCGTGCAGCTGATGGAGCTGGCACCGGCGTTCGCGGCGCAGATCGGGGTGCGGGTGGAGGCGTGAGGTCCGTGCCGGGCCCGGTCAGAGGCGGGGGAAGCGGGCCTGGAGGTCCCAGACGGTCGGGTTGTCGGCCAGGCCCTCGTGCATGTCGGCCAGGTCGGCGATCAGGTCGTGCAGGAAGTCGCGGGCTTCGCGGCGCAGGAGGGAGTGGCTGAAGGTGAGCGGCGGTTCCTCGGGGTCCATCCAGTCGGCCTCGATGTCGACCCAGCCGAAGCGGCGCTCGAAGAGCATGCGGTCGGTGGACTCGGTGAAGTCGAGTTCGGCCTGCTGGCGGCGGTGCGAGCGGCTGCCGCGCGGGTCCTGGTCGATGCGCTCCACGATGTCGCACAGCGCCCAGGCGAAGTCGAGCACCGGCACCCATCCCCAGGCTGTGGATACTTCGCGGTCCTCCTTGGTGTCCGCGAGGTAGACGTCCCCCGAGAACAGGTCGTGCCGCAGCGCGTGGACGTCCGCGCGGCGGTAGTCGGTCTGCGGGGGGTCGGGGAAGCGGCGGGAGAGGGAGTAGCCGATGTCGAGCACGGTTCGATGGTGTCATGCCCGGCGTGTCGGCCCGGCATCAGCGGGCGGGCTGGGGGTCCGGCACCGGCGGGCGGGGCTTCAGGGCAGCAGGCGCTGTTCCTTGGCGACGGCGACGGCGCCCGCGCGGGTGTCGACGCCGAGCTTGTCGTAGATGCGGCCGAGGTGCGTCTTGACCGTCGCCTCGCTGATGAACAGGGCGCGGGCGATCTCGCGGTTGCCGAGGCCCCGGGAGAGCTGGCCGAGGATGTCGCGCTCGCGGTCGGTGAGGGTGGGGCGGGGCGCGCGCATGCGGGCCATCACGCGGCTGGCGACGGGCGGGGAGAGCGTGGTGCGGCCCTGGGCGGCGGAGCGGATCGCGGCGAACAGCTCCTCGGGGCGTTCGGCCTTGAGCAGATAGCCGGTGGCGCCGGCCTCGATGGCGCGCGTGATGTCGGCGTCGGTGTCGTACGTGGTGAGGACCAGGACGTGGGTGCCGGGGCCGGCCGCGATGCGGCGGGTCGCTTCGACGCCGTCGATGCCGGTGCCGAGCTGGAGGTCCATCAGGACGACGTCGGGGGCGAGCCGGGCGGCGAGCGCGACGGCCTCCTCGCCGCTGCCCGCCTCGCCGATGACCTCGATGTCGGGTTCGCTGCCGAGGAGGGCGAGGAGCCCGGCGCGTACGACGGCGTGGTCGTCGCAGAGCAGGATGCGGATGCGGTCGGCGGTGCGTTCCGGTGTGCGGTGGTCGGCGGTCATGCGGAGTCCTGGGGTGCGGTGACGACGGGGACGGTGGCGGTGACGACGGTGCCTTCGCCGGGCGCCGACTCGATGGTGAGGGTGCCGCCGAGCTGATGGAGGCGGGCGCGCATGGCGGGCAGCCCGTGGCCGCGCACCCCGCCGGGGGCCGTGGCGGTGGGCGTGAAGCCGTGGCCGTTGTCGGCGATGTCGAGGACGGTGCGGTCGTCCAGGTGCGTGAGCGTGAGGGCGGCCTCGGTGGCGCCCGCGTGTTCGGTGACGTTGGCCAGGGCGCCCTGGGCGATCCGCAGCAGTGCGGACTGGGTGCGGTCGGGCAGGACGGTGTGCGGGGTGCCCTCGATGTGGCAGCGGACGGTGAGCCTGCCCTGCGCCTGGGCGGTTTCGCGGGCGGCGAGGGCGTGCAGGGCCGCGTCGAGCCCGCCGCCCTCGGCCAGGTCGGCGGGGGCCAGGTCGTGGACGAAGCGGCGGGCCTCGGCGAGGTTGCGTTCGGCGATGCCCCCGGCGGTACGGATGTGGCGCCGGGCGGCGGCCGGGTCGGTGTCCCAGGTGCGGTCGGCGGCCTGGAGGAGCATCTGCTGGCTGGACAGGCCCTGGGCGAGGGTGTCGTGGATCTCCATGGACAGCCGCTGGCGTTCGGCGAGGGTGCCCTCGCGGCGCTCGGTGGCGGCGAGTTCGCGGCGGGTGCGGAGCAGATCGTCGATGAGCCTGCCCTGCCGTACGGCCTGGCGTTGCATGTGGACGAACACGGCGGTGGCGACGGCGGCGACGGCGGGCGGGGCGAGCACGAGGTTGGGGTCGAAGCCGTGCGCGAGGCGGAGCTGCGCGGCGACGACGAACAGCGTCAGCAGGGCGACGAGCGCGTACGCGGCGCGGGGCGGCAGGATGCGCAGCCCGGTGTAGAAGAGCGGCACCGCGCACCAGGCGAAGCTGGGCGCGAGGACGACCACCACCATCCACACGACGACCAGCCCGCCGAGCCAGACGAGGCTGCGGGCGGTGGGGCGCGAGCCGAGCACGGGCCCCATGACGTAGAGCACGGCCAGGGCGACGGACAGACCGATGATCCACGGCGTGCGGGCCTCACCGGGGTGCCGGAGCAGGAACCGGGCGAGCGAGGCGCCGAGGAGCAGGAAGAACGCGGCGTGCATGAGGAGGGCGAGGGAGCGGGTGTCGTCGGCGTCCCGCCCCGGCACGGCCCGTGGCCCGTCCTCGTACTCCTGAGCCACCTCGTACTCCGATCTACGGTCCGAAGGGACCCCTGCTGACCTGCGTGGACATTCCATCGTCACCCCGGAGGGCCGTCCCCGCATCAACCGATCGGCCGATGGGGACGTCAGCCGTCCCGGGCGCCGGGACGAGCCGCTACGACGACCGTCCGGGGGCGGTTCCGGCCCAACGATGGATGACAGGACGCGGGAACCACCCGCTTCCGCCCCCCCGCTGAGGAGCCCCTGATGAAGAAGATGTCGCTGCGCACCCGTGTCCTGACCGGTGCCGTCGCCGCCGCCGCCCTCGGGGCCGGCACCTTCGGCGCGATGTCCGCCAACGCGTCCACCCCGGCCGCCGCCCCCGCGACCACCGTCAAGGCCGACACCGCGAACCGCAACCTCCAGCAGACGACGCACCTGACGCTCGACGCCGCGACGAAGGCCGCGCAGGCCGCCCTGGACGCGGCGAAGAAGGAGAACCAGCGCGTCGCGGTCTCGGTGGTCGACCGCAACGGCAACACGATCCTGACCCTGCGCGGCGACGGCTCGGGCCCGCAGGCGTACGAGTCGGCCGAGAAGAAGGCGTACACCGCCGTGTCCTGGAACGCCCCGACCTCCGAGCTGGCCAAGCGCCTGGCCCAGGCGCCGAACCTGAAGGACATCCCTGGCACGCTGTTCCTCGCGGGCGGCGCCCCCGTGCAGGTCAAGGGCGCCCCGGTGGCGGGCATCGGCGTCGCGGGCGCCCCGAGCGGTGACCTGGACGAGAAGTTCGCGCAGGCCGGCGTCGCCGCCCTCGCCAAGTAGTACGTACGCGCACACCTTCCGGGAGACGGACATGAACGCCCTCGATCACCAGCTGCTCGACGCCGCGCGCACCGGCGACACCGACGGAGTGCGGACCGCGATCGAGGGCGGTGCCCGGGTCGACGCCCGCGACGAGGAGCTGCGCACCCCGCTGCTCCTGGCCGTCCACGGGGACCACGTCGGGGCCGCCCGGCTGCTCGTCGCGGCGGGCGCCGATCCGGACGCGCAGGACCGGCGCGAGGAGAGCCCCTGGCTGGCCACCGGTGTCACGGGCAGCGTGGAGATGCTGCGCGTCCTGCTGCCGGCCGGTCCGGATCTGAAGCTGCGCAACCGGTTCGGCGGGATCGCGCTGATCCCGGCGAGCGAACGCGGCCACGTCGCGTACGTACGGGAGCTGCTGAGGGTCACCGACATCGACGTCGACCACGTCAACCGGCTGGGCTGGACCGCCCTGCTGGAGGCCGTGATCCTCGGCGACGGCGGCCGGGCGCACCAGGAGATCGTGGAGCTGCTGCTCGCGGCGGGCGCGGCCCCGGGGCTGCCGGACGGCGACGGGGTGACGGCGCTGGAGCACGCGGAGCGGCGCGGGTTCGCGCGGATCGCGGCGCTGCTGCGGGGCGCGGAGGGCGCGGAGGCGCCGGACAGCGGGGGTGCGCGGTGAGTGCCCGCCGCGCCGGGGCCCGGGTCCGCCGGGACCGCGCCCGCCGCCCCCTCCCCGGCCTCCTGGCCGCCGTCGCCGCCGCGTCCGTGCTCGCCGGGTGCGCCGCCACCGACGCGCCCGCGTCCTCCGGCGCCTCGCCCGCCGCGCGGGCCCCCGCGCCCACCGCCACGCCCGAGCCCGGGGCGACCCCCGAAGGGACGCTGCTCGTCGCCGACTTCGGGGGCGACACCGTCAGCTTCGTCGATCCGGAGCGGGGCACGTTCGACCGGGTGAGGGTCGGTACGGCCCCCTATGGCGTCGCCGTCGGCGCGGACGGGCGGGCGTGGGTCACCACCGCCGAGGGCGTCGCGGTCGTGGACACCGAGAAGCGGACGCGGGAGGCCCGTATCCCGTACCGGACGCGGACCGGACCCGTGACGACGGGGGAGTACCGGGGCGGCGGAATGGGCATCGCCCTGGCCCCCGACGGCCGGCACGCCTATGTCGGCGTCAACGTGCCCGACGGCAACGGGGTCCTCGAGGTCATCGACACCGCGACCCGGAAGGTGACCGGCACGGTTCCCGTGGGGCGCCGGCCCTTCGACGTGGACGTGTCGCGCGACGGCTCGGAGGCGTACGCCACCGGACACGACTCGTTCGACGTGACGTCCGTCCGTACGGACACGCTCCGCGCGCGCCGCATGGAGGTCGCCCCGTACGGCACCGAGGGCGGGCTCGGGTCCTGGCTGAAGCCGCACTACGCGGTGGTCCGGCCGTCCGACGGGAAGCTGCTGCTGCCGTTCGAGGGCGAGCGGCTCGCGGTCCTCGACCCGCGCACCGGGAAGGTGGCCGTCGAGCGGATGACGGCCGACACCCACCAGCACGGCGCGGCGCTCGCCCCCGACGGCACCCTGCTCGTGGTCGGCACCGGCCCGATCGCCTCCGACGACGAGGAGGCGTCGCTGACGATCCGTGAGCCGGACGGTTCGGAACGCGTCGCGAAGCTGGACGGCCCGCACGAGGACGTCGCCGTGTCCCGGGACGGCCGTACGGCGTACGTCACGGGAGGCTTCACCCGGGACGGCTACTGGAACGGGATCACGGTCGTCGCGCTCGACGGGAGGACTCCGCCGGTCCGTCTCGCGGCGGGCGAACGGCCGCTGGGGATCGCGGTGCTGTGAGCGCGCCGCACCACCTCCGGATTACGACATTCCGCACATAGGATCATCCGTGTGGATCATCGAACCCCGGCTCGCCGAAGGGCCGTACGCGCCGCCCTCCCGCTGCTCGCCCTCGCGCTCCTCGCGCCCGCCTGCACGGGCGGGGTGGAGGGCAAGCCGGGCGCGTCCGGAGTGCGCGATCCGTATTTCCCGAAGCTCGGCAACGGGGGCTACGACGTCACGCACTACGCGCTCACGCTCGACGTGGACCCGGACGAACAGACCCTGCGCGGGACGGCCGAGATCACCGCGCGGGCCACGCAGGACCTGAGCTCGTTCAATCTGGACCTGGCCGGGCTGACCGTGGATTCGGCGACCGTGGAGGGGCGTCCGGCCGCCGTGAACCGGGCGGGCAACGAGCTGACGCTCCGTACGGACGCGAAGGCGGAGGACCGGCTGCGGAAGGGCGAGACGTTCCGCACGGTCGTGCGCTACTCCGGGTCCCCGAAGACCATCACGGACCCGGACGAGTCCGAGGAGGGCTGGCTGCCCACCGACGACGGGTCGCTGGCCCTCGGTGAGCCGACCGGTTCGATGGCCTGGTTCCCGGGCAACCACCACCCCGGCGACAAGGCCGCGTACGACCTGACGGTCACCGTCCCGAAGGGGCTCACGGCGGTCTCCAACGGCGTGCTCGCCGGGCCGCCGGTGACGGAGAAGGGCCGGACCACCTTCCGCTGGCACACCGCCGAGCCGATGGCGAGCTATCTCGCGACGCTGGCCGTCGGGCGGTTCGAGACGAAGACGTCCACGATGGCCGGCGGCATCACGGTGTTCACCGCCGTGGACCCGGAGGTGGCGAAGGAGAGCGCGCGGACGGTCGCCCGGGTCCCGGAGGTCGTGGCGTGGGAAGCGGAGCACTTCGGTCCGTATCCGTTCTCCGCGACGGGCGCGATCGTGGACCGCGAGGACGACGCGGGGTACGCCCTGGAGACGCAGAACCGGCCGTTCTTCCCGGGACCGCCGAGCGTCGGGCTGCTCGTCCACGAGATGGCGCACCAGTGGTTCGGCGACTCGGTCACGCCGGAGAGCTGGCGCGACATGTGGCTGAACGAGGGCCTGGCGACGTACGCGGAGTGGCTGTGGGAGGAGGAGAAGAACGACACCCCGGCCGAGGAGTCGTTCGAGGACGCCTACGAGGACAAGGACAACTGGGCGTTCCCGCCCGCCGATCCGCCGTCGGCGGCGGCCATCTCGGACGATCCGGTGTACGGGCGCGGGGCGATGGTCATCCACAAGATCCGCGAGGCGGTGGACGACGACGACGAGTTCTTCGCGCTGTTGCGGGGGTGGACGAAGAAGTACCGGCACCGCAACGCGTCGACGGCCGACTTCACGGCCTACGTGGAGGAAGAGACGGGGCAGGACCTGTCGGACCTGTGGAAGGCGTGGTTGTACGGCGGGAGCCGGCCCGCCGCGGACGGCTGACCGGCTCCCGCTCCCGCGTAGGGGTTACTTCACGTTGACGCCGCTCCACGCCGCGTCGACGGCCTTGAGCTCGGCGCTGTCGGCACCGTAGAGGTCGGTCGCCGCCTTCTCGGTGGCGGTGCGGGCGTCCGCGTAGTCGGTGGTGGAGGTCATGTACTCGGACAGGGCCTTGTACCAGATCTGGACGGCCTTGTCCCGGCCGATGCCGGTGACGGTGGAGCCGTCGGAGGTCGGGGAGTCGTAGTCGACGCCGTTGATGGTCTTCGCGCCGCTGCCCTCGGACAGCAGGTAGAAGAAGTGGTTGGCGACGCCGGAGGAGTAGTGGACGTCGAGGTCGCCGACGCCGCTGTCCCAGTAGTCGGCCGAGCCGCCGTCCTTGCTGGGCTCGTCCATGTAGCGCAGCGGGCTGCCGTCGCCGTTGATGTCGATCTTCTCGCCGATGAGGTAGTCGCCGACGTCGGTCGCGTTGTCGGCGAAGAACTCGACGGAGGTGCCGAGGATGTCGCTGGTGGCCTCGTTGAGCCCGCCGGACTCGCCGGAGTAGTTCAGGTTGGCGGTGGACGAGGTGAGGCCGTGGCTCATCTCGTGGCCGGCGACGTCGAGGGCGGTGAGGGCGCTCTTGTTGTCGGCGCCGTCGCCGTACGTCATGCAGAAGCAGCTGTCGTCCCAGAAGGCGTTGACGTACGCGTCGCCGTAGTGGACCCGGGAGTACGCGGCCTTGCCGTCGCCCGCGATGCCGTCCCGGCCGAAGGCGGACTTGTAGAAGTCCCAGGTCTTGGCGGCGCCGTAGTGGGCGTCGACGGCGGCGGTCTGGCGGTCGTTGCCGGTGCCGTCCCCCCAGGTGTCGTCGTCGTCCGTGACGAGGTCGCCGGTGCCGCTCTGGCCCTGGCCCAGGTCGTACGTCTTGTGGCCGCCGCGGTCGCCGTCGGTCAGCTCGAAGCCGGAGCCGGACGCGGTGGTGGTGAGGTCGACCTTGCCGCTGTACTGGCTGTTGCCGACACCGGCGGTCTCGATCTCCTCGTAGCTCAGGAGGACCTTGCCGGTGGTGGCGTCGGTGATGACGCGCTTGCGGCTGGGGGTGCCGTCCTTCTGGACTCCGGTCCTGACGGATTCCAGGGCGAGGACGGGGGTTCCGTCGCCGGCCCAGATCACGGTGCGGGCGCTCGCCGCGGTCTTGACCTTCGGCGTGGTGGACGGCACGGATATGCGGGCGTCGGTCGCCTTGGTGACGCTCTTGAGCTTGCCGTTGGCGGTGGCGTGGGTGACGAGGTCGCCGCCGAGGACGGGCAGCCCGGCGTAGGTGCGCTCGTAGCGGGTGTGGACGGTGCCGTCGGCATCCTTGATCACGTCACGCGCGATCAGCTTCTCCTTGGCGCCCAGCTTCAGTGCGGAGGCGGTGGCGGAGACGTCGGACTGGGCGGACTCGATCGCGGCGGCACGGGCCGACGCGCTGCTGAAGGCCGGGGTGGTTGAGGCGGAGGCGGAGTCGCCGGGGGTGTTCGGGTGGGCGTTCGCCGCACCGGACTGCATTCCGACGACGACCATCGCGGCCACGGCGGCCAGGGCTGCGGCGCGACGGGTGTTCATGTGGGGGGTCATGCAGACTCCGTTGCTCGTTCCGTGGGGGGTTACGAGCCGGGAGCCTGCCACCGAATCGGCAATATTGACGGTGTACCAACAAATGCCTCACATTTCCTTGACCGGTTCTTGTCCGACTGAGGCGCTGTCATGTCCGTTATCCGGCGGCCTTTGATCGGTCATGACCGGGTCTCCGGACATGCGGGAGCCCCCGGCCGCAGGACGTTCGGCCGGGGGCTCCTCAGCTGGGCGTCAGAGGCTGACGCCGAAGTCCTGGGCGATGCCGCGCAGGCCGGAGGCGTAGCCCTGGCCCACGGCGCGGAACTTCCAGTCGGCGCCGTTGCGGTACAGCTCGCCGAAGACCATGGCGGTCTCGGTGGCGGCGTCCTCGCTCAGGTCGTAGCGGGCGATCTCGGCGCCGCCGGCCTGGTTGAGGATGCGGATGTACGCGTTGCGGACCTGGCCGAAGTTCTGGCTGCGGGTCTCGGCGTCGTAGATGGAGACCGGGAAGACGATCTTGTCGATGTCGGCCGGAAGGCCCGCCAGGTTGACGTTGATCTGCTCGTCGTCGCCCTCACCCTCACCCGTGACGTTGTCACCGGTGTGCACGATGGTCTGGTCCGGGGTCGCCTTGTTGTTGAAGAAGACGAAGTGGGCGTCGGAGTAGACCTTGCCGGCGGCGTTGACCGCGATCGCCGAGGCGTCGAGGTCGAAGTCGGTGCCGGTGGTGGTACGGACGTCCCAGCCGAGGCCGACCGTGACGGCGGTGAGGCCGGGGGCCTCCTTGGTGAGGGAGACGTTGCCGCCCTTGGACAGGCTTACTGCCATGGGAAGTCCCTTTCATCTGTCGGGTGCGGGCTTCGCGGTCACGAAGCTACCGTCACAGGTCATAACGCCGACAGGGGACCGCGAGGTTCCGCCCGCCTTTGCTTTCTTTGCCGAAGAGGCGCCGGAGCGCCGCAAAAAGAGGTGACGAACAGCTGGTGGGGCGGGGAACATGGGTGTCATGTCCGGGCCCTATGTCATCCGAGGTTCGGTCTCCCTGCCGGAGGCCGAGCTGATGTGGCGTTTCTCGCGGTCCTCCGGGCCCGGCGGCCAGCACGTCAACACCAGCGACTCGCAGGTCGAACTGCGCTTCGACCTCGCGGCCACCGAGGCGCTGCCCGAGGTGTGGAAGGAACGCGCGCTGGAGAGGCTGGCGGGCCGGCTGACCGGCGGGGTGATCGCCGTACGCGCGTCGGAGCACCGCTCGCAGTGGCGCAACCGGGAGACGGCCGCCGTACGCCTCGCGGCCCTCCTGGCGGAGGCGTCCGCCCCGCCCCCCAGGCCGCGCGTGAAGAAGAAGGTCCCGCGCGGGATCAACGAACGCCGGCTGCGCGAGAAGAAGCAGCGCAGCGACACGAAGCGGGGCCGCTCGGGGCGCGACTGGTAGGGCGGTCTCCGGGCCCGGCCCCGGGGGGTCTCCGCGCCCGGTCCGGGGTGGGACGGTGTCCGCGCCCGGCCCGGCGCAAGGCGCACTCGACCCGGCGCTGCCGGCCGCCCGGCTCACCCGGTCCCCGGCGCTGCGGGCCACCGGCCCGCTTCGCTCAGCCCAGATGGCGGTACTTGCCCCGGAAGTACGTGAGCGGTCCGCCGTCGCCGCCCGGGACGTGCGCGCTCAGCACGCGGCCGATCACCAGGGTGTGGTCGCCCGCGAGCACCCGCTGCTCCGTGCGGCACTCCAGCGTCGCGAGCGCGCCGCCCGCCAGTGGGGCGCCGGTGACCTCGCCGCGCACGTACGGGATGTCCTCGAAGAGCAGCCGGTCGCTGATCCGGCCCTTCATCGCGAACCGGCCCGCGATGTGCCGCTGGCTCTCCGCCAGCACGGACACCGCCCACAGCGGCTGCTCCGCGAGCAGGTCGTCCATCCGGGAGTCGTTGCGCAGGCTCACCATCACCAGCGGCGGGTCCAGGGACACCGACATGAAGGCGGTCGCGGTCATGCCGACGTCCTCGCCGCGCCCGTCCGCGTCGAGCGGCGGCTCCTGGGCGGTGACCAGCACCACGCCGGCCGCCAGCCGGGACAGGGCGGCCCGGAACTCTTCGTTGCTCACCCCCTCAGCATGGGGGACGGGCTCGGTACGCGGGGTGGGGGGTTTCGTCTGCAACACACCGGGAACGCTAGCCGCGCGTCTCGTGCCCCCGCATCGGGCCAGGGGACCAGCCGGGTCCTAGGTCCTGTCGTCACATTCCCGTCTGCTGGGCGACGCCATGCACGCACTCTCGCCGCACCGGCCCCAGACCCCGGTACGTCCAGTACAGGGGTCTGGGGCCGGCACAGCGAGAGCACGCACCTGACGCCGCCCGGCCCGCCCTCCGGGCGGACGACGGGAACTTGACGACAGGACCTAGGACCGTCGGCTCCCGTGCACCCCGCTGACCTGCCCTGACCCCTTCCCGCTCGTTTGTGACTTGAGTCACAGAGTGCAATATTTGCTGACCCTGTGTACCGAGTGCACAGCTCGCTGTGATTCAGTGGCCGTGACACTGCAGTAAGTACGTCACGTACGTCGATATGAATTCTGGAGTGCTGTCGAGGTCTCGGGGAGTGCGAGCGATGGACGCCGAGTCGGAGCCCTACGTCCGTCTCGCGACGATGCGGCAGCTGCACCAGGCCGTCGCCGATCTCAACACGGCGCGGAGTCTGGCCGACACACTGCAGACCGTGGCCGACGGGATCGTCGCCAACCTCGGCTACGAGCTCGCCTGCGTCAACCTCGTCCGTCCCGACGGCGACCTCGTCGTCGCCGCCCTCGCCGGGAACCACGCCGCCGAGGCCCTGATCACCGGCCGGGTCGGCTCCCGCGCCTCCTGGGAGCGGCGGCTCGTCATGGGCGAGGCGTGGGGCGGGCTCCGGTTCATACCGCACACCGAGGGCTGGGTCCTCCTCGACGACGACGTGCCGCAGTGGCACACGGAGGGCCCGGAGCCCCGCTTCGAGGACGAGTGGCATCCGCAGGACCGGCTGTACGCCCCGATGTACGCGTCCGGCGGCGGCTCGGACCTCCTGGGCGTCATATCCGTCGACCGGCCGCGCAACGGACGCCGCCCGGGCGCCTGGGGCCGCGAGGCGCTCCACATGTACGCCTCGCAGTCCGCCATCGCGATCAGCAACGCCCGGCTCCGGGCCAACATGCAGCGGGCCCTGGTCCGGCTGGAGCGCGAACAGCAGGCGCTCCGGGCCAGTGAGGAATCCTTCCGCCAGGCATTCGAGTACGCCCCCAGCGGCATGGCGATCGCCGAGCTGGGCGGCGACCAGCAGGGGCGGCTGCTGCGGACGAACGACGCGCTGTGCCGGCTGCTGGGCCGCCCCGCGTCGGTGCTGCGCCGCTACTCCTTCGCCGACCTGGTCCACCCCGAGGACATCGGCACCCTGCTCCGTACCTCCGCCGAGGGCGGCCGGGCCGAGCTGCGCCTGGGGCGCCGGGACGGCTCCTACCTGTGGGTGTCGCTGCGCAACTCCGTCGTCGCGGACACGGCGGACGGGCCGCGCTTCCTGCTGACGCACGTGGAGGACATCGAGGAGCGCAAGCGCCATGAGCTGAACCTCGCGCACCGCGCCTCGCACGACGCGCTCACCGGGCTGCCCAACAGCGCGGAGCTGCGGGCCCGGCTCGGCGCCCGGCTGTGCGCCCGCCCGGACGCGGCGGCGACCACGGACGTGGAGGCGCTGGACGCGGCGTACGGGGACCTGGACGAGTCGCGGGGGCACTACCCGGCCGGTCCGGGCGCCCACCCCTTCGACCACCATGTGCACGTCGTGGCGCCGGACACATCGCGGGACGACGGTGCGAAGGGGCTGGCGGTCCTGTTCTGCGACCTGGACGGCTTCAAGTCGATCAACGACCGCTTCGGGCACCACACGGGTGACGCGGTGCTCATCGAGGTGGCACGGCGGCTGACCACCTGCGTCCGGGACGGGGACACGGTCGCCCGGCTCGGGGGTGACGAATTCGTCGTCCTCGCGGACGGGCTGGGTGCGGCGGACGCGGCTGACCTGGCCGTTCGCCTGCGCAATGCGATCATTCCGCCCATTCGGGTCGACGGGCGCGCGGTGCGCGTGGGGGCGAGTTTCGGCATCGGCTGGGCGGCCTGCGGGATGACCGCGGAAGAGGTGCTGCGCTCCGCCGACCAGCGGATGTACGTGGAGAAGCGGTCGCGGTCGAAGGTTCACCGCAGAGCCGGCTGACGTTCTTCCGGGCGTCCCCGCCCGGGTTCCGGCCGAGGTCCTCGTCCATTCTTGACATCGTCCATTCGAGGTAGGCTCGGCCGGTCGGCGACGGCTGGCGATATTCGGCGACGGCTGGCGACATGGTGAGGAGTGACCCAGGGATGGCCGGGAACAACGGCGCGAGCACACCCGAGGACGACGATCCGTTCGGCTACCTCTACGCGGACGGGCAGGCGGCCGGTGCGCAGCCGCCGGGGCAGGGCGGCTACGGCTACCCGGGTCCCGCCGCCCAGCCGGGTGTGCCCCGGACCTCGTACAACCAGGTGCGGACCGTCGGGGAGCGCCAGTACGGGCAGCAGGTGCCGCCGCAGCAGGCGTACGGCTACCCGCCCCAGGGCCAGTACGGTCAGCCCAGCCCGCAGTACGCCGCTCCGGAGACCTATCCCGGCGGCGCGGCCACCGCGCAGGTGCCGCAGCAGGGCGGTCGCGGCGGCGGTTCCGGCAAGGGCGGCCCGAACACCAAGGGACTGCTGATCGCGGCGGTCGCGGTGGTCGCGGTGGTACTCGTCGGCATCGGCGCGGCGCTGATGACGAGCGACGGCGACAAGGACAAGAAGCCCGAGGCGACGTCCTCGGAGGGCCCGGGCAAGCAGGTCGAGCAGTCCCCGACCCCGGAGACGTCCCCCTCGTCCTCGGCCCCGGCGGAGCTCCCGAAGCAGGACGCGGCCGCGCTCCTGCTGGGTGGCACGGCGCAGCTCGACAACTCCGTGAAGGGCGCCAAGAGCGCGAACGGGCAGTACATCAACCTCAATGAGGTGGGCCGCTCGGCGACCTGGTCCGTCGAGGTGCCGGAGGCCGGTGAGTACACCCTGTTCGTGACGTACGGCGTGCCGGGCAAGGACGCCAAGACCTCGCTCACGGTCAACCAGGAAGACCCGCGCTCCATCAACATGAAGAACTTCGCCAACGCCCCCGAGGGCGACCTGGAGAAGGGCTGGACGACGACGTACGCCTACGTCAACCTCGTCAAGGGTTCGAACACGCTGATGATCTCGTGCAACGAGGGCGATCAGTGCGACGCCAACCTGGACCAGCTGTCGCTGAAGGCCGGTCACCAGACCCGCTGACCGTCCGGCGCACGACCGACCGGCCCCCCTGCCTCCGGGCAGGGGGGCCGGCGCGTTTTCCGGCGTTGCGGGGCCGGCTCAGCCCATCAGGGCGAGGAAGCCGGCGACCGTCGCGGCCATGGCCTCGCGGCCGGGGGCGATGTACTTGCGGGGGTCGACGCCCGTGGTGTTCTCGGCCAGGTGGGCGCGGACGGCGCCGGTGAACGCGGTGTTCAGGGCGGTGCCGACGTTGATCTTGACCATGCCGGAGGAGGCGACGGCCTGGCGGATCTCGGCGTCCGGGACGCCGCTGGAGCCGTGCAGGACGAGCGGGACGGGGACGGCGGCGCGGAGCCGGCCGATGAGCTCGTGGTCGAGGGCGGCGGTGCGCTCGGTCATGGCGTGCGAGGAGCCGACCGCGACGGCGAGGGCGTCCACGCCGGTCGCGGCGACGTACGCGGCGGCCTCGTCCGGGTCGGTGCGGACGCCGGGGGCATGGGCGTCGAGCGGGGCCTCGCCCTCCTTGCCGCCGACCTTGCCGAGCTCGGCCTCGATCCAGATCCCGCGCTCGTGACCCCAGGCGACGGCCTCGGCGGTGGCCCGGACGTTGTCCTCGTAGGAGAGCTTGGACGCGTCGAACATCACGGAGCCGAAGCCCTCGTCGTGGGCCTGGTGGAGCAGGTCCACGGACTCGACGTGGTCGAGGTGCAGGGCGAGCGGCGCGGAGGAGGTCCGGGCGACCGCGGCGGCGGCCGCGGCTATGGCGGTGAGCCGGCCGCCGTGGAACTTCACGGCGTTCTCGGAGACCTGGAGGATGGCGGGCGCGCCGGCGCGTTCGGCGCCGGTGGCGATGGCCTCCGCGTGTTCCAGGGTGATGACGTTGAAGGCGGCGATCCCGCGTCCCTGGGCCTGGGCGGCCGAGACGAGTTCACCGGTGCTGACGAGCGGCATTGCTGACCTCTGTTTGTTTCTCCGGGCCCGGCGGGCGGGCCCGGTGCGGGGCGGGGCGCGGCGTCAGGCCGCCCCCGCTGCGTGTTCCTCGATGGCGACGCGCGGCAGCAGCTCCTCGTACGCCGTGCGGTCGAAGTCGCCCGCGGTGGGGGCCAGCACGGTCGCCGTCGACAGTGCCACCGCCCGGCGCAGCCGGTCCGGCCAGCTCAGGGACTCCACCAGGCCGGAGAGCAGCCCGGCCACCGCGGAGTCGCCCGCTCCGGTCGGGTTGCCCTTGACGGGGGCGGGCGGCGAGGCCCGCCAGACGCCGTCCGGGGTGACGGCGAGCATGCCGTCCGGGCCGAGTGAGGCGATGACGCCGTGGGCGCCGCGGCGCCGGGCGTCGCGGGTGGCGCGCAGGGGCTCGCGGGAGCCGGTGAGCTGGGCCAGCTCGTCGGCGTTCGGCTTGATCAGGTCGGGGCGGGCGGCGATGCCCCGGCGCAGCGGTTCGCCGCTGGTGTCCAGGAGGACGGGGACGCCTGCGGTGCGGGCGAGCCGGACGAGTTCGCCGTACGCGCCGACGTGGATGCCGGGCGGGAGGCTGCCGCACAGGGCGACGGCGTCGGCGGTCTTCAGCAGGCCGGTGTAGGCGCCGAGGAAGGCAGTCCACTCGTCGGCGGTGACGTGCGGTCCCGCCTCGTTGAACTGGGTGGTGTCACCGGTGGCCGCGTCGGCCACGGCGAGGGTGCGGCGGGTGTCGCCGGAGACGGGGACGAGCGCGTCGGTGAGGGTGCCGCTCTGCCGGGGGAGCGCGGCGAGCAGGTCGCGCAGGACGGCCCCGGTGGCGCCGCCGGCGAAGCCGGTGACGACGGTGTCGTGGCCGAGGGCGGTGAGGACGCGGGCGACGTTGAGGCCCTTGCCGCCGGGGCGTTCGGAGAGGTCGGTGACCCGGTGGCTGGAGTGCGGGACGAGGGCGGGGACGGAGTAGGTGAGGTCGAGTGCCGTGTTCAGCGTGACCGTGAGGATCACCGCGGCCGCCCTTTCGCGTTCGTTCCGTGCTGCGCGCCGATTCCTTGGGAGAACGCGCTTTCCGTGCTGGTTTCCCAGGCGATCATGCCAAAGAGGAGGCGGTCGGCCCAGACCTCGGGGCCAACCGCCGTCTCTTCGTTACGTAGGTCCTCAGCCCGCCGCGGCCTCGGGCCGGACGATCCACTCGCCCTTGCGCATGACGCCCTTGAGGCGGAAGTCCTCGTCGAGAACGACCAGGTCGGCGTCCTTGCCGGGCTCCAGCGAGCCGACCTTGTCGTACACGCCGAGGAGCCGCGCCGGGTTGGCGGAGATGGACGTGACGACGTCCTCGACGGGGATGCGGTCGATGGTGACGGCGCGGTGGAAGGCGGTGTCCAGGGTGAGGGTGGACCCGGCGATGGAGTTGCCCTCGACCAGCCGGGCCACGCCGTTCTCGACGTTCACGGCGAGCGGGCCGAGCTGGTAGCGGCCGTCGCCGAAGCCGGCGGCGTCCATGGCGTCGGTGATGAGGGCGACGCGGTCGGCGCCCGCGTGGTGGTAGGCCAGTTCGAGCGCGGCCGGGTGCAGGTGGGTGCCGTCGTTGATCAGCTCGACGGTGATCCGCTCGTCCTCCAGGAGCGCGGCGATCGGGCCGGGCGCGCGGTGGCCGATGCCGGGCATCGCGTTGTAGAGGTGCGTGGCGACGGTGGCGCCCGCGTCGATCGCCTCCACGGTCTGCTCGTACGTGGCGTCGGTGTGGCCGATGGCCGCGATGACGCCGTGCTCGGCGAGCAGGCGTACGGACTCGATGCCGCCGGGCAGTTCGGTCGCGAGGGTGAACATCTTCGCGGTGCCGCGCGCGGCGTCCATCAGCTTGCGGACCTCGGCCGGGTCCGGGTGGCGCAGCAGGGCCTCGCTGTGGGCGCCCTTGCGGCAGGGGGAGATGAAGGGGCCCTCGAAGTGGATGCCGGCCAGGTCGCCCTGCTCGACCAGTTCCGAGAGGATGCCGGCGCGTTCGGCGAGGAAGTCCATCTCGCCGGTGACCGTGGAGGCGACGAGGGTGGTGGTGCCGTGCTCGCGGTGGGTGCGGACGCCGGTCAGGACCTCGTCCACGGTGCCGGAGGTGAAGGAGGCGCCGCCGCCGCCGTGGTTGTGCATGTCCACGAAGCCGGGGACGACCCAGTGGCCGGCGAGGTCCAGGACCGGGGCGTTCTCGGCCTGGGTGCCGGAGATGCGGGTGCCCTCGACGATCACCCGGCCGTTCTCGACCGTGCCGGTGGGCAGTACCACCCGGGCCCCTGCGAGAACGGTGCTGTCTGCGCGTCCGGCCATCAGGCGGATACCTCCGTGGAGAGTAGATCCCAGGCGAGCAGCCCTGCGCCCAGGCATCCGGCGGTGTCCCCGAGGGCCGCCGGGACGATGTGGGGCAGCTTCTGGAACGTGACGCGTTCCTCGACGGCCGCACGGAGTGGTGTGAACAAGGTTTCCCCGGCCTCGGCGAGCCCGCCACCGATGATGAGCGTGCGCGGGTCCAGCAGGGTGAGTGCGGTGACCAGCCCGGCGGCGAGTGCGTCGACGGCGTTCTGCCAGACCTCGATCGCCTTCGGGTCGCCGGATTCGACGGCCTTGGCGCAGTCGGCGGCGTCCGCCTTCGGGTCGCCGGACGCGGCCGCCCAGGCGCGGCTGACGGCGGAGGCGGAGGCCAGGGTCTCCAGGCAGCCGCGCTGGCCGCAGCCGCAGTCCGGGCCGTCCGGCCGGATCACGATGTGGCCGATCTCGCCCGCGTAGCCGTGGGCGCCCTCCTCGATCGCCCCGGCGATGCCGATGGCTCCGGCGATCCCGGTGCCGAGCGGGATGAAGAGGAAGCGGTCGGCGCCCCGGCCTGCGCCGATCCGGCCCTCGGCGAGCCCGCCGGTGCGGACGTCGTGGCCGAGGGCCACGGGCACGCCGCCGAGCCGTTCGCCGAGCAGCTGCCGCATGGGTACGTCGCGCCAGCCCAGGTTCGCCGCGTAGACGGCGACCCCCTTCTCCGCGTCGACGATGCCGGGCACGGCGACACCGGCCGCGAGGGCGCTCTCGCCGAAGTTCTCCTCGCCGTACGTCCGCAGTTCGGCGGCGAAGGCGAGGATCGACTCCACGACGGCGTCGGCGCCGCGCTCTCTGCCGGTCGCGCGCCGCGCCTCGTGGAGCAGGGCGCCGTCGGCCCCGACCAGTGCGGCCTTCATTCCGGTGCCGCCCACATCGAGGGCGATGACGTGTTTCACGTGGAACAGTTTCGCCCGAGCGACCCCAAAAGGTCTAGTCCACTAGTGCTGTTTGTTGCGCCTCCATACAAAATCCCGGTACCGGTTACGACTGCTGCGGCAGGATCACGCTGCGCGAGAGGTTGCGGGGGTGGTCGGGGTCGTACCCCTTCGACTCGGCCAGCACCACCGCGAGCCGCTGCGCCCGGATCAGGTCGGCCATCGGGTCCGCGGTGCCGTGTGCGACGAGTGTCCCGCCGACCGCCGCGACCTCGCCGGCCAGCCCCTCGGGCAGGGCGCCGAAGACCCAGGCCACCCGGTTCGGGCCGGTGATCGCGATCGGGCCGTGGCGGTACTCCATCGCCGGGTACGACTCGGTCCAGGCACCGGCCGCCTCGCGCATCTTCAGCCCGGCCTCCTGGGCGAGACCGTAGGTCCAGCCGCGCCCCAGGAACGTCCACTGCTCGGCCGCGACCACCGCCTCGGCCAGCGGCTCGGTCACCGCGAGCTCCGCGTCGACCGCCGCCTCGGCGACCGTCTTCACGCCCGCGGGAAGCGGACCGGCCGCCTCCAGGCCCGCCCGCAGGAAGGCGAGCGCGGTCGTCGCGAACCGGGTCTGGACCACTGATTCCTCGTCCGCCCAGTCCAGCACCGCGACCGCGTCGGCGGCCTCCATCACGGGCGTCTTGGGGTCGCCGGTCAGCGCGACGGTGGCGGTCTTCCCGCGCAGCTCGCCGAGGAGCGCCAGCACCTCGCTCGTGGTACCGGAACGGGTGATCGCGACGACCCGGTCGTACGGCCGCCCCACCGGGAATTCCGAGGAGGCGTACGCGTCCGTCTCGCCCTGCCCCGCGGCCTCCCGGAGGGCCGCGTACGCGATGGCCATGAACCACGAGGTGCCGCATCCCGTGACGGCGACGCGCTCGCCCGGCTTCGGCAGCCCCCCGAACTCCGCGCCCGCCTGTGCGGCGCGCCGCCAGCAGCTCGGCTGGGTGGCAATCTCAGATGCGGTACGCGACATGCGGAGCGGCTCCTTGCGGCTGGGCGGGGTCGGGGCGACGGAACGGGCCGGTAAGAGAACTGACGCGCCGTCGGCTAAAGGTCTGGACCAATAAGACCCGTACGTCGAGACCTACTTAGCAGTCGCCAGGGGCCCCGTGCAATGCTGCTGCGTTGTGGAAGCGATACCTCCGTGGTGTAGACCTCTAGGCCGGTGGCGGGGAAAATCGCAGCTCACCCGGAGTGCCCCGCGCGGACGTGGGTGCGGCGGGCGGTGCAATCGACGAGGACGGACTGAGCAGTGCAGCGGCGTTACTTGGGACTGACGGCGGCGGTCGCCGTGATGGGGATGACGGCGACGCTGTCGGGCTGCGGCACGAGCGGTGGCTCCGGCGACGTGACGCTGAAGCTGGTCGCGGCCGACTACGGCACGAGCGAGGCCAACAAGTCCGACACGTACTGGGACGGCATCGCCCGCGGCTTCGAGGCGTCCCACCCCGGCATCAAGGTCGACGTGACCGTCCTGCCCTGGACCGACATCGACCGCGACGTCGCCAAGATGGTCAAGGACGGCAAGGCCCCCGACATCGCGCAGATCGGCGCCTACGCGGACTACGCGAAGGCCGGGAAGCTCTACTCGGCCGACGAGATGCTGAGCATCCCCACCCAGGCCAACTTCCTGCCGAAGCTGATCGACGCGGGGCAGGTCAACCGCGTCCAGTACGGGCTGCCGTTCGTCGCCTCCACCCGGCTGCTCTTCTACAACAAGAAGCTCTTCTCGCAGGCCGGCCTCGACGCCCCCAAGACCTGGAGCGACATAGCCTCCGACGCCGCCGCGCTCAAGCAGCGCGGGGTGTCCTACCCCTTCGCGCTGCCGCTCGGCCCGGAGGAGTCCCAGGCCGAGACCCTGATGTGGATGCTCAGCGGGGGCGGCGCCTACACCGATGAGGTCGGCTCGTACGACATCGCCTCCGAGGCGAACGTCAAGACGTTCGACTGGCTGAAGTCGAAGCTCGTGGACAAGGGCCTCGTCGGGCCGGTCGCCCCCGGCAAGCTGAACCGCGCGAAGGCGTTCGAGGAGTTCTCGAAGGGGAAGGTCGGCATGCTCAACGGCCACCCCACGCTGATGGAGGAGGCGCAGAAGCAGGGCGTCCAGGTCGGCATGGTCCCGCTGCCCGGTGAGCACGGCCCCACCGAGGGGTCGATGGGCGTCGCCGACTGGATCATGGGCTTCAAGCAGAACGATCACCGGGTCGAGATCGGCAAGTTCTTCGACTACCTGTTCAGCGACAAGAACGTGATCGAGTTCGCCGACATGTACGACCTGCTGCCGCCCACGAACAGCGCGTCCGCGGCGATGGAGGACGACGCCAAGTACAAGCCGCTGCACCAGTTCCTGGCGGCGCTCCCGGAGTCGGAGTTCTACCCGTTCGGCAAGACGTCCTGGGCGGCGGCGAGCGAGTCGATCAAGGAGCACATCGGCGAGGCGGTGGAGCCGGGGGTGACCCCGCGGAGCGTGCTGGAGCGGATAGCGCGGGATGCGACGCAGGCGGAGGCGGCGGAGTAGCCTCCGCGTTCCGCGGGGGCGGGTCGCGCCATATATTGGCTGATATGACCGCCCACCCCCCGAACGGCCCTGCCGAGTCCGCGCCACTGTCCGACCGCGATCGCGCGGTGCTGGCGGTGGAGCGGCAGTCGTGGGCGGGGGCGGGGGCGAAGGAGCGGGCGATCCGGGAGCGGCTGGGGTTGTCGCCGACACGGTATTACCAGCTGCTGAACGCGTTGCTGGATGACCGGCGGGCGTTGGAGGAGGACCCGGTGACGGTGAATCGCCTTCGGCGCGTACGGGAGGCCCGGCGGGGGCGGCGGTAGGAGGCGGGGCTCCGCCCCGGACCCCGCGCCTCAAACGCCGGCGGAGGCAAAATCAAGCCCCTGCGGCGATTGAGCAGCGGGGGTACGGGGGCAGCGCCCCCGCATCGGGGGTCCGCGGCGATACGCTCAAGCGCATGGGCACCCCACAGACAATCGCAGGCCGCACCGGGCTGGAAGCCATCCTCGCCCGGCCGGCCCAGGCCCTCGTCGCGCTCGACTTCGACGGGACGCTGGCGGACATCGTGCCGGACCCCGAGCAGGCGCGGGCGCACCCCGGAGCCGTGGCGGCGCTCGCCGCCCTCGCGCCGAAGGTCGCGTCCGTGGCCGTGATCACCGGGCGCCCCGCCGAGGTCGCCGTGCGGTATGCCGGGGTCGCCGGGGTCGAAGGGCTCGACCACCTCGTCGTGCTCGGGCATTACGGCGCCGAGCGCTGGGACGCCGTGACCGGGACCGTGCACGCCCCCGCCCCGCACCCGGGAGTGGACGCCGTGCGCGCCGAACTCCCCGGCGTACTCGCGCGGTTCGACCCCGAGGGGGAGACCTGGACCGAGGACAAGGGCCGCGCCCTCGCCGTGCACACCCGCCGCGCCGCCGACCCGCAGGCCGCGTTCGACGCGCTGTGCGGGCCCCTCGGCGAGCTGGCCGCGCGGCACGGGCTGATCGTCGAACCGGGGCGCCTGGTCCTGGAGTTGCGCCCGCCGGGCATGGACAAGGGCGTCGCGCTCACCGAGTACGTGCGTGAGATCGGCGCCACGTCCGTGCTGTACGCGGGCGACGACCTGGGCGACCTCGCCGCGTTCGCGGCCGTGGAGAAGCTGCGCACGGACCGGGCGGCACCCGTCCCCGGGCTGCTCGTCTGCAGCGGCAGCGCCGAGGTGCCGGAGCTCGCCGAACGCGCCGACCTGGCCCTGCCGGGGCCGGGCGCGGTCGTGCGGTACCTGCGGGACCTCGCCGACCGCCTCGCCTGAGGACGCCAGGACCGCCCTAGTCCCGCCGCAGCGCGTCCAGCTGGTCCAGGAACCACTGCTGCGGCGGCAGCGCGGTCGCCGCCTCGGCCAGCCGTTCCGTGCGGGCGGCCCGCACGTCGTCCGGGAGCGTCAGCGCCTCGTGCAGCGCGTCCGCCGTGGCCGAGACGTCGTACGGGTTGACCGTGAACGCGTGCTCGCCCAGCTCCTCGTAGGCTCCGGCCTCCCGCGACAGGACCAGTGCGCAGCCCTCGTCGGAGACGACCGGGACCTCCTTGGCGACCAGGTTCATGCCGTCCCGGATCGGGTTGACGAGGGCGACGTCGGCCAGCCGGTACGCGGCGAGCGAGCGGGCGAAGTCGTCCTTGACGTGCAGGACGACCGGGGTCCAGCCGGCCGTGCCGTACGTCTTGTTGATCGCGTCGGCGACCTGCTGGACCTCCGCGGTGTACTCGCGGTAGACCGCGAGGTCCTGGCGCGAGGGGTAGGCGAAGGCGACGTGCACGACGCGCTCGCGCCACTCGGGGTGTTCGTCCAGCAGGGTGCGGTAGGCGTGGAGGCCCCGGACGATGTTCTTGGAGAGTTCCGTGCGGTCGACCCGGACGACGGTCTTCCGGTCGGGGCCGATCTGCTCGCGCAGGGCGGCCATCCGCTCGTCCACGTCCGCCTCGTGCGCCCGGCTCCGCAGGAATCCGGCGTCGGCGCCCAGGCCGTGGACACCGACGCGGGTGCGCCCGGTGCCGCCCAGGATCTCCGTGCAGCAGCCGATGAAGGCGTCCGCCCAGCGGCGGGTCAGGAAGGCGGCGCGGTCGGCGCCGAGGATGCCGCGCAGCAGCTGCTCGGCGATGTCGTCGGGGAGCAGCCGGAAGTAGTCGACGGGCGCCCACGGGGTGTGCGAGAAGTGGCCGATCCGCAGGTCGGGGCGGAGCTCGCGGAGCATGCCGGGGACCAGCGAGAGGTGGTAGTCCTGCACGAGGACGGCCGCTCCCTCGCCCGCTTCCTCGGCCAGCGCCTCGGCGAAGGCGCGGTTGTACGCCTCGAAGGACGCCCACTGCCTGCGGAACTCCGCGTCGAAGACGGGCTCGACGGGCGTCTGGTACAGCATGTGGTGGACGAACCACAGCACGGAGTTCGCGATGCCGTTGTACGCGTCGGCGTGCACCCGCGCGTCGATGTCGAGCATCCGGACGCCCGGCTCGCCGACCCCCCGGCGCACCGCCTCGCGGTCGCCGTCGCCGAGGGCGGCGCAGACCCACATCTTGTCGTCCACGGCGCTGAGGCCGGAGACGAGTCCGCCCCCGCCCCGTTTCGCTTCGAGGGTGCCGTCGTCGCCCACGGCGTACGAGACGGGGCCGCGGTTGGACGCGACGAGAACCTGGGCAGCGGGCTGGGGTGCGTGCTCGGAGACCATGGCCGGAATCTAGCCCGAACCCGATCCGCCCAAACGTACGAAGTCGGACGGCCTCGGGTCGTGATCAGGCCGCGCGGCGCGCCACGTACTCCTCGATCTCGCACATGGGCGGCCGCTCCTGGGTGTCGACGGGGTAGGTCCGGGGAACGAACCCGTCCGGCCCGCGTTCGAACTGGGTCAGCGAGGGGCGCACCAGATGGCCCCGGGAGAGCCGCACCTGCGCGGTGCGGTGGATCGCGGCGGCCATCCGGCCGAGCGCCTGGCCGTCCTGGTGGCGGTGGACGCGGACGCCGACGTCCACCTGGGCGAGGGCGTCGAGGCCCACGGTGTGCAGCGCGTCCACGAGCAGGCCGAGCTCGACCCCGTAACCGACCGGGAACGGCAGCCGCTCCAGGAGCGAGCGGCGGACGGCGTACTCGCCGCCCAGCGGCTGGACGAAGCCCGCGAGGAGCGGCCAGTGCAGGTTCAGCAGGGGCCGGGCCACCAGCTCGGTGACGCGGCCGCCCTGGCCGGGCAGCTCGCCGAGCGGCCGGTCGTACATGGCCTTGACGAACTGCACCTCGGGGTGGGCGAGCAGCGGGCCGACGATGCCGGAGACGAAGTCGGCCGAGAAGTCCTTCAGGTCCGCGTCGATGAAGCACAGGATGTCGCCGCTGGTCACCAGGAGCGACCGCCACAGCACCTCGCCCTTGCCGGGGACGGCGGGGAGGCGGGGCAGGATGGCGTCGCGGTGGACGACCCGGGCGCCCGCGCGGCGGGCGACCTCGGCGGTGGCGTCCGTGGAGCCCGAGTCGATCACGACCAGCTCGTCCACCAGCGGGATGCGCTCCATCAGCTCCCGCCGGATCGTCGCGACGATGTCACCGACGGTCGCGGCCTCGTTGAGTGCCGGTAGAACGACGCTCACGCCCGTACCGTTCGCGCCGGTCCGCACGCTCGCCGGCGGGTGGTCGGCGGCCGACCAGGAACGCCTGGTCAGCCAGCGTTCGACCTCTTCGAGCACGGTCGATACTCCCTGTATGTGATCCATCTCGCGGTACGGACGCCTGTCTCACCCGTCCGGTCCTTCGGTTACAGTCTTGAACAACGCGGACGGCCATCGCATGCCGGGGTCGGTCCGCCGACAAACGCACGGATCCGATCCATGATCCGTCGCCACAGCGCTCATCCAGAGGGACAGAGGGAACGGCCCGTTGAAGTCCCGGCAACCCTCCTGCCGACCGCGAGGTCAGGTGGGGAAGGTGCCAATTCCGTCTCGCGGCGAAACGCGCCGTGAGGAAGATGAGGAGAAAGGGCCTCGCCATCATGGCTGTTGAAACCGTCGCAGCAAGCACCGAATCTTCCGTGGACCTCGGTCCCGCCGCGGCCCTTTCCTGCCGCGAGTGCGGTGAACGGTTCGCGCTCGGTCCCATTTTCGCCTGTGCGTCCTGTTTCGGGCCGCTCGAAGTGGCGTACGACCTGCCGAGCGGCTCCCCCGACGAGCTGAAGAAGCGCATCGAGGCCGGCCCGAACAACATCTGGCGTTACGCGCCGCTGCTGCCGGTGCCCGCCGACGTGGCCGACAAGCCCAATCTCAACCCCGGCTTCACCAAGCTGGTCAAGGCCGACAACCTCGCCCGCGAGCTGGGTGTGACCGGCGGCCTGTACGTCAAGGACGACTCCGGCAACCCGACGCACTCCTTCAAGGACCGTGTCGTCGCCATCGCCGTCGAGGCCGCCCGCGCCTTCGGCTTCACCACGCTCTCCTGCTCCTCGACCGGCAACCTCGCCGGTGCGGTCGGCGCCGCCGCGTCCCGCGCGGGCCTGCGGTCCTGCGTGTTCATCCCGCACGACCTGGAGCAGGGCAAGGTCGTCATGGCCGCGGTGTACGGCGGTGAGCTGGTCGGCATCGAGGGCAACTACGACGACGTCAACCGCTTCTGCTCCGAGCTCATCGGCGACCCGCTCGGCGAGGGCTGGGGCTTCGTCAACGTGAACCTGCGCCCGTACTACGGCGAGGGCTCCAAGACGCTCGCGTACGAGATCTGCGAGCAGCTCGGCTGGCAGCTGCCCGACCAGATCGTCATCCCGATCGCGTCCGGCTCGCAGCTCACGAAGATCGACAAGGGCCTCCAGGAGCTGATCAAGCTCGGCCTGGTCGAGGACAAGCCGTACAAGATCTTCGGCGCCCAGGCCGAGGGCTGCTCCCCGGTGTCCACCGCCTTCAAGGCCGGCCACGACGTGGTCCGCCCGCAGAAGCCGAACACGATCGCCAAGTCCCTCGCGATCGGCAACCCGGCCGACGGCCCGTACGTCCTGGACATCGCCCGCCGCACCGGCGGCGCCGTCGAGGACGTCGACGACGAGCAGGTCGTGGACGCGATCAAGCTGCTGGCCCGCACCGAGGGCATCTTCGCCGAGACGGCGGGCGGGGTGACGGTCGGCGTGACGAAGAAGCTGATCGAGGCCGGCCTGCTCGACCCGGCGCTCACCACCGTCGTCCTGAACACGGGGGACGGCCTCAAGACGCTGGACGCGGTGGCCGACACCTCGCAGGCGACCGCCACGATCCGCCCGAGCCTGGACGCCTTCCGCGCCGCCGGACTCGCCACCAGCTGACCACCCGAGACTTCAGGAAGGCACCGCCATGAGCGTCAAGGTCCGCATTCCCACCATCCTCCGCACCTACACCGGCGGCCAGGCCGAGGTCCCGGCCGAGGGCGCGACCCTCTCCGAGGTCATCGCCTCGCTGGAGAAGGACCACCCGGGCATCGCCGCCCGCGTGCTCGACGACCAGGGCAAGCTGCGCCGCTTCGTCAACGTGTACGTCAACGACGACGACGTGCGCTTTGAAGGCGGCCTCGACGCGGCCACCCCGGACGGCGCCGGCATCTCGATCATCCCCGCCGTGGCCGGCGGCTGCTGAGCCCAAGGCTCCGTGGCGTCACCGCAATTGCCCCCTCCGTGAGAGAAACGGAGGGGGCAATTCTGCATGGTTGAACGGGGTAGAGTGTGGGAAGTCCCCTTCGCTGCCCGTGCCCCTCGCATACGAGAATGCGCCGCGCCACGATCAGAAGCAGCCAATGTGCCTGAACCTCTTGCGCCTTAAGTCACCTTTGCCGGGCCCGACTTGCCCCGCAAGCTCATGAATTCCTCATATTCGGGCGATCGGTGCTGCGCAGAATTGTCGTCCGATTGACCTGTCGCACAGGGCAGTTGGGCAGATACATTCAGCCGCGGTCGACGCGCTTCGGCGCACACACGTTACAGGGGAGTTAGGCATGGCTCAGGGCACCGTCAAGTGGTTCAACGCGGAGAAGGGGTACGGCTTCATCGCGGTCGACGGTGGTGCGGATGTATTCGTCCACTACAGCGCGATCCAGATGGACGGGTACCGCACCCTCGAAGAAGGTCAGCGGGTCGAGTTCGAAATCTCGCAGGGCCAGAAGGGGCCGCAGGCGGACATGGTCAAGCTCGCCGTCGGCTGAGCCCGGCACGGCACGTCGGCCGCGACGCCACGCACGCACGAAGGGCCCGTACCCAGGGGGTACGGGCCCTTCGTCGTGTCCGGGGGCCGCCCGGGGGCGTCCGGAGGTTGTCCACACTCCGGCATGAGGCGCTTGCACTCGAGGGGGTCGAGTGCTAATCATTGGCTTAGCACTCTCCAGGTGAGAGTGACAGAATTTGGACCGGGCCGGTGAGGCCCGCACGCCAGGCGGGGAAGGAACCGCAGGGCACGCAGGCCGTCCGTCGCGGGCGCCACTCGGTCCGGAGCAATCCACCCCTGTCCGGGAGGACCACTTCACATGGCCAAGATCATCGCGTTCGACGAGGAGGCCCGGCGCGGTCTCGAGCGCGGCATGAACCAGCTCGCCGACGCCGTCAAGGTCACCCTTGGCCCCAAGGGTCGCAACGTCGTCCTCGAGAAGAAGTGGGGCGCCCCCACGATCACCAACGATGGTGTGTCCATCGCCAAGGAGATCGAGCTGGAGGACCCGTACGAGAAGATCGGTGCGGAGCTGGTCAAGGAGGTCGCCAAGAAGACGGACGACGTCGCCGGCGACGGTACGACCACCGCCACCGTTCTCGCCCAGGCGCTCGTCCGCGAGGGCCTGCGCAACGTGGCCGCGGGTGCGAACCCGATGGCTCTCAAGCGGGGCATCGAGAAGGCCGTCGAGGCCGTCTCCGCCGCCCTCCTGGAGCAGGCCAAGGACGTGGAGACCAAGGAGCAGATCGCTTCGACCGCCTCCATCTCCGCCGCCGACACCCAGATCGGCGAGCTCATCGCCGAGGCCATGGACAAGGTCGGCAAGGAAGGCGTCATCACCGTCGAGGAGTCCCAGACCTTCGGTCTGGAGCTGGAGCTCACCGAGGGCATGCGCTTCGACAAGGGCTACATCTCGGCGTACTTCGCCACCGACATGGAGCGCATGGAGTCGTCCCTGGACGACCCGTACATCCTGATCGTCAACTCCAAGGTCAGCAACGTGAAGGACCTCCTTCCGCTGCTGGAGAAGGTCATGCAGTCCGGCAAGCCGCTGCTGATCATCGCCGAGGACGTCGAGGGCGAGGCCCTGTCGACCCTGGTCGTCAACAAGATCCGCGGCACCTTCAAGTCCGTCGCCGTCAAGGCCCCGGGCTTCGGCGACCGCCGCAAGGCCATGCTCGGTGACATCGCCATCCTCACGGGCGGCACCGTCATCTCCGAGGAGGTCGGCCTCAAGCTGGAGAACGCCGGTCTCGACCTGCTCGGCCGCGCCCGCAAGGTCGTCATCACCAAGGACGAGACGACGATCGTCGACGGCGCCGGTGACAGCGACCAGGTCCAGGGCCGCGTCAACCAGATCCGTGCCGAGATCGAGAACTCCGACTCGGACTACGACCGCGAGAAGCTCCAGGAGCGCCTGGCGAAGCTGGCCGGCGGCGTGGCCGTCATCAAGGCCGGTGCCGCCACCGAGGTCGAGCTCAAGGAGCGCAAGCACCGCATCGAGGACGCGGTGCGCAACGCCAAGGCCGCCGTCGAGGAGGGCATCGTCGCCGGTGGTGGCGTGGCTCTGCTCCAGGCCTCGGCCGTCTTCGAGAAGCTGGAGCTCTCGGGTGACGAGGCGACCGGCGCCAACGCCGTGAAGCTCGCCCTGGAGGCCCCGCTCAAGCAGATCGCCGTCAACGGTGGTCTCGAGGGCGGCGTCGTCGTCGAGAAGGTGCGCAACCTGCCGATCGGTCACGGCCTGAACGCCGCGACCGGCGAGTACGTCGACATGATCGCCGAGGGCATCCTCGACCCGGCGAAGGTCACGCGCTCCGCCCTGCAGAACGCCGCGTCCATCGCCGCGCTGTTCCTCACCACCGAGGCCGTCATCGCCGACAAGCCGGAGAAGGCCGCGGCGGCCGCTCCGGGCGGCATGCCGGGCGGTGACATGGACTTCTGATCCTGACGGATCGGCAGTTCCAGCAGTACCAGGGCACCGGCCCCCGGGGATTCGTCCCCGGGGGCCGGTGTCGTTGTGCGTACGCGCACGGGCTCAGCCCGCGTCGAGGCCGTCCACGAGGCGGGTGAGGAAGCGGTCGAACATGGCGTCCGGGGTGACCGGCCGCCCGGCCGTCGCCAGCGCGTCCGCGAGCTCCGGGTGATGGCCGTCCGCCGCGACCTCGGCCAGATACAGCGCCTCGGCGGCGGCCCGGCCGGGCTCGCGGGCCGCCCGGGCCTGGCCGACCTCGTAGGCCACGTGGGCCGCCACGAAGGACGTGAGCTGGGCGAAGATCTCCAGCCGGGCCGCCCCGTCGAGCCCGATGGGCCGCAGGGCGGCCAGGGCGTGCTCCACGAAGGCGAGGGTGCGGGGGCCCAGGGTGCGGCGGGCCTGCACGGCGGCGGGCAGCCAGGGGTGGCGGAGCATGTTCGCGCGCTGGTGGCGGCCGATGGTCTTGAGATCGGCGCGCCAGTCGCCGGTGAGCGGGCCTGACGTGGGCAGCTCGCCGGAGACGTGGTCGATCATCAGGTCGAGCAGCGTCTCCTTGTCGGGGGCGTAGCTGTACAGCGACATGACCCCGGCGCCCACCTCGGCGGCGACCCGCCGCATGGTGACCGCGTCGATTCCCTCGGCGTCCGCGACGGCGACGGCGGCGGCCGTGATCGCCTCGCGGCTGAAGGCGGGTCTGCGTCCGCGTCGGGGCCGGTCCTGCTCCCGCCAGAGATCGCGCGGATCGATGCCTCCGGCACCTTCGGTGCGGGTCACGTGCTCAGCCTCTCTCAACCGGGTCCCCTCCGCGGTCCATCCAAGCATCCAGTATTCTCGTACTTAGTACGGGAATAGAGTCGATGGAGGCGAAGATGACCCGACCGACGCACGACGCCCGCCCGCGGGGCGCGTGGACGCCGTCGTCCACGAAGCCCCCGCTCGCCTCCCGGCTGATGCGCGCCTCCTGGCGCGGTCTGCCCGCCGCACTCCACCAGGTGGGCGTCGAGCGCGGCCTGGCGGTGCCCGCCGCCGACGGCAGCCCGCTGGTCACCGACCACTACTTCCCGCGCGCCGAGGGCGACTTCCCGACCCTCCTGGTCCGTACGCCGTACGGGCGGGGAGTGCCGTGGTCCCCGCAGTACGGCATCCTCTTCGCCGAGCAGGGCTTCCATGTGGTCCTGCAGAGCTGCCGGGGCACGGGCGGCTCGGGCGGCGGCTTCCACCTCTGGCGCAACGAGCCCGCCGACGGCCTCGCGGCGGTCGCCTGGCTGCGCGAACAGCCCTGGTTCGACGGGCGCCTCGGCACCGTGGGTCCCAGCTATCTCGGGTACGTCCAGTGGGCGCTGGCCCTCGACCCGCCGCCGGAGCTGAAGGCCATGGTGGTGCAGGTGGGGCTGCACGATCCGTACGCCCTCTTCCACACCGACGGCGTCCCCGATCTGGAGACCGCGCTCGCCGTGGGCGTCGGAATGACCTACCAGCACCGGGGCATGGGCGCGTTCATCCGGGCGACCCTGCGCCTCCGGCGCCGGGTGCGCTCCGCCGTCACCGCGCGTCCGCTGCGCGGGGCGTACGCGGACGCGCTCGGCGGCGAGATCCCCTGGCTGGACGAGGTGATGGCCCACCCGGACGCGGACGACCCGTACTGGGCGGGCGCGTCCCTGGCCGGGGCGGCGGACCGGGCGGCCGTGCCCGCCGCCCTCGTCACCGGATGGCACGACGCCCTCGTGGACCAGACCTTCGCGCAGTACGGGCGGCTGCGCCGGGCGGGCGGCGAGGCGTCCCTGCTCGTCGGCCCGTGGACCCACACCTCGGCGCTCCAGGCGGGCTGGGCCGAGGTGTTCACCGAGTCCCTGGCCTGGCTCCGGGCCCACCTGTGCGACGACCGGTCCGGTCTGCGCCCGACGCCGGTCCGCGTGCACGTGGGCGGTGCGGAGGCGGGCGTCCGGGACCTGGACGCGTGGCCCCCGGAGGCGTCCACGGCCTCCTGGTATCCGACCGCCGACGGCCACCTCACCCGCGAGGCGCCCACGGACGCCGCTCCCGTCGGCTCCTTCCGCCACGACCCGGACGACCCGGTCCCCACGCTGGGCGGCGCGCTGCTCTCCCGTACGGCGGGTGCGCGGGACAACGCGTCGGTGGAGGCGCGCGCGGACGTCCTCACCTTCACCGGTCCCGCCCTGGCCGGACCGCTCACCGTCCTCGGTCCGGTCTCCGCCCGGATCAGCGCCGCCACGGACACGGGCCACGGCGAGGTGTTCGTCCGGCTGTGCGACGTGGACCCCGAGGGCCGGTCGGTCAACGTCTGCGACGGCCTGGCCCGGGTCCGCACCACGGGCACGGACCCGGTCCGCGTCACGGTCCCGATGACCCCGGCCGCCCACCGCTTCGCCCCGGGCCACCGTGTCCGCTGGCAGATCGGCCCCGCCCCGCACCCGCGCTACGCGCTGAACCCGGGCACGGGGGAGTCCCGGACCGAGGCGACGGATTTCGTGCCCGTACGGGTGACGGTGCACGCGGACTCGGAGCTGACGCTGGCGGTGGGGCCGGCCGCGTAGGGGTCAGTGCCGTCCGGGCCCCTTGCCGAGGGTCTTCAGGAGCGCCTGGGCCATGACCTCCTCGCCCTTCGCGTTGGGGTGGGCCGGAGCGGCGGGCGACGCGGGGCTCAGCGGTTCGATCCACCGGTCGGCGGGGGCCTTGCACATGTCGTGGCCCACCGTCGGCCCGTACGTGTCGACGTAGTCGGCCCGGTTCAGCAGGGCTACCGCGCGCAGCATCAGGTTGAGGCGCTTCTCCGTGTCCCGCAGGTACGGGAAGTCCTTCGCGGCGAACGGCACCTGGGGGTAACAGCCGGTGCCGTCCTCGGGAAGGAGGTCCGGGTAGCCGACGACGACCACGCGCGCGTGGGGGGCCTTCTTGTGCACCTCGCGCAGTACGCGGGCGACCTTGGGGGCCGTCTGGAGGATCTTCGCCGTCAACTCGTCGTAGCCCTTGGCCCCGTAGTGCTGCTGGCAGGGGTTGCCGGTGAGGTCCTTGGCGCTGAGGGCCGCGCAGGTGCCGATGATGGAGCCGAAGCCGACGTCGTTGCCGCCGATCTGCAGGGTCACGAGGTCCGTGTCCTTCTTCACGGCGTCGAGCTGTGGTCCGTTGGTGCCTTGCGCCTGCCACATCTCGGCGGTCGTCGCACCACCGCAGCTCACGTCGGTGAACGAGGCGACGTGGCGCTCGCGGGCGGTGATCGACGGGTAGTTCTGGTCGGAGCGGGCGCAGTTGGCGTCGACCTGCGTGGGTATCAGCGGGCCGGACGTGTAGGAGTCGCCCAGCGCCACGTAGGAGGTGCGGGGTGATCCGTGCGCGCCCCCCGGCGCGGCCGAGGCCGTGCCGGTGAAGCCTGCCGTGAGCGCGCAACTGCTGAGCGCGGCCAGCGCGATGGCGGTGCGGCGCTTGGTTACGGTCCCGCCCGGACGCGTGCGGTGGATCATCAATGCCCTCCCCAGAGAATCCGATGGTCCGGACGGGCGGCGACGACCGGGGCGCACGGGGCGTCAGAGGCGCCCGGCCGCTCGGCGGCTCGTGCCCGGCGGACCCAACCTCGCCTGTATACCGGCCAGTAGGCCGTGAGACCAGTGATCGGACGGACAAGGTCCGAACAGGCGCGGGTGCCAAAGAGTCCTTGCGGATCTTGCGCAAAAAAAGGACAGTGCAACGCACTTGCTCTGCACCTGTTCGGAAAAATGACTGCATGGAGCTTGTGGGTGGGTGGGTCTCCGCCCTACTGTCGGCTCACTCAGGACGGCGGCGACTCCCCACGCGCGCACGGCCGTTGACCCCAGAACTCAGAGAAACGGGCATGCGATGTCACGGAAGTTCGCCGCCGACGCGGCGGCGGTGCGAAGACCGCGCCGGGCCGGGCTGTACGCGTCCACGGTCGCCTCGGTGACCGCGGCCGCCCTCGGGTTCGGGGTGCTGGCCGGAGCCCCCGCGCTCGCCGCACCCCGCCCCGCCACCGCCCCGGGGCCGGTCGTCACCCGCGCTGCCCTCGACCCCGCCCTGGTGCGGGGGCGGGGCGCGCAGGTCGCCTTCGCCGAGCAGGAGGCCGAGAACGCGGTCACGAACGGCACGGTCATCGGCCCGGACCGGAACGCGTACACGCTGCCGTCCGAGGCGTCGGGGCGCAGGGCGGTCAAGCTGGCGCCGGGGCAGCACGTGGAGTTCACGCTGCCCGCGGCCGCCAACGCGATCACCGTCCGCTACAGCATTCCGGACGCGCCGGGCGGCGGCGGGATCACGGCCCCGCTGGACGTCTCGGTGAACGGCTCCAAGCGGTCCACGATGACGCTGACCTCGCAGTACTCCTGGCTGTACAACCAGTACCCGTTCTCCAACGACCCGGGCGCCGGGCTCCTCCACCCCGACTGGTGGATCACCGAGTGCTCCTGCGTCCCCGCGGCGACGACGCCCGCCCCGGTCGTGGACAAGCCGTTCCGGCCCAGCCACTTCTATGACGAGCAGCGCCTCCTGCTCGGCCGTACGTACCACGCGGGCGACACCGTACGGCTGACCGTGCCGGCCGGGAGCCGGGCCGCGTGGACGGCGATCGACCTGCTGGACTCCGAGCGCGTCGGGCTGCCGCACGTCGAGCTCCTCGCCGCCAACGTCCTCGCGTTCGGCGCCGACCCGACCGGGCGGCGGGACGCGGCGGGGGCGATCGAGAAGGCGATCTCCTTCGCCCGGCGCACCCACCTGAAGGTGTACATCCCGCCGGGGACGTACCGGGTGGACCGGCACATCCTCGTGGACGACGTCACGATCACCGGCGCGGGCAGCTGGTACACGAAGATCAAGGGCCGCGAGGTCGCGCTCGACGAGCCCGCCGCGGACGGGTCCACGCACACCGGCGTCGGTTTCTACGGGAAGTCCGCCGCCGAGGGCGGCAGCCGCAACGTGCATCTGTCCGGCTTCGCCATCGAGGGCGACGTGCGCGAGCGCATCGACACCGACCAGGTCAACGCGATCGGCGGCGCGATGAGCGATTCGACCATCGAGGGCCTGCACATCAGCCACACCAAGGTCGGCATGTGGTTCGACGGCCCGATGAAGAACCTGCGGGTCTCCGACACCGTGATCGTGGACCAGATCGCGGACGCCATCAACTTCCACACCGGCGTGACCGATTCCCGCGTCACGAACACCTTCGTACGCAACTCGGGCGACGACGGCCTCGCGATGTGGGCCGAGAAGACCACCAACGCCCGCAACACCTTCGACCACAACACCGTGCAGACCCCGGTCCTGGCCAACGGCATCGCGATCTACGGCGGCACCGACATCACCGTCTCCGACAACCTCGTCGCCGACCCGGTCCGCGAGGGCAGCGCCCTGCACCTCGGGGCCCGCTTCGGCGCCGAGCCCTTCGCCGGGAAGGTGGATCTGGCCCGGAACACCACCGTTCGCGCGGGCACGTTCGAGCTCAACTGGAAGATCGGGCTCGGCGCGCTGTGGGTGTTCGCGCTGGACCGGAGCATCGACGGCGCCGACATCCGGGTCACCGGGAACGACTTCCTGGACAGCACGTACAACGCGGTCATGCTGGTCTCGGACTGGGCGGTGAAGGACCAGTACGTCATCGAGAACATCCACTTCAAGGACCTTCGCGTCGACGGCACGGGCACCTCGGTGCTGAGCGCCCGCGCGGCGGGCGGGGCCACCTTCGAGAACGTGGACGCGCGCAACGTGGGCGCCGTGGGCGTCAACAACTGCGGCTCGTTCAACTTCGGGTCGAGCGGGTCGGAGTTCGGCCTGACGGACCTGGGCGGCAACGACGGCGGCTGGCTCGCGCCGTGGCTGCTGCCCAACACGCTCACCTGCGACGACCGCCCGGAGGTGGTCCCGCCCCCGGCGCCGTCCGGCTGGTGAGGCGCGGGCGCTAGTCGGTGGCCGGTCCGGGCGGGCCGGCCACCCCTATGCACGCCTCGTTGCCCTCGGGGTCGGCGAGGACCCAGTTGTGCGGGGCGTCCGCGTCGTTCAGCAGCCGGCCCCCGGCGGCCAGGGCCGCGGCGATGCGGGCCTCGGCCTGGTCGTGCGGCACCCATACGTCGACGTGGACGCGGTTGCGCTGGGGGCGCGGGGTGTCCATCCGCTGGAAGTAGAAGGGGGCGCCGCGGCGGCGCGGGTCGACCAGGTCCTCGGGGCTTCCGGCGCGGTGCTCGTAGCCGAGCAGGGCGCGCCAGAACGCGACCACGGCGGGGCCGTCGAGGGCGTCGACGGTGACCTGCACGGTCTGGATGAAGGACGGGTCGGCGGTCAGGCCGAGAGCCCGGGCCGCCTCGGATATCCGCCGGGCCGCCTCGATGTGACGGCTGGTCATGCCGAAGTACTCATCGGTGAGCGCGATCAGCCGCACGGTCACGCCGTCCCGTCGCACGTCGATGTCCGGGTGGTCGTCGCCGAGGGCCGGCAGCTCGCCGATGGCGTGCGCGAAGCGCGTACCGGCCGCGAACGATCCGCCGGTGCGGAAGTGGGCGCACGCGCCCTCGCCGACGACGCGCCAGTCGTCGAGACCGGCGGTCTCGTGGAACTGCTGCGGCCTGATGCGCGCGGTGGTGTCGCCCTCGGAGGTCATAGGCTCAAGGTAGCGCGGGGGTCCGACAACGCCCTCCGCGCGCAGGGCAACCAGCCGTCCACGCGACCCACGGGAGACCTTCGGCATGGCCGTCATCCACCGCACCACCCTGTCGCCGACCAAGCTCGAACTGCTCACCGCCTGGCTTCCGACCCGCCCCTGGTACGTAGGTCCCACGCGCCCGTCCCTCGTGAAGTCCGGCGGCTTCCGGCTGGACGACCCGCGGGGCGAGGTGGGCATCGAGTTCATGGTGGTCACGGACACCTCGGGCGCCGAGCCGGTGCCGTACTTCGTGCCGCTCACCTACCGGGGCGCCGCGCTCGACGGCGCGGAGGACGCGTTCGTCGGCATGACCACGCACGGCGTGCTCGGGAAGCGCTGGGTGTACGACGGCTGCCACGACCCGGTCCTGGTGGCCCAGCTCTTCGCCCTCCTCGACGGCCGCGTCGAGCCCCAGGCCCAGAGCGTCAGCGACATGCCGGACGCGACGATCACGCATTCCGGGGCCGGTGTCGCCCCCGGCGTCGCGGCGGCCAGGGCCACGGACGGCCCCACGGGCACGGAGCTGACGGCGAGGGCCGTGACCCTCCACGTCAACCGCGTCCTGCACCCCGCCGCGGACGCCCCGGAGGGCGTGCAGGGTCACGTGTCGGGCCCGTGGCGTACGCCGGAGGACACGGAGGTGCGAGGGGTGTTCGCGGAGCTGCGCACGGCGTAGCGGTGCCGCTCACCGGTCGGCGGTGCCCGGGGGGACGACCCATTCGGCGGGCTGGCCGGTGAGGGAGGCGATCGTGTCGAAGTCGCCGTCGTAGTGCAGGACCGTGAGCCGGTTCAGCTCCGCCGTCGCGGCGATCAGCAGGTCGGGGAGCGACAGCGCCCGGTGGAAGCCGGCGTGGAGGGCGTGGCGCTGGACCTCCAGGGCGCGGGCGAAGGCGTCGTCCGTGACGGGGAGATAGTCGAAGGCGTGGAGCCAGGTGCTGATCCGGGTCGCCTCGGAGCCGTCCCGGGCGGAGTGCACCATCTCGTACTCGGTCGGTCGGCACACGGCCAGCAGATACCGCTCGTGCAGCGGCTTGAGGACCTGCTTGACAGCCGGTTTGGTCCAGCGGGCCAGTGCGGACTTGTCGATCAGGAAGCGGTCCTGCATCAGGCGGCCCGGCCGCCGCCGCGCTTGAGGCTTCCGTCGGTGTTGCGCGGGCCGGTGCTCTCGATGATCTCGCTGAAGTCGAAGTCACCCGCGTCCATGGCGTCGAAGCCTTCCTGGCGCAGGTGGCGTTTGACCGCGTCCTCCATGGCGAGGCGCACGGCCTGCGCCTTCGTCTTCGTGCCGAATATGCGCATGGCCTCGGCGACCATGGCCTCGTTCAGATCGATGACGGTCCTGGCCATGTCCATGCTCCTCGCTTCGGTCCGCACACGAAACGATATCACTGTGCTCCATCAAGCGATATCGTTTCTGCCGTCGAGCGCCGCCCCGGCGCCCTCGCCGGGGTGATCCTCCAGTCTGGACCCGCCGTTCGCCAGAGGTCCGTTTCATCCCTTTCATGGCATTCTGGGGCGGGTCGAGTGGCGCGGAGGTGGGCAGTGGGCAGGCGCTGGGGGCGGGTGGTCGGGTCGCCGCGAGGGTTGCCGTTGGCGGTCATGCTCGGGACGGCGGTCCTGGACGCGGTGACCGGGCCCCAGTACAACCTGCTGCCCGTGTACGCCGCCGGGCCCGCGATCGCCTCGGCGCGGGGGCCCGTGCGCGACGTCGCCGCGATGGGCGGCCTGGCCGTCCTTCTGTGCCTGGTGTTCGCGTGGAAGGCCGACCGCTTCGGGCACCTGCGCATGTGGGTCGCTCTGTTCGCCATCGCGTACGTGACTCTCGCCTCCGCCTACGCGGCCTGGGCGCGCCTCAAGGTCGAGCGGCGGCTCGTCGACGTACGGGACGTGGCCCGCACGCTGGAGGACGTGCTGTTCACCCCGGTCCCCCCGGCGATCGGGCCGGTCCGGCTCGGGACCTCGTACGTCTCCGCCGGGCGCGCCACCCGCATCGGCGGGGACCTGTACGACGTGGAGGAGTGCTCCGGCGGCGTGCGTGTGGTCGTCGGGGACGTCCAGGGAAAGGGCCTGGAGACCGTCCGCTGTGCCTCGGTCGTCCTCACGGCCTTCCGGGAGGCCGCCCCGGGGGCCGGGGAACTGTCCGATGTCGGCGGGCGCATCGAAGCGGCCCTGGAGCGCAGGACCGACGGCGGGCGTTTCGTGACGGCGATCCTCGCGGAGATCGGCCGGGACGGCGGACTCCTCGTGCACAACCACGGCCATCCGCCGCCCCTCCTCCGCACGCGCGACGGCGAGGTCGTGGCCGTCGCGTCGGGCGAGCCGGGCCCGCCGTTCGGGCTCACGGTGCTGACGGGCCCCGCCGGCCTCCGCGACAGCGTCACCCGGGCCACCCTGCACGTCGGCGACCGGCTGTTCTTCTACACCGACGGCCTGAGCGAGGCCCGCGACGACGAGGGCCGCTTCTATCCCGTCCGCGAGCGCGTCACCCCGCTGTTGACGGCGGACGAGCCCGAGGACGTCCTCCGTCTCGTACGCGCCGACGTCGCCGCCTTCACCGGCGCCCCGCCCGACGACGACTCGGCGCTGCTCCTGGTGGAGTTCCGGGGCTCCGCCTGAGCGGTCAGCGCTTGGGGCGGTCCGACCTGGGGATCAGGCCCGCTCGTACGGCTCGGGCCCGGGCCCGGACCTGCTGGGCGGGGAGGGCCGGGGTGTCGCGGACGGGCCTGCCCGCGCAGGCCCGGCACTTGCCGCCCGGGAGGGCTTCCGGGGAGCCCGGGGCGCGGCACTCGCTGCATTCCAGGGTGCGCAGGACCGGGTGGGGGTCGCGGGCCGGGGGAAGTTTCGTCTGGAGGCGTTTGGCGACGAACGCCGCCGGGTGGTGGATCACGTCCGGGAGTCCGGTGGTGAGGGCCCGGAGGACTTCGGACTCCGTCGCCCCCCTGCGCAGCCACTCCGACGCCTGCGGTTCGAGCGCCACGCACTCCCGGTGCGACAGCGACAGCACGGGGGCCTGGCGGCCCAGGGCGGCAAGCAGGATGAACGCCCGCGAGCGCGTTTCCCGTTGGGTCTCCTTGGGGGCGTCGCCCCGGCTGAACCCCGCCCACCAGGTGTCGTCCCGCGCCGTGCGGGAGAAGAACGTCCGGGTCACCCACAGCAGGTTCTCCCCGCTCGCCACGCACTCGCTGCCGCGCCGCAGGTGCCCCGCCTCCTGGAGGCGGTTCAGCGACGTGCGGACCGCGCACTGCCCGTACGGGAGGGCCTTCGCGAGCGCCTTCACGGAGATGTCGGCGCCGTCGCACAGCCCGTCGATGTACGCGGCGATGGCCGCGTCGCGCGGATGGAGGTGCGTGAAGTCCTGGCCCGTGCGGGGGGCGTTGCTCCGGGGCGGAACGTTTGCCGTATCCGGGGTTCGCCATCGGGTGGTGCGGGAGGGGCGCGCTACTAGACTGCTCGTCAGCCATCTGATCGTCTCCGTCAGCCTTCGATCGAGGTGGTCAGGCCCCTGGCGGTGTTGCCACACCGGCGGGGGCCGACTTCAAGGTCTGTGTCCTCGCTGAAGCTAAAGCGTGCCTACCGTCCGTCGCAACTCGGTCGCGAAAAGTGAACCCTTGCGGGTAACGGGGGCGGGTGGGCGGGTACAGGACCTCCCAACCATTCCGCTCAAAGAGCGCTCGGAACTCGGGGCTTGAGCCCCGGGAACAGGGCATCGTGGGAGATGGAAGTGCCGCGTCCGCGGGTCTACCGTTCCCCTATGCCGGTTGATCTGATTCGCATCGTTTCCCGTGATTCCCCGATGGCTCTCGCTCAGGTCGAGCGGGTCCGGGCCGAGCTGGCCGTCGTCCATCCCGGGATCGAGACCGCCGTCCTCCCGGTGAAGACGACCGGTGACAAGTGGATGGGCGACCTCAGCGAGGTCGAGGGGAAGGGAGCGTTCACCAAGGAGGTGGACGCCGCCCTGCTCGCAGGGGAGGCCGATCTTGCCGTGCACTGCGTCAAGGACATTCCGGCGGACCGGCCCCTTCCGGCCGGTACGGCCTTTGCGGCCTTCCTGAAGCGCGACGACATCCGGGACGCCCTCGTCCACCCCGGCGGGCTCACCCTTGACGCGCTCCCGGCCGGGACCCGGGTCGGGACCTCGTCCGTGCGCCGGGTGGCGCAGCTCGCCGCCTCGCATCCGCACCTTCAGTGCGTTCCCATCCGGGGCAACGCGAACAGCCGTCTGACGAAGCTCGAAGCGGGCGATGCGGATGCGTTGCTGCTGGCCGTCGCCGGGCTGGAGCGGATCGGGCGGACCGACGTCATCACCGAGGTCCTGTCGACCGAGACGATGACTCCGCCGATCGGAGCGGGGGTCCTCGCGCTGCAGTGCCGCGAGGGCGACGCCGAGCTGATCGACACCATCAGCCCGCTCGGCGACCCCGACGCGTACCGGGAGACGCAGGCCGAGCGGATGCTGCTGCACGTGCTCCAGGGGCACTGCAACAGCCCGATCGCCGGGTTCGCCCGGGTGGAGGGCAACGGCGAACTGTCGCTCCGGGCCCGCGTGTTCTCGCCGGACGGCAAGACCGTCCTCAACGCCCACGAGTGGGCGGGCCGCCTGGACCCGGCCACACTCGGCACGTCCGTCGCCGTCGCGCTGCTCCGACAGGGGGCGCGCGAGCTGATCGACGGCATCGCGCACTGAGTGGCGGGGCAGGCCCTAAGGCAGCGGGCGGGACGGCGTCAGCTTCTGGGTGTGGACGACCGCGTCGAACCAGGTGGTGAGGGCGGCGCCGGACATGTGGTGGGCCTCGTCGTGCTGAGGGTCGTACGTCGGGCCGATCAGGCGGGTGCGGGTCGGGGCGTCCAGGACGCGGCGCACCGGCTCGGGGCGGGGGAGGGTCAGGTCCAGGAAGTAGGCGGTCCCGGTCCCGGCGGCCTCGCTCAGGACGGTGTCCACGAAGGCCGGGTTCGGGGTGGGCATGGGCATCGTGAGGCCGATGGAGCGGAAGGCCGGGCCGTAGCCCTCGCGCAGGTAGCCACCCATGTTCCGGTGCGTTTGCGGGGGCTCGGTGGGGGACGTGGACACGGTGCGCGGGGTGCCGATCGCGGTGTGCGCCATGCCGCCCCAGTAGACGACCTTGTCTCCCGTGTGCCGCTGCCACCAGGCCGCCCCGTCGGCGAGTGCGCGTTCCGCTTCCGCCAGGGTGCTCGCCTGTGCGGCCGGGGGCTCCGCGAGACGTACCGGGTCGTCCGGGTGGCGTTCGTTGTACGCCCGCATCCACCGTACGAGTTCGAGGATTTCGGCGGTCCGCCAGAACGCCCGCGCCTCCGCCAGCATGGCCGCCGGGTCACCCTTGCCGGTGGCGACGTACGCCGCCAGGCCGAGCCTGCCGGGATCGTCGCCCTCCAGGACGACGCTCCGGAACCCCTCCTCCTCCACCAGCAGGCGCACGATCCGGTGCGCCGTCTCCGACAGCTCGCGGGTCTGCCGGGTCGAGGCCCCCAGCGCCACGATCTTCGCGTCGCGCACCAGCGGGGCGAGCGGCCGGAGGTCGTCCAACGGCTCGTCGGGCTTCCTCGCGGTGAGCGCGTGGGCGTTCTTGCTGATCCAGTCCGTAGCTGTCTGCATGGACGAGATCGTCCGGCCTCAAGCGAGGTTGAGGTCAAGGGGCCGGTACCACCGGGTCCCTCGGTGGTACCGGCTCTCGTCGCGTCAGGCGCGCTTGAGGTCGGTGACGAACTGCTGCCAGGCGGTCGTTGCGAAGACGACGGCCGGGCCGTCGGTCACCTTGGAGTCGCGGACGGGGACCGCGTTCGGGACGCCGTCGAGGACTTCGAGGCAGTCGCCCCCGCTGGGGCCGCTGTACGTGGACTTGCGCCAGGTGGCGACCTCCACGCAGTTGCCGCCGCTGGCGTCACTGTAGGAGGACTTCTGCCAAGTAGCTGTGGAAAGGTCGTAGTTAGAACTGTTGTGCCTCATGCTCGTAATCCTCCGCCACCGACTCGATCAACGCCAGGGACGCTGCCGGTGAGAGCGCGCTGGCCACGGCCAGATCGTAGGTCAGTTCGTACTGCCTGACCGTTGCCGGATCGTCCTGCAACTGCCCTGTGCCCAGGGCTTGTAGGTACGCGAGCGGCGGTGCGTCGGAGAATGCCATGAGCTTGAGCGAGCCCTCGATGGCCGTGTGGGCACCCGCTGAGAACGGCAGTACCTGCACGATGACCCGGTGCCGTCTCATCAGGCCCGCGATGTGGCGGAGCGCCGCTGCCATGACGTCCGGGCCGCCCACTCGTCGACGTAACACCGCTTCGTCCAACACGGCCCACAACAACGGCGTAGTTGGATCGGTGAGGATCTGAGTTCGTTCGAGACGAGCGGCTACCAGTTCCTCGATCGTGCTTTCGGCGGCTGTGGGGAGCCCGCTCCTGAACACTGCCTGCGCGTACGCCTCCGTCTGAAACAGGCCGGGGATGAGCTGCGGCGCGTACTCCTTGATCTCCGTCGCGCGGGCCTCCGCCTCAGCCGCCTCCGCGAAGTGATCCGGGTACTTCGACTTCTTCAAGGCCGCGCAGTTGCGCTTGAAGAAGCCGTCCGCGTTCAGGACGTCGTCAAGCTTGAGCGCCTGGTCCATCTGCATCCGGCGGCTGCCGTCCTCCAACTGGCCGATGAAGGAGCCGCTGACGTACAGCAGTTCGCCCAGGTCGACCTGGGAGAGGTCCGCGCGCTCTCTTCGGTGGCGGAGTTCGGCGCCCAGGAGGGCGCGAGGAGAGGAGGCGGGATCGAGTTTCTTGGGACCTGGCATGACAACTCCCTGTTACACACGTGCGGTTGTTGGGCTGCGCCTCTTCCAGGCTAGCGAGAGAATCACCACTCTGGGTATGCATCGTCGTTACTCAGTGTGGAAGGAATGGATCATGACGACTACGGAACGGCGCAGGGCGGCAGTGGCGAAGATTCGGGAGGCCGAGGAGTTGGTGGCGTTGCTGAAGGAGCGCTTCACGAGGGCCGGGGTGAAGCTGCCCTCGCTGAGGATCGACGCGGCCTCGTGTGCGGGCGACGACCCGGCGGTCCTGGTGGACCTGGGGCGTTGCAACCTCGCGGCGGCGCAGCAGCTCAGCCGGGTGCTGGAGGAGAAGGCGGCGGCGTCATGACGGGCGGGGAGGGCCTGGAGGCTTGTACGCCGGAGCCGGGGTCCTTCGCGGTGGACGTGCGGGACGGGCGGATCGGCCGGGTGCTGGGACGCGTCGGGCCGTACGTGCGGCTGCGGCCGCCGGGCGGCGGGGTGGTGTGGGACTGCCCCGCCGACTCCGTACGGCAGGCGACGCCCGGGGCGGTGCTGCGGGCACGGGTGACGGAGATCAACCGGGAGGGGCAGTTGCCGCGATGACGGTGCCCTCCGCGGGACTGCGGTGCGCGCTGATCCGTTGCCGGGCCCTCCCTGAGTGACCGTTAGCCTGCGGAGATGGTGACCATGGACATGGAGAGCGATGCGCGCGTGGCCCTTCGGGCCGCGTCCGCCGGGGCGGCCGTCGTACGCGAGATGTACGGGGCCTCGTTGACGCGGTACGACAAGGGCGGCGGTGACTTCGCCACGGCCGCCGACATCGCGGCGGAGGAGGCCGTCCTCGACGTGCTGCGCGCGGCCCGGCCGGATGACGCGGTGACGGGTGAGGAGAGCGGGGCCACCGGGGCGGCTGGGGCGGGGCGCCGGTGGCTGGTGGACCCGCTGTGCGGGACGCTCAACTACGCCGTGGGAAACATGCTGGTCGCGGTGAACGTCGCGCTCCGGGACGCCTCGTCCTCCCGCATCGTGGCGGCTGCCTCCGCCGATCCGTTCAGCGGCGAGGTGTTCTGGACGGACGGGGCGGGGGCGTGGGTCCGGGGGACGGAGGGACGGGACGACCGCCTCATACCCTCGGCGGGGTCCCGGCTGGTGGACCTGAACCTTGACCCGCCGTTCCCGCACGCCCCGGAGTTCCGGGCGGTGGAGCTCATGGCGGCCCCGGAGTTCGTCGCGGGGTTCCGCCCGCGCGTCGTCTCCAGCACGGTGGCCGTCGCGTGGGTGGCGGCGGGGCGCCGGGCCGCGTACGTCACGGACGGCGGGCCCGGCCTGCGCCTGGACAGCGTCCACTTCGCGGCGGGCATCGCGCTGTGCGAGGCGGCGGGCTGCGTGGTGACGGGGATCGACGGGCAGCCGGTGGACCGGGGCGCGGGCGGGCTGATCGTGGCTGCGGACCGGGAGACGCATGGGGTGCTGCTGGGGTTGGTTCAGCGGCAGCGGTGAGCGGCGCTCGGTGCGCCGCCCACACGAACGTGGGACGCTGAGGAAAGCGGCCTCGCGCCGTGAAACCGTCGATCTACGCTCCCCGGACAGGCTTCAGAAGAAGGGACCCGCGATGACCGCCGCGATGGTCGAACCCCAGCAGGACCCTGAAGGCCGCCAGTGGGACTACCTCCTGCGCACTTGGCAGGAACTGGACGTGCCCGAGGGATGGCGCGCCGAGATCGACGAAGGGCAGATCGTCTTGGTACCGCCGCCGCATGCACATCACAACGGGATCGCAGCCAAGGTGCAGCGCTGTCTTTACGGGAATCTGCCGGACGAACTGGAGATCTACCAGACGCTGGGCGTGCACGTCGCCCCGCTCGACAAGCTCTACGTCCCCGATCTCGTGGTCATGCCGTCCGAGCTGATCGACGCCGCCGACCCCGATGTCAGCGCCCCCATGGACGCCTCCGAAGCCCTCCTCGTCGTGGAGATCACCTCGAAGGGCAACGCCCGCGAGGACCGTACGAAGAAGTACCGGGCCTATGCCCGGGCCGGGGTGCCGATGTACCTGCTGATCGACCGGTTCGACACCCGGGGCGCCGTGGCCACCCTGTTCACGGAGCCGGGCGAGCACGGCACGTACAAGCACTCCGACGCGGTGCCGTTCGGTAAGCCGCTCGCGCTTCCCGCGCCGTTCGACGTCACGCTGCCCACGGACGGCTTTCCGGTCTGAGGCGTACGGCAAAGCGGCGGCGCCCCTCACCCGAGGGGGCCGCCGCCCTGGTCGGTGTGGTGATCAGTACAGGCCGTTGTAGATGTCGAAGCCGTAGCCGATCTGTATGCGCTTGCTGATCGTGCCGGTCCCGGTGGACGTGTAGCGGTACAGGTCGCCGTAGCCGTTGACGCCGATCAGGTCGGCCCTGCCGTCCCCGTTGATGTCGCCGGGCGCGGCGAACTTGGAGTAGATGTCGAAGCCGTAGCCGATCTTCACGCGCGCCTTCAGCGGCGAGGAAGCCTTGCCCGTGCCCTCGTACAGGTACAGCGTGCCGTCCTTGGCGACGGCCACCACATCGGTCCTGCCGTCATCGGTGAGGTCGCCGGCGCCGACGATGTGGCGGTACGTGCCGTAGCCGTAGCCGACCTTGACCTTGGCACCGAACTCGGTGAGGCCGTTGCCCGGATACAGGTACAGGTCGCCCTTGGCGTCGCGGGCCAGCAGGTCGCCCTTGCCGTCACCGCTCAGGTCGCCCGGCCCGATGAGATCGTCGTAGCCGCCCCAGCCGCTGCCGAAGGAGTGGTTGCCGATGGTCAGCCGGCCGTCCTGGACTTGGAGCAGTTCGGCCCGGCCGTCGGCGTCGAGGGAGGAGACGAGCCTCGTCAGCCCGGACTGGGCGGTGTAGTAGAACGTGCGGGGGTAGAACTGTCCGTTGTTCCTGGAGTCGTACCACCACGCACTGCCGTTGTCGGTGGTGCCCACGGTCTCGTGCTTGCCGAAGTCGGGGTTGCCGCCCTGGCCGACGAACAGGGCGGCCTTCTGCCAGCCGAAGGTGTCGGCGACGCGCGTGCGGAAGCTGCCCTGACCGGTGGACCGGTAGATGTACGTGTCGCCGTTCGGCTTGCGGCCCATGAGGTCGCCGTGGCCGTCTCCGTTGAGGTCGTCGACACCCACGAGCTGGTTGTAGATGCCGAAGCCGTAGCCGATTCTCTTGGTGGGCGTCTTGAAGGGCTTCGCCGCGTCGCCGGTGCCCGCGAAGAAGTACAGGTCGCCGCCCCTGGTGCGGGTGACGACATCGCCGAACCCGTCACCGTTGCTGTCGTTGAGGCCGACGATCTGGTCGTACGCATCCCAGCCGGAGGCCACCTTGACCGCGGGCGCGAAGGGTTCGCCCTTGATGGCGCCGGTGGACGCGTGGAGGTAGACGTCGCCGGATGGCGTGCGCGCGATCAGGTCGTTGCGGCCGTCACCGGTCAGGTCGCCCGGGGAAAGGACCTTGTTGTACTTCTGCCAGCCGTCACCGGACCATGTGGCGGGGGAGGCGCTCTCCTCGCCCGCGCTCGGGTACAGCGTGAGCGTGCCGGTCGCGGACAGCGTGACGAGCGCGGGCGGGCCGTTGTTGTCGAGGTCGCCCAGCGGGATGATGTCCTTGTGCATCTCCCGCTCGTCGGTGGCGGGGATCCGGAACGGGTAGTCGGGGGTGAACCCCCCCGCCTTGACGTACAGGACGCCGTCCACGCCTCGGTAGATGAGGTCGTTGTCGCCGTTGCCGTTCAGGTCCAGGCGCGGTTTCGTAATGGCCGGTACCTCCGGGCCGCCGGAGCCCTTGGAGGCGTCGTCGGCCGAGGCCGGAGCAGCCAGCAGCGTGCCGGCGGAAAGAACGAGTGCGGTGCAGGCCGAGATCTGTCTCGCGCGCCTCGCGCGTGCGAGACAGAGACGGCCGGGTGTAGCGGAAGACAATGTCCCCCCAGGGATTCTCCGCGTATGGCTGTCACCAGCGGGACGGGAGTGATTCAGGCTTGAATCAGCTGGTGTTCACATCGACCCGCGATGGCGTTCATTGGAGGGGGCGACTTCCGGACATCCCTGGTGCGAATTTTCAGCCACCTCCCTCGATACCGGCAAGAACTGAGCCGTGACGACGAAGCGACGGCACCCCTTGGTGAAGGGGGCCGCCGCTCCGTTCCGCGCGTGTCTCAGACCGCTGCCGGCGCCTTCGCCGTTTCGGAAGGCGTGGCCGGGTCCGGGGCCGCTGTCGGGGCCTCCTCCTGGCTCACGTTGAACTCCGCCAGGAGCTCCTTGCTGAAGCCGAAGAAGTACGTCGCCAGGAAGCCCGCGAGGTAGCCGACGATCAGGCCGCCCGCGTAGATCGCGATCGTGGCGCCCAAGCCGTGGTTGCCGTCGAGCAGGGGGAACAGGGCCCAGCCGGACGGGCCGATCGCGGTCGAGCCGACCGCGTCGCCCAGCTGGTTGAAGAAGCCGACGAACGCGCCGCCGAAGGCACCGCCCACGCAGGCCGTGATGAAGGGGCGGCCGAGCGGGAGCGAGACGCCGTAGATCAGGGGCTCGCCGACGCCCAGGAATCCGGCGGGCAGGGCGGACTTGATGGTCTTGCGGATCGACTCGTTGCGCGGGAGGCGGAAGTACGTGGCGATGGCCGCGCCGACCTGGCCCGCACCGGCCATGGCCAGGATCGGGAGGAGGACCGTGTAGCCCTGCTGCTCGATCAGCGTCGTGTGGATCGGGATCAGCGCCTGGTGCAGGCCGAGCATGACCAGCGGGAGGAAGAAGCCGCCCAGGATCAGACCCGCGCCCGCGCCGCCGTTGGACAGCAGCCAGTCCGCGAAGTCGCCGATCGCGGTGGAGACCTCACCCGCCACGTACATCAGGCCGAAGATCGTGACCAGGCCGGAGATCAGGACCGTCAGCGTCGGTGTGACCAGCACGTCCAGCGCCTCCGGCACCCAGCGGCGGCACCACTTCTCCACGTACACCGCGAGGACCGCCGCGCCCAGGGCGCCGAGGACGCCGCCCTGACCGGGGGAGAGCTTCTGGCCGAACGCCTCGATGTTCGCGACGCCCGGGAAGACGATGATCGCCGCGACCGCACCGCCGAGGATCGGCGTGCCGCCGAACTCCTTCGCGGTGTTGTAGCCGACGAAGACCGCGATCAGGGCCATGAAGCCGGAGGCCATCGCGGCGAGCGCCGGGGTGACCGAGGGCAGCCATTCGAGGTTGACCAGCAGGCCGTTGAGCCCGGCGATGATGCCGCAGCCGATCAGGGCCGGGATCAACGGCACGAAGATGTTGGCGATCTTGCGCAGGAACAGCTTGAACGGCGTCGCGTTCTTCGCCTTGCGGGCCGCCTTCATCGCGGCGCCCTGCGCGGCCAGCTCCTCCGCCGTGAGCGGGGCGGCGTCGGCCGGGGCGGGGGCCGGGGAGGCCGGGGCCTGCGCCCTGCCCTCCTCGACCAGCTTCTCGAACTCCGGCGTGACGCGGGCGACCGTACCGGGACCGAGGACGATCTGGTACGTGTCGTCCTCGACCACGCCCATGACCGCGGGGACGGCCTTCAGCGCGTCGTCCTGGACGAGCGAACGGTCGTGCAGACCGAGCCGTAGCCGGGTCATGCAGTGGGCGATGGAGCTGACGTTCGCGGCGCCACCGACGAGCGGAAGGATCGCGGCGGCAGTGGCGCGGTTCTTGTCTTCTGTAGCCATGGTGCGTGGTGCCTTGCTGTGCGGGGGAGGTGGTGCGGGGTGGGTCAGGTGGTGCGGGGGGCGGCGGCGAGCGCGGCGCGGAGGTGGCCGTCGGACTCGGTCAGGAGCGTGGCGGCCGTGGGGCCGTCGACCTGGCCGAGGATCGTCAGGATGGCGTTCTTCACCTCGCCGTCCGTGGCGGCGAGCGCCGTCTCGATCTCCTCGTCGGACGCGCCGGTGGCCAGCGCGACGATGCGCCGGGAGCGCGCCCGCAGCTTCTCGTTGGAGGCACGCACGTCGACCATCAGGTTCCCGTACGTCTTGCCGAGGCGGATCATCGTGATGGTCGAGATCATGTTGAGCACGAGCTTCTGGGCCGTGCCCGCCTTGAGGCGGGTGGAGCCGGTCAGCAGCTCGGGGCCGACGACGACCTCGATCGGGTGCTCGGCGGCGGCGCCCAGCGCGGAGGCCGCGTTGCACGACAGGCCGAGGGTCAGGGCGCCCTTCGCGCGGGCGTGCTCCACGGCCCCGATCGCGTACGGCGTGCGGCCGGAGGCGGAGATGCCGACCACCGTGTCGTCGGCGGTGAGTTCCAGCGCCTCCAGGTCGGCGGCGGCGAGCTCCTTGCTGTCCTCCGCGCCCTCGACGGCGGTGACCATGGCGGACGGGCCGCCCGCGATCAGGCCGATGACGTCGGCCGGGTCCGTGTTGAACGTGGGCGGGCACTCGCTGGCGTCCAGCACGCCCAGCCGCCCCGCCGTGCCCGCGCCCGCGTAGATCAGGCGGCCGCCGCGGGCCATGCGCTCGGCGGTGGCGTCGATCGCGGCGGCGATCTCGGGCAGCCGCTCGGCGACGGCGGCCGGGACGGTCTGGTCCTCGCCGTTCATGATCCGGGCGATCTCCGCGGTGGCCAGCCGGTCGATCTCGGCGAGCTCCGGGCGGAACGCCTCGGTGGTGAGGGTCGCGAGCTGGGCGCGCAGCTCGCCGTAGCCGTCGGGGGTGGCGTCGGTGAGGGAGGTCATGGAGAGCGGCTCTGCTTTCTCGTACGGCGTGCGGTTGCGGGGGGCTGGTGCGGGGCGCTGCCGGAGGGAGTCCGGGTGACGGTCAGCGGGTGCGCGGGGTGTGGCGGTGGGCCAGCGCCTCGTAGGAGGCGGCGAGGGCCGGGGCAGCCGTCTCGTACGTACGCTGCGCGACGCCTATGAACAGGCAGTCGACCACCAGGAGCTGGCTGGTGCGGCTCGACATCGCGGCCGGGCGCAGCTCGCTCTCGCGCGCCGTGGACGTCGTCAGCACGTGGTCCGCGTACTGCGTGACGGGGCCGTCGGGACGGCCGGTGATCGCGACCGTCGTCGCGCCCCGGTCGAAGGCGACGCGCAGCGGCTCTATGACGTCGCCCGTCGAGCCGGAGTGCGTGATCGCGATGGCCATGTCGCCGGAGCGGAGCTGCACGGCGTTGGTCACGGCGAGGTGCGGGTCCGTGTGGGAGTGGGCGATGAGGCCGATCCGGGCCAGCTTCTGGGCCAGGTCCTGGCCGACGAGGGAGGACGCGCCCACGCCGTAGATGTCGATCCGGCGCGCGGTGGCGGCGGCGGCGACCGCGGCGCCCAGCTGCACCGTGTCGAGCCCGGCGGCGGTGTCGGCGAGGGTCTGCTGCTCGTCGTAGGCCAGCTTGGCGACCACGTCGGCGATGGGGTCGTCCACCGCTATGTCCGCGGTGACGGCGGGGGCGCGGCCGGACTCCTGGTGGGCGGCGAGACCGGCGAGCGCGAGGCGCAGGTCGCGATAGCCGGGATAGCCCAGGAGGCGGGCGGTGCGGACCACCGTCGCCTCGCTGGTGCCCGTCAGCTCGGCGAGACCGGTGACCGTCAGGGCGGCGCAGCCCGCGGGGTCGCCGGCGACGGCCTCGGCGACGCGCTGCATGGAGCGGGTCATGGACGGCGACAGCGTCCGCACCTTGGCGGCGAGGGCCGCCGGAGCCGGCGGCGAGTCCGTACTGAAACTTTCCTTCAGGTCATTGGTCACCTTTGAAAGATATTTTCAAGTCCGGGGTGCGTCAACCCTCTTTGGTGTGACCTTTGGCGGAAGCCGTTGACGTCGCCGGAGGGGTGGACAATGGCTTCATGGAGCAGAATCCGCCGGAGCCCGACCGCCTGGAGCAGGCGCTGCACACCGCCCGCGCCCTCGTCATGGCCGACCTCGCCGCCGGAGACGTCGCCGAGGCGCAGATCGTGTCCATGGTCGAGGACGCCGTGACGCACCGCCGCTGGTGGGTGGAGCAGTGGCCGGAGGGCGCGGAGTTCGTGGTCGGCCTCATCGCCCAGGACGTGCAGGACGCGCTCCTGGAGAAGTACGGCCGCTGGCCGCTCTGCCCGGTCTGCGACGCGGGCGACCCGCACGCGCTGGACGTCGAGCCGGAGCTCGGGCCGCACCCGCACTGGGTCTGCACCAAGGCCGCGGTGGCGGTCGCCCCGGTCGGCGCGCTCGGCGGGATACTCCGGCCGTGACGCTCTACATCGACCCGCCGACCTGGCCCGGCCACGGGCGCCTCTGGTCGCACCTGGTCAGCGATGTGTCCTTCGAGGAGCTGCACGCCTTCGCGGCGTCCATCGGCGCCCCGGCGCGGGCCTTCGAGCGCGACCACTACGACATCCCGGCCGCGAGCTACGAGGACGCGGTGCGGGCCGGGGCGCGGGAGATCGGCTCGAAGGAGCTGGTCCGGCGGCTCACGGCAGCGGGCCTGCGCAGGCCCAAGGGGCGCCCGGCGCCGTGATCACCCGGCGCCCTGAGCACCCGGCTCAGCCCGTCGCGCACTCCGTCGACTCCACCGGCGCCGCCCCGGGCGCCCCCTCACCCCGCGCCACCAGCCGGGAGGCCGCCGAGCCGCGCGCCCGCTGGAGCCGGAGCGAGGCCACCACGGCCACCAGCGCCGCCACGGTCATCGCCGCCCCGGCCCAGGCCGTCGCCTCGAAGCCGAAGTCCGCGTCGATCACCGTGCCGCCGAGCCAGGGACCGCCCGTGTTGCCCAGGTTGAACGCGGCGGTCGTCGTCGCGCCCGCCAGCGTCGGCGCGGCGCCCGCCACGTTGAACATCCGGGCGTTGAGCGCGGGCGCGGTGTAGAACGCCGACAGGCCCAGCAGGAACGACAGCGTGATCACGGCCGCCTGGTTCGACGCGAACAGCGCCAGCGCCGACAGGAACACCGTCGACGCCGCGATCCCGCTCAGCAGCACCCCGAAGAGGTGCGCGTCCGCGACCCGGCCGCCGATCGTCGTACCGACCAGGGCGCCCACGCCGAACAGCGCCAGCACGGTCGGCACCCAGCCCGAGTCGAGACCGGCCACATCCGTGAGCAGCGGCGCGAGGTAGCTGAACGCGCAGAACACGCCGCCCGCCGCGAGCGCGGTGATCACGATCGACAGCCACACCTGACGGTCGCGGTAGATGCCCATCTCCCGCTTGAGCTGCGGCTTCTCGTCGGGCAGCGGGATGCGCGGGATCAGTGTCGTCACACCGACCAGGGCGACCGCGGAGGCCGCGCCGACCGCCCAGAACGCCGACCGCCAGCCCAGGTTCTCGCCGAGGAACGCGCCCAGCGGGACGCCCAGCACGTTCGCGATGGACAGCCCGCCGATCATCACGGCCATGGCGCGGGCCCGCGCGTTCACCGGCACCATCGCGATGGCGACGGCCGCCCCGACCGCCCAGAACCCGGCGCACGCGAACGCGCTGACCACGCGGGACACGAACAGCACCTCGTACGTCGGCGCGAGCGCGCCCGCGACCTGGCCGAGGCCGAAGACCGAGATCAGCGTGATGAGCGTCGTGCGGCGCGGCAGCCGCAGCGTCGCCACGGCGAGCAGCGGGGCGCCGACCACCATGCCGATCGCGAACGCGGATATGAGGAGTCCGGCGCGCGGAATCGACACGTCCATGTCGTCCGCGATCGGGGGCAGCAGCCCGGAGAGCATGAACTCGCTCGTGCCCAGGGCGAAGACCGAGAGGCCGAGGATGTATACGGCCAGGGGCATACGGGAAGGGGCGCGCACGGCGGAGTCAGGCATGACAGGTGGCAACAGCGGAAACGTTCCTGACATTCCCCGGTCGCCGCTGGTGGCGGTGGTGACGCGGTGCCGCCGCCCCTCCCGGTCAGCGCGTGAGCAGTTCGAGCTCCGTCAGCAGATTCTGCCGGGCCCGCGGCTCCCACTCCCTCATGCCGTACGGCGTACGGAACAGCCGCGGAAGTCCCAGGAGTTGCCGCAGCACCGCAGCCCTGCCCTCCCGGAACGCCTCGTCCGGCACGAACCCGTACTCCTCGCGGACCTGCGCCGCGTACTCCCCGTACTCCTTCGGCGGCGCCGCGAGGACGGCCAGGTCCGCGTCGCACAGCACCTCGCCGTTGGTGTCGCCGGGGGCCGGGTCGTGCGTGACGGTGAGCCGGACGAGCCGGGCCGTCTCCGCGGTCACCGCGTCCGGCACGCCGGCCTCCGGGAGCGCCCGCTCGGCGAGCACGGCGCTGCGCTCCTCGTTCTCCGACCGGTCGGGCCGGTAGACCGCGTCGTGGAACCAGGCCGCCAGGCGCACGGCGTCCGCGTCGGCGGCGTGCCCGGCGAGCGTGTCGATCCGGTCCAGGACCGCCGCGAGGTGGGCGGTCGTGTGGTACTTGCGCTGCGGCTCGGCCCAGCGGCCCAGGAGATGGTCGGCGTACGGGAGCGGATCGGGGCCGTCCGCACCGCCCCGGGCCGCGACGAGGGTGTCGTGCCAGCGGGTGCGGAGCGCTTCCTCTTCCTGCCTGCGGTCGTCCGTCATGCGCACGAGGGTAGGCCGAAGTGGCCGGTGATGATCCGCAGGGTCACGGCGCCGTCCGCGTTGAACCCGGGCTCCGTCTCGTAACGCGGGGTCTCCCGGCCGATGATCCCGGCCGCCAGCAGCTCGCGCACCAGCAGGTCGCCGTGGCGCCGGCTCTCGCGGCGGGCGCCCATGTTGAAGTACGTGGTCGGGAAGCCGCGCCTGCTGTGGATGAAGTGGAACGGGTGCGCCTCGCAGTGGGGGACCGCGTAGTTCTGCCCGTGCGGGCACTCGCAGGCCGGGGTGGAGGCGAGGAACACGGTTTCCAGGGGGTTGGGACGGCCGAAGCGTTCCTCGTAGCGGAAGCCCGTGAGGTAACCCGCCTGGGTCGCGACGTCGCCGCCCTTGGCCGTCGCCGCGTCGTGCGTCAGCCAGGCCCAGCCGTCGGACGCGCCCTCCGTACGAGCGGGGAGGCCCAGGTCCGCGTAGATCCCGCTCAGCGTGGGAAGGTCGAGGCCCCTGGCGTACGTGACGAACGTGTCCGGGGGAATGGCGGCGGCGCTCACAGGGCCGCCACCTCGCGGGCGAGCGGCGGCGAGGGCAGGCCGAAGCAGGCGGCTATCGCGCGCACGATCCGCTCCTCCTTGTCGGCTTCGTGCTCGTAGCAGTCGTGGCCCGGATCGGTCTCCCAGGCGAGGCATTCCGCGTCGGGGCCTATGAGGTTCGCGGCGAGCAGTTCGGCCGTCATGTGGTCGGGGTTGTCGCCGACCCGCTGTTCCACGTCCTCGAAGCTGAAGTGGACGATCCACTTCCCGTCGCGCAGATACGTGAAGTCCGGCCCGTGCGCCTTGGCGCTGCACGGCTCGGTCACGATGACCACGATCTCGCCCCGGGGGGCGCAGAGGCGCGTGTAGTCGATGTTGTCGTAGTCCTGGATCTCCCAGTTGGCCATGTCATGCACCGCCCATGCCCAACCCCCCGCCTCTCCGTCGGCCAGCGCCTCGCGGTCCTGCTCGCGCAGGCCTGCCACGAGCGCGTCCCGGGACAACCCGCGGGCGAACACGAGGTTGACCTCGTGTCCCGGGAACTCGCACGCACTGTCGATGAAAGTCATGCGGCGAGCGTAGACGGGGGGACTGACAAGGGGGGTTGGGGCATGGGGTCGGGGCAAGGGGCGGGCGGGCCCGGTCGGCCATATTCGCGCGACATCGGGGGCGGCGCTCTGGGAATCTGCGTGCGGGCTCGGGCCCGTTGATTCCCTGCTTCCGACTGGATGGGTGAGCGATGACTTTCGTGCTGGTGGGGCCGGTTCTGGAAGGTGCTCGGGTGCGGCTGGAACCGCTGGAACACCGGCATGCGGAGGGGCTGTTGCGGGCCGGGCAGGAGAACCGGAGCTCGTACGGATACACCTGGGTGCCCGGGCCGGGGGAGGTCGAGGGCTACATCGACGCCCAGTTGGGGCGTGCCGCCGCCGGGAAGCTGGCGCCCTACGTCCAGGTGGACCGGGCCTCCGGGCAGGTCATCGGGGCCACCGCCTTCTGGGAGCCGCGGTGCTGGCTGGACGACGACAGCCTCACCGCCATCGAGGTGGGCTTCACCTGGCTCGCGGCGTCCGCGCAGGGGACCGGGGTGAACACCGAGTCCAAGTACCTGCTCTTCCGGCACGCGTTCGAGGAGTGGGGCGTCTCGCGCGTCGACCTGAAGACCGATGCGCGCAACCGGCGCTCGCGGGCCGCGATCCAGTCGGTGGGAGCCACGTTCGAGGGTGTGCTGCGGAACTGGTCGCCGTCGTGGGTGCCGGGGGAGGAGGGGCGGTTGCGGGATTCGGCGATCTTCTCCATCACGCGGGAGGAGTGGCCTGCTGTGCGGGGGCGCCTGGAGGCGCGGATGGGGGGTGCGTAGGCGGCACTTCGGGGCGCCCCCGTGGGTTCGGGGACGCCCCGTGAACGGTTCCGTCCTCAAACGCCGGACGGGCTGGGTGTTGCGGACGGGTTGGGCGTGGCGGTCCGGCTGGGAGCGAACCTTCGCAGGCGCAGTGAGTTGCCGACCACGAACACCGAGGAGAACGCCATCGCCGCCCCGGCGATCATCGGGTTCAGCAGCCCCGCCGCGGCCAGCGGAAGCGCTGCCACGTTGTACGCGAACGCCCAGAACAGGTTCGTCCGGATCGTGCTCAGCGTCCGGCGGGCCAGGCGGATCGCGTCCGGCGCCGCGCGGAGGTCGCCGCGGACCAGGGTCAGGTCGCCCGCCTCGATCGCCGCGTCCGTCCCCGTGCCCATCGCCAGGCCCAGGTCTGCCTGGGCCAGCGCGGCCGCGTCGTTCACGCCGTCGCCGACCATCGCCACCGAGCGGCCCTCCGCCTGGAGGCGCTTGACGACGTCCACCTTGTCCTGCGGCATGACCTCCGCGTACACCTCGGTGATCCCGACCTCGGCGGCGACCGACTCCGCCACCGCCCGGTTGTCGCCGGTCAGCAGGATGGGCGTCAGGCCCAGGCGGCGCATGCGTCCGATCGCCTCGGCGCTGGTGTCCTTCACCGCGTCGGCCACCTCGAACACCGCGCGCGCCTCGCCGTCCCAGGCGACCGCGATGGCCGTCCGTCCGGCGGCCTCCGCCTCGGCCTTGCGGGCGGCCAGGTCCGCCGGGAGCCGGATCTCCCACTCCGCGAGGAGCTGTTCGCGGCCGACGAGGACCGCGTGGCCGTCGACCACGCCCTGGACGCCGAGCCCGGGGACGTTGGCGAAGTCCTCCGGGGTGGGAAGGGCGGTGCCGGTGCGGTCGGCGGCTCCGGTGGCCACCGCCTGGGCGATGGGGTGTTCGGAGGCGTGTTCGAGGGCTCCGGCGAGGCGGAGGGCGTCGGTCTCGGTGGTTCCGGGTGCCGTGTGGACGGCCTGGAGGGTCATGCGGCCGGTGGTGACGGTGCCGGTCTTGTCCAGGACGATCGTGTCGACGCGGCGGGTGGACTCCAGGACCTCGGGGCCCTTGATGAGGATGCCGAGCTGGGCGCCTCGTCCGGTGCCGACCATCAGCGCGGTCGGGGTGGCGAGGCCGAGGGCGCAGGGGCAGGCGATGATCAGGACCGCCACCGCCGCCGTGAACGCGGCCGTCAGCCCCGCGCCGTCCGCCAGCCAGAAGCCCAGGGTGCCGAGCGCGAGGGCGATGACGACGGGGACGAAGACCGCCGAGATCCGGTCCGCGAGGCGCTGCGCCGCCGCCTTGCCGTTCTGCGCGTCCTCCACCAGCTTCGCCATCCGGGCGAGTTGGGTGTCCGCGCCGACGCGGGTCGCCTCGACCACCAGGCGGCCGCCCGCGTTCAGCGTCGCGCCGGTCACGGTGTCGCCGACGCCGACCTCGACCGGCACGGACTCGCCGGTGAGCATGGACGCGTCCACCGCCGAGGAGCCCTCTACCACGGTGCCGTCCGTGGCGATCTTCTCGCCGGGGCGGACGAGGAAGCGGTCACCGACCTGGAGGTCCGCCGTGTCCACGGTCACCTCGCGGCCGTCGCGCAGGACGGTGACCTCCTTGGCGCCCAGTTCGAGGAGGGCCTTCAGTGCGGCGCCCGCCTTCCGCTTCGACCGGGCCTCGAAGTAGCGCCCGGCGAGGATGAACGCGGTGACTCCTGCGGCCGCCTCCAGATAGATGTTCCCGGCGCCGTCGGTGCGGCCGATGGTCAGCTCGAACGGGTGCGTCATGCCGGTCATCCCGGCGGTGCCGAAGAACAGCGCCCACAGCGACCACAGGAACGCGGCGGACGTGCCGAGCGAGATGAGCGTGTCCATCGTCGCCGCGCCGTGCCGGGCGTTGGTCCATGCCGCCCGGTGGAACGGCCAGCCCGCGTACGTGACGACGGGGGCGGTGAGGGTGAGGGCGAGCCACTGCCAGTTGTCGAACTGGAGCGCCGGGATCATCGACATCGCGACCACCGGCACCGCGAGGAGCACGGCCGTGATCAGCCGCTGCCGCAGGGTGTCGGCCTCCTGCGGGGCGGGTGCGGCCTCGTCCTCCGTCGTACGCGCCGGGGGTGCGGGCTCGTGCGCGGTGTAGCCGGTCTTCTCGACCGTGGCGACGAGGTCCCGCACGGAGGCGGCGGCGCCGTCGTAGGTGACGTGGGCCTTCTCCGTGGCGTAGTTGACGGTGGCCGTGACGCCGTCCATCCGGTTGAGCTTCTTCTCGATACGGGCCGCACAGGAGGCGCAGGTCATGCCGCCGATGGCCAGCTCGACCTCGGCCCGGGCGGGCTGCGCGGTACGTGCGGTGTGCGCGGTCTGCGCTGTGGGCGCTGACACGGGGGCCTCCTCGTGGTGGTCCCTGGGTACCCGTTTTGGGTACCCCCCGGGGGTATCTCTTGAGTCCATGTATACCCCCACCCCCTATGTGGAAGCAAGGGTGATCCTCCGCGGTGCGCTCGGGCGGGCCGGTCGGTCGGCCGTCGTCCGTTCGGGCTCGCGTATCTTCACGTTCACGGTCAGGGCTGCGCCGTGGGCCTACCGCCCCGTAGGCTGGGTCATTGGACTAGACCTGTAGCTGCTTCCTGGAGGATTGGGTTCCCATGAGCAACCGTGCAGTCCTGGAGGTGATCGCTCTCGACGCGGAGGACGCGGTCGCCGCCCAGGCGGGTGGTGCGGACCGGCTTGAGCTGGTCACCGACATGGCGGCGGACGGACTCACCCCGTCCTGTGCGACCTTCGCGGCGATCCGCGCCGCGGTGGACATTCCGCTGCGGGTGATGCTCAGGGTCGCCGACGGCTTCGCGGCCGGTGACGTCGAGATACTCGTACGCAAGGCGCGCGAGCTGCGGGCCGAGGGGGCGGACGAGTTCGTCCTCGGCTTCCTGGACGCGGACGGGAATCCGGACCTGGTCGCGGTCGAACGGCTCGTCGCCGTGCTGGACGGCTGCCGGTGGACGTTCCACCGGGCGATCGACCGGGCGGCCGACCGGGACGCGCTGCGCACGGCCCTCGCGGATCTGCCCGGGCTGGACACGTATCTGACGGCCGGGGCGGCGGCGGGCGTGGACGCGGGGATACCGACGTTGGTGGCCGAGGCGGGGCGGCAGGGCCGGCCCGGGTACGAGCCGCGGATTCTGGTGGGGGGCGGGCTGCGGCTCGAACACCTTCCGGCGCTTCTGGACGCGGGCATCGACGCGGTCCACATCGGTGGCGCGGCCCGGCCGGACGGCTGGGCGGGGCCGGTGTCCGCGGAGTCGGTACGGGAGTGGCGGGCGGTGCTCGACCGCTAGGCGCGGGGCCCTGGGGGCGGTGTGGTGCCGCCGGGTGCGCCCGTCGCGCGCCGTTCCTGCGGGGGCGCTGCCCCCGGGCCCCCGCCTCCTCAAGCGCCGGAGGGGCTGGGGTTGTTGGTGGCGCTGGGCCTGTCCCCGCGTGTGGCGCCGTGGTTTCGGGGGCGCTGCCCCCGGGCCCCCGCTCCTCAAGCGCCGGAGGGGCTGGGGTTGTTGGTGGCGCCGGGTTCCGCGCCTGCGCGTGGCGTCGTGGTTTCGGGGGCGCTGCCCCCGTGCCCCCGCTCCTCAAGCGCCGGAGGGGCTGGATTTCGTGGCGCTGGGTCCCGCCCCCGCGGCCTCGAGCGCCCGCGACGGAACGTCGCCCTGTCATGACCCTGGCGCAACTGCCGCCCCCCGCCCCACAATGGCCTCGCGGCGATGGGAACGCTCCCATGGCGCGCCTCCCCGGCATGCCCGTCTGTCGTGGGAGCGCTCCCATCGCCGCATCGTCCGTCCCCACGACGAAAGGCTCCCGGTGAACGCCTCCTCACCCCCCTCCTCCGTCCGGCGCCGAAGGCGTGCGCTTGGCGTGCTGGCCGTTGCCGCCCTCTGCGGTGGGATTCTGACCGCGCCGGGGGCCGTCGCCGCCGACGGCGACGACCCCGCGCCGGAGCAGGTCGTCAACGGTGACTTCTCCGCGGGGACCGCGCCCTGGTGGTCGACGGCCAACGCGCCGGTGGCCGTCGTGGACGGGCGGCTGTGTGCCGACGTGCCGGGCGGGACCGCCAACCCGTGGGACGCGATCATCGGGCAGAACGACATCCCGCTCGTCGCCGGGGAGACGTACACCCTTACGTACACGGCGAGTTCGACCGTACCGCTGTCCATTCACACCAACGTGCAGATGGCGACCGATCCGTACACCGCCGATCTGTCCGCGACCGATCACATCGGCGCCGAGGCGACCGCCTACACGCACGTGTTCACCGCGTCCGCCGACCAGGACGGCGCGCAGGTGGCGTTCCAGGTCGGCGGGGGCGCGGAGGCGGCGACCTTCTGCGTGGACGACGTGTCGCTGCGCGGGGGCGCCGAGCCGCCCGTGTACGTGCCCGACACCGGGTCGCGGGTCCGCGTCAACCAGGTCGGCTACCTGCCCAAGGGCCCGAAGACCGGCACCCTGGTCACCGACGCGACCGACCCGCTGCCGTGGACGCTGAAGGCGGCCGACGGTACGGCCGTCGCCAGTGGGACGACCACCCCGGGCGGCGAGGACCCGACCTCGCGGCAGAACGTGCACACCTTCGACTTCAGCGACGCCACCGCCACCGGCGACGGCTTCACGGTCGAGGCGGACGGGCAGGTCAGCGAGCCCTTCTCGATCCGGGCGGACCTCTACGACAGCCTCCGGTCCGACTCGCTCGCGTACTTCTACCAGAACCGCAGCGGCATCGCGATCGACGCGGACCTGGTCGGCGAGGAGTACGCGCGCCCGGCCGGGCACCTGGGCGTGGCGCCGAACAAGGGCGACACGGACGTGCCCTGTCAGGCGGGCGTCTGCGACTACCGGCTCGACGTGCGCGGCGGCTGGTACGACGCCGGGGACCACGGCAAGTACGTCGTGAACGGCGGCATCGCGGTCGCCGAGCTGATGGACACCTACGAGCGCACGCTCACCGCCGACGGCGCCGAGTCCGCCGAGCTGGGCGACGGCGCGCTGCGGGTGCCCGAGCACGGGAACGACGTGCCGGACATCCTGGACGAGGCGCGCTGGGAGCTGGAGTTCCTGATGCGCATGCAGGTCCCGGCCGGGGAGCCGCTGGCGGGCATGGTCCACCACAAGGTGCACGACGCCAACTGGACCGGCCTCCCGATGCGGCCCGAACTCGACCCGGAGCAGCGCGAACTGCACCCGCCGACGACCGCCGCGACCCTGAACCTCGCCGCGACGGCCGCCCAGTGCGCCCGCCTCTACGCCCCGTTCGACGCCGACTTCGCCGCTCAGTGCCGTACCGCCGCCGAGACGGCGTGGGCCGCCGCGAAGGCGCACCCGGACGTGCTCGCCAGCCCGGCCGACGGCGTCGGGGGCGGGACGTACGAGGACAACGACGTGCGCGACGAGTTCTACTGGGCCGCCGCCGAGCTGTTCACCACGACCGGCAAGGACACGTACCGGCAGGCGCTGCTGGACTCGCCGCTGCACGGTGACGTCGACGCCGCGTTCCCCGCCGACGGCGGCATGTGGTGGGGCGGCACCGCCGGGCTCGGCGTCCTGAGCCTGGCCACGGTCCCGAACGACCTGACGGCCGGCCAGCTCGCGGACGTCCGGAACGTAGTGACGACGGCCGCCGACCGCTACAAGGCGCAGACCGAGGACCAGCTGTACGGCGTGCCGTACGCGCCCAAGGACCAGAACTACGCCTGGGGTTCGAACAGCCAGGTCCTGAACAACATGATCGTGCTGGCCGCCGCCGCCGACCTCACCGGTGACGCCGGATACCGGAACGCCGTGCTGCGCGGCGCGGACTACCTCTTCGGGCGCAACCCGCTCAACCAGTCGTACGTCACCGGCTACGGCGAGCGTTATTCGCAGAACCAGCACCACCGGTTCTGGGCGCACGAGTCCGACCCGTCCCTGCCGCACCCGCCCGCCGGGTCCCTCGCGGGCGGGCCCAACCTGACCGCCCCGACCTCGGGCGACCCGGAGGCCGCCGCGAAGCTCAAGGGGTGCGCGGCCGCGATGTGCTACCTCGACGACAACGGCTCGTACGCCACCAACGAGGTCGCCATCAACTGGAACGCCCCGCTCGCCTACATCGCCTCCTACCTGGACGACGCGGGCGACGCCACGGGCCCGGAGCGGACCTGCAAGGTGACGTACTCCTCGCACCCGTGGAGCACGGGCTCGACCACCACGGTCACGGTGAAGAACACCGGCACCGAGCCGGTCACCCCGTGGTCCCTGACCTGGCTGCTGCCCGGTGACCAGAAGCTCAGCCACACCTGGAGCGCCGCGATCAGCCAGTTCGACAGGACGGTGACGGCGACGCCGCTGTCGTGGAACCGGACGATCGCGCCCGGCGCCACCGTGGACTTCGGGTTCAACAGCAGCATCACGGGCCCGGCGGCCGACCCCGGCACCGTGAAGCTGAACGGGCGGTCCTGCTCCGCCGGATAGACCGGGCGGGGGCGGGGGTGGACGAGGGTCCCCCCGCCCCCGTTCACCCCGCTACGCCAGCTCCTCCGGCAGCGGCGCGGCGTGAAGCACCGTCAGTCCGGAGACCGCACGGGTCAGCGCCACGTACAACCGGCGCAGGCCCGTGCGTTCGTCCGGTTCGCCGTCGACCACGGCGGCCGGTTCGTCCAGCACCACGTAGTCGTACTCCAGGCCCTTCGCCAGCGACGCCGGGACCAGGGTCAGCCGGGTCTCGGCGGTCGTCTCCTGGCCGGGGGAGAGGTACGTGTGCCCGGCCGCGGTGAGCGCGTCGGCCAGGGCCGGAACGCGGGCGTCGGCGGCGATCAGGCCGATCGAGCCCTCGTGCGTCAGGGATTCCTCGCAGGCCGCGACGACCGCCGCGTCCAGTGCCGCCGCGTTTGCCACCTCGCGTACCGCGAGCGAGCCGGGCGACTCACGCACCGACTCCACGGGCGTCAGCCCCGGCGAGATCACCGGGAGCAGCCGGGACGCGTACGCGATCACGTCGCGCGGCACGCGGAATCCGGCCGTCAGCTCCTCCACCAGCGCGTCCGCCTTGCCCAGGTGGTGCAGCGCCTGCTCCCAGCTCTGCGTCGACCAGGGCGTCGTGCCCTGTGCCAGGTCGCCGAGGACGGTCGCCGAACCGGTCGAGCAGCGGCGGCCGACCGCGCGGTACTGCATGGGGGAGAGGTCCTGGGCTTCGTCGATCACGACGTGGCCGAGCGAGTGCGTGCGCGAGACCAGGTCGGCCGCCTCGTCGATCAGCACCGCGTCCGCCGCCGACCACTTGGCGGTCTTCACGCTGCGCGCGGGCCTGGCCCAGAGGATCGCCTTCTGCTCGTCCTCGGTGAGCAGCCCCTCCGCGTGCTCCGCCAGGAAGTCCGCGTCGGACAGCAGCCGCAGGACCAGCTTCGCCGGGTCCACGGCGGGCCAGATCGCCTTGACGGCCGCCTTCACGGCGGGATTGCGGGCCACCGCATTCTGCACCCGGTCGTCGGGGGCCTCGCCCGCCTGCTCCATGCGGACCAGGACGGCGTGCGCGATGCGCTGGGGCAGTGCCTCGTGGGCGGCGCCGTAGCGCATGTCCCGGGTCAGCAGCTCCTGCACCATCTCCTCGATCTCGTACGCCGGTACGCGCCAGCGCCGCGAGCCTCGCACCACCATCACCGGCTCGGTGGGCGGTGTGACGTGCGAGCGGAGGGCGCGCCGCAGGACCTCGGCCATGCGGGCGTCGCCCTTCACGACGGCGGCCGGGGCCTCGTCCGCGCCGCGGACCTCGATCTGCCCGGTGACCAGGTCCTCGACGGTCGCCTGCTTGACCTCCAGCTCGCCGAGGGCGGGGAGCACCTGCTCGATGTAGTGCAGGAAGGACTGGTTGGGGCCGACGACCAGGGTGCCGGTGCGGGCCAGGCGCTCGCGGTGCGCGTACAGCAGATACGCGACCCGGTGCAGGCCGACGGCGGTCTTCCCGGTGCCGGGGCCGCCCTGTACGCAGACCGTGCCGCCCAGCTCGCTGCGGACGATCTCGTCCTGCTCCGGCTGGATCGTCGCGACGATGTCCCGCATGGGGCCGACGCGGGGGCGCTCGATCTCCGCCTGGAGCAGCTTGCTCGTCTGCTCGGCCTCGGCGGGGTCGGTCAGGTGCTCGTCCTCGTACGCGGTGAGGTCCCCGCCCGTGTAGCCGAAGCGGCGCCTGCGGCCGACGTCCAGCGGGTCCTTGCGGGACGCGCGGTAGAACGGCTGGGAGACCGGGGCGCGCCAGTCGATCACCATCGGGTCGCCCTGCGCGTCGTGCACGTGGCGGCGCCCGATGTAGAACTGCTCGCCCTCCGCGCCTTCCGCCTCCTCCGCCCCGACGACGTGCAGATAGTCCAGGCGCCCGAAGAACAGCGGGGTGTGGGCCAGGTCCGCGAGCGACTTGATGCGCTCGTCGATCTGCGCCTGGAGCACCGCCGCGTTCACCCAGTTCGCGGTGACGTCGCGGATGTCGAGGTTCTGGGCGTCCTCCCGCATGGCGCGCAACGCGGCGCGGGAGGCCGCGAGATGGGCGCGCTCATGGGCGAGGGGGTCGGTGGTGGTGTCGCTCTCGAATTCGTGCGCGGGCACGGTGTTGCCTCCGGCATTCAACGCAGGACGGCGGACCGCGTCGCCCTGGGGGTGTGCGGTCCGCTCGGGGATCGATCGTGCGTACGGTTGTCGGCCGGTTTCCGTCCGGTCGGCGGCGCTCCCCCGGCTGCCGGCTGGGCCCCTCGGGGGCCGCCGGTACCACGGTGCGGGAGGCGGGCAGACCGGGGAGTGTACCGGTGGGCGGGGTGCGGACGCGAATGGTTTTTACGGCTCCGAGGGCCGGGGCCCGTCCGTCCCGTAGGGGGGCGCCGTCCTCCCGTAGGGGGTGCCGTGCGACCGGAGGCGTACGCGCGGGGCGTCGCGGTTCCGTCTGCGGGGCGACGCCCCGGCGCACCCGTCCGGAGCACCATGGACACATGAGCACCGTCACCCTTGACCCGCGAAGGACCGGGGCCACCGCGGCCCCCGGTCACCCCCACAACCGCGCCTCCGGCGCCCTGCGTGCCGTGAAGGTCTTCGCGCAGGCCGCCTTCGGCGTCGTCGTCCTCGGCGAGTACGCGGAGGAGGCGGGGGTGCGGCGGCGCTGACCGCCGCACCCCCGCCGCTCCCTCAGCTCTCCGACAGCAGCTCGTCCGCGTCCACGATGCGGTACGCGTAGCCCTGCTCCGCCAGGAACCGCTGGCGGTGCGCCGCGAAGTCCTGGTCGATCGTGTCGCGGGCGACGACCGAGTAGAACCGCGCCTCGTGCCCGTCGGCCTTCGGCCGGAGCACCCGGCCCAGGCGCTGCGCCTCCTCCTGGCGCGAACCGAACGTCCCCGACACCTGGATGGCGACCGTCGCCTCCGGCAGGTCGATGGAGAAGTTCGCCACCTTCGACACCACCAGCACGTTCAGCTCGCCCTGCCGGAAGGCGTCGAACAGCTTCTCGCGCTGCGCGTTGCTCGTCTCGCCCTTGATCACCGGGGCGTCCAGATGCTCGCCCAGCTCGTCCAGCTGGTCGATGTACTGCCCGATGACCAGGGTCTGCTCGCCCTTGTGCCTGCGCACCAGCGCCTCGGTGACCTTCCGCTTCGTCGCGGTGGTCGCGCAGAACCGGTACTTCTCCTCGGCCTCGGCGGTCGCGTACGCCAGCCGCTCCGAGTCCGTGAGGTTGACCCGGACCTCGACGCAGTCCGCCGGGGCGATGTAGCCCTGCGCCTCGATCTCCTTCCACGGCGCGTCGAACCGCTTGGGGCCGATGAGCGAGAAGACGTCCGACTCGCGGCCGTCCTCGCGGACCAGGGTCGCGGTCAGGCCGAGGCGGCGGCGGGCCTGGAGGTCGGCGGTGAACTTGAAGACGGGGGCGGGGAGCAGGTGCACCTCGTCGTAGATCACGAGGCCCCAGTCGCGGGAGTCGAACAGCTCCAGGTGCGGGTAGACGCCCTTCCGGCGGGTCGTCAGCACCTGGTACGTGGCGATCGTGACCGGCCGGATCTCCTTCCGCGTCCCGCTGTACTCGCCGATCTCGTCCTCGGTCAGCGAGGTCCGCTTCACCAGCTCGTGCTTCCACTGGCGGGCGGAGACGGTGTTCGTGACCAGGATCAGCGTCGTCGCCTTGGCCTGCGCCATCGCGCCCGCGCCGACGAGCGTCTTGCCCGCGCCGCAGGGCAGCACGACGACGCCGGAGCCGCCGTGCCAGAAGCCGTCGACGGCCTGCTGCTGGTACGGGCGCAGCGCCCAGCCGTCCTCGTCCAGTTCGATCGGGTGCGCCTCGCCGTCCACGTAACCGGCGAGGTCCTCGGCGGGCCAGCCGAGCTTGAGCAGCGTCTGCTTGACCTGGCCGCGCTCGGAGGGGTGCACGGCGACGGTGTCCGGGTCGATCCGGGCGCCCACCAGGGGCTGGACCTTCTTCGACCGGAGGATCTCCTCCAGGACCGGCCGGTCCGTCGTGGTCAGGACGAGCCCGTGGACGGGGTGCTTGGACAGGGTGAGGCGGCCGTAGCGGTCCATCGTCTCGGCGATGTCGACGAGCAGCGCGTGCGGTACGGGGTAGCGGGAGTACGTCACGAGCGCGTCCACGACCTGCTCGGCGTCGTGCCCCGCCGCGCGGGCGTTCCACAGCCCGAGCGGGGTCAGCCGGTAGGTGTGGATGTGCTCGGGTGCCCGCTCCAGCTCGGCGAACGGCGCGATGGCCCGACGGCAGGCGTCGGCCTGCTCGTGGTCGACTTCGAGGAGGAGCGTCTTGTCGCTCTGGACGATGAGGGGTCCGCTCACGCGCGTTGGCCCTTCCGGCTCGGGGGAAACCTCCAGTGTGCCGCATCGGTGGGCGGTGTGTCGTTGGCCCGGTCGGGACTGGGGCCTTGCGCGGTTGTCCCGGTCCGGGGCACCGGTTCCGTCCTCAAGCGCCGGACGGGCTGGGTTCCGCGCGGGTCACTCCGCCAGCTCGGCCACGCCCGTGATCCGGTGGAGGGGATACGTGCGGATCTCGTCCGCCGTGTGGTCGTACGCCGTGACGTAGCCGCCCTCCACGCGGACCGGGGCGATCACGCGCTGGCTGGCCGCGCCGTCCGCGTTCACGTAGCCGATCCACACCGCGGAACCCGTCATCGCGGCGGCCTGGACGGTGACCAGGGTCTCCGCGGCGGTGGTGCGGGGGAGCGCGCCCGGCGGGGTCGCGGGGGCGGTGTCCTTCTGGGCGTGGACGACCGTCGCCGCGTCGTCCCCGGCCCGGATCGCCCGGACCGCCGCGCCGAGCAGCGTGGTGTCCGGCACGGGCGGGCCCTCGGGGACGGGGGCGGGCGCGGAGCGGGGCGGGGTGCGGTGGGCCCCGGCCCGGGTGATCAGGACGTCGCCGTCGGCGGACTCCGCGGCGGGGGCGTAGCCCATCTCGCGCAGCCCGTCGAGCAGGGACGCCGGGTCGGCCCGCGCCGCCAGCACCGTCGGCGCGATCCGGCGCAGCCGCAGCGCGGCGGACCGCTTGTCGGCCAGGATCTCGCCGAGCACGGCCTCGTCGTCGCACCGTACGTACGAGGACGCGGCGCCGATCCGGAGGTGCCCGTGGCGGCGGGCCACGTCGTCGATGAGATAGCTCAGCGGCTGCGGCACCGGCGTACGGCTGTGCGTGGCGAGGAAGGCGTGCAGGTCGGCGGCGGTCTGTCCGGCGTCGAGGGCCCGGCGCACGGACCCGGGCGTGAAGCGGTACACCGTCGCACCGCCCTTGGACTCGACGTCCGCGAGCGTGCCGAGCATGTCGGCCAGCGGGCGTTCCAGCGGACCGGGCGCGACGGCCGTCAGGTCGGCCTGGAGCAGGACGTGGTCCAGGGGCTCCGGCAGCAGCGGGGCGAGCATCCCGGCCGCCTTCGCGGGCCCCTCGGTGAGCAGGGCGCGGGTCTGGGCGGCGAGCGCGCCGCGCCCGGTGATGCCCAGGAGCTCCGACTCGTTCAGCGTCCACAGGGCGATCCGGGACCGCAGGTCCGTGGTCCCCTCGGTGGCGGCGGCCCCGCGCAGCGGCCGCTCCCAGCGGAGCCGGGCGAGCACGGACTCGGGGTCGGGCGCGGTGCCGGGCGGCAGCGCGTCGAGCAGGGCGAGGACCCGGTGGCGCACCTCCGGCGCGGCGGAACGGTCCAGGTCGGGCCCGAGCGCGGACAGCGCCCGCCCCTTCGCGTCCTGGCCGCCGACCAGGCCGGAGGTCCGGGTGGCGGTGAGCCAGGCGGTCGCGAGGGAGACCCAGCGCTCCTGCGCGGGCAGCTCCAGCCACTCGTCGGACGCCGGGGTCGGCGCGTACCGCTCGTCCGCCTCGCCGTCGGAGGCCAGCAGCCCGGCTGCGTAGGCGAGTTCCACCCAGAACGCGGCGGCCGGTTCCGGGACGTCCAGCGCGGCGGCCGTCTTCCGCAGCTCCCGGACGCTGAGCCCGCCCGCGCGCAGGACGGCCGGGCCGCCGCCGTTCCAGTGCTTCAGCAGCTCCTCGACGGTGGACACCGCCAGGAACGCCTGCCCGGCCGCCGCGCTGTCCACAGCCTGTGGATCGCGTTCGGCGACGGCGGTCACGGCCGGGGGCCGGGGCTCCGGTGTCCGGTGGGCGCGCCCGGCCCGCAGATGCAGCGCCGCCTCGCGGGGCAGCACGACGGTCCGGGTCGAGACGGGCAGCAGCAGCCCCCGGTCCCGCAGCCACGTCACCGGCGGCGCGGGATTCGGCGTGACCTCTCCGTACGGCGGCCCCCACACGAGCCGGTCCAGGACGGCCAGGGCCTCCATGGGCGCGGTGTCCAGCAGGGCGCCCATCCGGGCCCGGTCGGTGAACAGCCCGGTCAGGGCCGCCACCGCGGACACCGGGTCGTGCGTGGCGGGCAGCCCGGCGGCGGCCAGGATCTCCTGGAGCCTGCCGGGCGACATGCCCGCGGTGGCCTCGGCGACGGTCGGCCCGAGGCCGGTGGGGGAGGGGTGCTGCGGCGACGGCGACAGCAGCTCCCGCGCCGTGCGGACGAGCCGGAGCCGGTCGTCGTCGCCCCACACGAGCGCCTGCTCGCGCAGGGTCCCGAGCGCGCCGGGCAGCGCCGCCACGATCGCGGCGCCCACGTCGTCGCGCTGCTCGCCGTCGTCCTGCCCGTCACCGGTCAGCAGCCCGAGCAGCGTCCCGTACGGTGCCGGGTCGGGCGCCACCGCGAGCGCCTCGGCGGCCTGGAGGGCGAACCGGTCCAGGCGTTCCAGGGCGCGTACGACGGACGCGCGGGTGCCCGCGCGCGTGGCGAGCTGCGTGATGTCGCCCGGCACGGGGGAGAGGAGATCGGGCCGCGCCCGCAGCAGCCCGGCCAGTGACTCGTCGTCCCGGGCGCGCAGCGCCTCGGCGAGCGTCCGCGGTGGTGTGGTCGTCCCCATCCGCCCCACGGTAGCCGCTCCGGACAGCCCTGAGGGCGCTACCGTCGGTGCAGGCCGGTGGCGGGGAACCGAGGGGAAGCGACGCGTGGGGATCGAGAGCGACCAGCTCGTCTACGACTACCTGAGCCGGGTCGGCGACCTGGCCCAGCAGCAACAGTTGCCGTCGGGCGCGCGAATGCGCCTCGTCACGGAGCTCCGTACGGAGATCGACCGCCGCCGCGAGGCGCAGCGGGCCCACACCCCCGGCCAGGTGCGCCGCATCATCAGCACGCTCGGCACCCCGGACGAACTGGTGGCGGCAGCGGCGAGGGCGGGGGCGTCCGAGCCCCCGGAGCCCCCGGAAATCCCCGAACCCCGCCGCGCGAGTCTTCGCGGCGGCGGGCGGCGGGGGGCGGAGGCCGCGTCGTCCGACGCGGACGCGGCCGGTCCGCGCCCGCCGGGCCCGGACGCCGCGCCGGGCGGCACGCGCGAGGACGCCTCGGCGTGGCGCGGAGCCGACCCGGACGCCGCCGTCCCGCGCGGGGCGGGCGAGGGCGCCCCGGGGCCGCGCCGCACGGGCAAGGGTCCCTTCGCCCAGCGCCGGGCGGACCGGGCCGCCGACGCTTCGGCGCCGGACCGGACGGTCCCGGACACCTCCGACGCCTCCGCCCCGCACCGGGCGGGCATGGACGAGCTCGGGGCGGACGCCGGTGACGGCGAGTGGTGGCGGGACGAACCCGGGCCGTTCGGTGAGACCGGGCCCGGTGCCTTCGGGGAGTTCGGCCCGGGTACGGAGGTGCCGGGGTTCCGGGGCGGCGTGGAGATCCCGGCGCTGCTGCGGCCGCCGGAGGCCGAGGAGGAGGAGCCGGAGGAGGAAGCGGAGGACGAGGCGCCGGAGGAGGCGGAGGAGCCGGAGGCCCCGCCGAAGAAGGTCCGCCGCCGCCTCCGCCGCGCCCGCCCGGCCCCGGCGGCCCCGGAGGCGGCCCCCCGCCGGGGCTTCGGCCACCCCGTGCTGCTGCTGGCGGCGGCGCTCCTCGTGGTGGGCGCCGTGATGGGCTCCCTGCTGGCCCTCGCGGGCGGCTGGCTGCTCGCCTACGGCTCCCGCAAGCTGTCCCGAGCGGAGGCGAAGTGGGCCGCGATGGGCCTGCCCGGCGCGGTTGCGGCGGCCGCCCTGGTCTGGCTCTGGGGCCGCATGGACGGCCGCTGGGGCGCCCCGATCCCGGAACACGGCATGAAGGACGCGCTGGGCGACGTATGGCCGGTCACAGTCCGCACGGCGGCGGTGGCGTCGGCCCTGTTCCTGGTGTGGCGGGCGAGGCGACGGTAGGAGGACGGCGTCCGGCCGGGCCTGCAACCCCACCCCCCGGCCGGAGGCCGGCCCGGCACAATGGGTGTATGAGCCCCGCACCCCTCACGGTCGGCTTCGACCTGGACATGACCCTCATCGACTCCCGCCCCGGCATCAAGGCCGTCTACGACGCCCTCGTCGCCGAGACGGGCACCCCGATCGACACCGACCTGGTGGTGAGCCGCCTCGGCCCCCCGCTGGAGGACGAGCTCGCGAACTGGTTCCCCGCCGCCGACGTCCCCGCCGTGGCGAACCGTTACCGGGCCATGTATCCCGCGTACGCCATCGAGCCGACCCTCGCCCTGCCCGGCGCCCGGGAGGCGATCGAGGCGATACGGGAGCGCGGCGGCCGCACGATGGTCGTCACCGCCAAGTACGAGCCGAACGCCAAGCTGCACCTGGCCCACCTCGGCATCGAGCCCGACGTCATCGTGGGCGACCTCTGGGCCGAGCGGAAGGCGGTCGCCCTGAAGGAGCACGGCGCCACGGTCTACGTCGGCGACCACATCGGCGACGTCCGCGGCGCCCAGGCCGCGAACGCCGTCCCGGTGGGCGTCGCGACGGGCCCCTGCGACGCCGAGGAACTGCGCACGGCCGGAGCGGCCACCGTCCTCGCCTCCCTCACCGAACTCCCCGCCTGGCTCGACGGGTACGCACGCTAACGCGGGCCGCTGGCCCCGAACAGCTCCCGGAACGCCCTGGCGCGTTCGCCGGGCTCGACCGGTTCCCCGTACGACCGCCCGGATGACGGACAAGAGGTGGGGGCATGAGCGGCCTTCCGAACAGGGGGAGGTCCTGCCCACGGCAGCGAAGAGCCACCTCGACGCACCGTCAAAAACGTTGGGCGGGGCCCGTTTCGGCGCTCCGGGCGATGCGTCCCAGGCGTACGCGGATGTCCCGCAGCCGTTCCCGGCCGGACGGGGCGTCGCCGTCACCCAGCGCGTAGTGCAGGCCGGGCCCGGCGGCAGGCCCGATGCGCACCGGCACGGTCTCGGTGAGGCTCCTGCCGTCGAGGCCGAGGCCGGTGACGGCATCGGGCCCCAGCGTGAAGGAGACGGGTGCCGCGGACGGCTGGTGCCGGGGCGGAGTGGTCAGGTCGGCGCGGGCGGAACGCAGTTGGGTGACCATGGTGGCGAGGCCGTGCCCTGCGCACAGGGACGCCGCCAGCTCCGTGAGAAGGCCCAGCGGCACGTCGTCCCCCGGACCGTAGCCGAGCACGATCGTGGCGCGTTCCTCGACGCCGACAGCGGTATGCGACACCCGCACGGTGGCGATCGAGGGCCGGTCGGAACCGCCCACGGCGACCACCCAGGTCGGCAAGGACCGCTGGGCACGCCCGCGGGCCAGCTCGGTCAACTGGCGTGGCGACCACGGGACGTTGACCGGCTCGGCGGTGGACCATCCGGCGGGCGGCGCCCCCGTGAGCGTGCGCCATGCCAGCTCCAGTGCGCCGCCGAGGGTGAGGCGGTCATCGGCCGGATGAATCGTGCGGAGCGAGACGATCAGCTGCCGCTCCCCCTCGGCCTCGGCCGGCCTTTTGAACGCATCCGCGATACGGGGCGAGCCGTCATCGGCGATGGCCGGGGCGAAGCACCCGTCGTGCCAGTCGAGCACGGCTCCGGAGAGGCCGTCGTAGTAGCCGCACTCCCGGTCCCGGACGACCCAGCGCGACGGCAGCCCGTCGAGCAGGGCGTGTACGGGGAACGTGAGCCGGGTGCCGGGCGGAGTGACGAGCTGCAGCTCGCGCCCGGTGCGAACGGCGCTACGGGCGACGTCGGCCAGCCACGTGGTCGCGGCCACGACAGGGCGCCCCTGGATGACGACGGCCGCCCTCGCGGTGAGCACGTCGACGCCGGGGGGAGCCGTGTCACCGCTGAGCCCCGCGAGGCCGGGCACCACGTCGGTGTGCCCGGCCCAGGGCGGCCAGACCGCGCCCCCGAGCACCGCTGCCAGCCGCCCCGCGACGGACCCCGCGAGCCGAGCGGCCTCCGCAGCCGCACTGGATGCCCGCGCCTCGGTCCACCACACGGGCGATTCGTCCCAGACGCCCTCGCCGAGCAACCTCGCCACCTCGCCGGGCACTTGGAGGAAGCGGGGTGCTTCGAGGGAAACCAGCGTCTGCCCGGAGTCCGAACACAGTCTCGCAACGGCCCCGTTCCCGGCCTCGCCCACCCGCAGATCGGGGCCGCCCGCGTGCAACCCGGCCAGCAGCGTCTCGGTGTCGGGCATCCGGGGGGTGAGGGCGATGACGTCCTGGGTCATGCGGCTCCGTCTCGTGAGGATGGCGCGCGATGCGGTCAGTACCGGCCGGACAGTTCCTCCAGGGCGTCCAGGGACGGTGCCTCTTCCGGAGTTTGCTGGGCGATGACACCGGCTTCCGGCCGTGCCGGGCGTCGGACCGGTCCATGCAGCGCCGCGAGAGGGGTGAGCCCGCTGCGACGGGCTTCCCTGAGGACCGTCAGCCACACCGTCCCGGCGTCGAACGCCTCGGCACCGGCCGCGGTGCGGGGCACGTATCCGGCGGCTGAATCGTCTGCGGCAGCCCAGACGAAGCCCAGGGTCCGGCCGTCCCGCCGAACCGTGAGGTACCGGACCGGACCGTCGGTGATCTGCTCGTAGTCGTCGTCGGACTCCGGCAGGCGGGAATCGAGCAGCCGGGTGCGGTCGAGCGTCTCGAAGGTCCCCCAGGCATCCTCGTAAGCGGGGCCTTCGCTCCGCAGGTCCCTGAATCCGCTGGTGCTCGGTGCCGCATACCGGTTCTCCTCACCCGGTTCGGGCGGAACGCCCAGCAGCGCCGAGATGCCGTCGAGGGCGGCGGCGAGCCGGGGGGCGTTCATCGCGTACACCTCGGGTTGCTCCCTGCCGCGGGTGTCCATCGTCAGCCAGGCGTCGGAATAGGTCTCCAGCGTCGCGACCAGCAGCGTGCCGCCCCACACCTCCACCTGGACGGCGAAGAGCCTCTCGGCGCGAAATGTGCCCCCCGGCTCCAGCCATGTGCCGGGGCACTCGACGCGCAGGACGACGGCCAGGTCCCCTTCGAGCGCGTCCGCCCGTTCCACCGCCCGGATCACGGGCGAGGCCGGCGCCCACGGCGGCGCTCCGAGACTCAGCCCGCGCAGTTCCATTCGGACGTCCCGCGGGTTCTGACGGTCGCAGACCCGCAGACCTGCCGTCCCTCCGGCTGCGGCGAGGCCCCGGTCCGCCAGCCGGTCCCACACCCCCGCCGCGGTCCGAGCGGCACTGCGGGCAGAGAATTCGGCACCGCTCGTGGGGGAGAGTTCCCACACCCACTCGCCGACAGGAGTCGAGGTGATCACAGGATTCCCTTCGGGTCGGCGCGGCTGCCCGGCGGAATCACGAGATTTCCGTCCTCCAGTCGCACGACGAACGTGATGCCCGTTCCCTTTCGACCCCGCGCCCCGCTGTGGATGGCCAGGAGCTCATCGTAGGAGCCGTTGGTCATCCAGTCCCGTACGGTTCCCCGGCCTCCGTCCACGAGCATCACCGAGTGGTCGGCCTCGGCGATGGCCAACTGCAGCAGGTACTTGCCGCGTGCGATCTCGCTGACGGGGTCCTGCGGATCGTTGAGGTGCTTCATCTGGTACGCGTACACGTCGCCGGATTCGTCCCTGATGCGGATGTCCACGTCGGCGCCGGCCGGGACCTTCTGCTCGAAGTCGATGGTGTGTGCCGGAACACCGCGCTCCACCAGCTCGTTCGCGAAGATCAGCTGGTCGGCGGACGGCTGGAACATGTGCGCCTTGTTCGCTCCCAGAGCAGAGACGACCTGGCCGTACTCGTCCGCCTGATTGAACCTGCCCGAAGCGATGATGTCGGCGACCCGCTGCCCGTCCGCTTCCGTAGCCAGTCGCTCCAGAACCCGTTCCAGCACATTCGGCTTGGGGCGTTTCTTTCCGGGGACGTTCTGCACCGCGTCCCGGACACGCTGTTCCGTCTCGCTGCCGCGTACGAGGGGCCCGCTCCCGGGGGCGGGACCGTGGGACGGGCCGGAGGCGCTCCCGCCGGAGTCCCCCGAGCCGCCGTCGGAACCGTGGCCGTGGCCGGTATCGCCGCTCGCCACCTCGCCGTGGGGCGCGTCGTCAGGTCCGTGCACCACGTCGTCGCGGTGGGCGCCATGACTTCCTTCCCCGGTGGGATGCGGGGCCGCATTGTCGTGCGCGTGTGCCGCTGGGGCCTCTGCCCGTGCTCCGACGCCGACCGGCTGCTGTTCGGCCCCCCTCACTCCGCCGGCCGGAGGCTCGTGCCTCGCCGGTTCCAGGTGGGGGTTGCCCTCCCGGTCGAGGGGGACGAAGGTGCCGTCCTTGTCGATGCGGTAGCGGTGGTCGAGGTCGAGGACACCCTCGGGGAACCTCGACGCCGGGATGCGGAGGTGGTCGCTCACGTTGGCGAGTAGGCGGGAGACCTTGGGCAGGTCCGACAGGGCCTTGGCCGCCTTGAACGCGCCGCCGAGCGGGTCCAGGGCGTCGCCGATCCGGGCCGCCGTGCCCGCCGCCTTCGCGAACGATCCGCCCTTGCCGAGCTTGGCGGCGACTCCCAGCGGGCCCGCGAAGAGGGTGAGCAGGTTGAACGTGACGATGGCGTGGCCGCGGGCCGGGTCCTCCGGCGTGACGTCGTAGGCGACGAGTTGCTTGGCGAACTCCTTCGCGTACGCCTCGCTCTCCCGCTGCCAGTCCGACAGATGCTCGCCCTGGCCCAGGGCGTCCATGCCGTACGCGTACCCGCCGACGGCTGTCCGGCGTAAGCCGTCCCACGCCTCGTTGCGGGCCTTCTCCCCGTGGAAGCCCGCCAGCGTGCCGAGGCCGTCGATGCCGCCCCAGATGCTGTCCTTGGCAAGGCCGTCCCAGGCCCAGCTCTTGGCCCCGTGGCCCCACCAACCCAGGCTCCAGCGCTCGTAGGTGCGCTCCTCGGGGCTGCCCCACGGCAGGTTCTCCATCCCCGCGAGCAGGTCCTCGGACGGGCCGTACGCACGGGGTCCGTGGGAGCCGTCGTCGGCGGTCCAGCGCGGCCTGGACATGGCCGGGCTGATCGCCTCGATCGCGTTCGCGGCCTTGCGTTCGGCCTCGTGGAAGCCGTCCTGCGCCTTGGCCACGTCGTCCATCAGGGCCTGGTGCTCGTCGAGCTTCTTCTGGTCCTCGGTCCAGTCGTCGTCGCCCTCGACGCCGTGAACGAAGTCGATCGCGTCGTGCTTCAGCTGCTTGAGCCGGTCCGCGTGCGGCTTCGCCTCGTGGATGAACGTGACCAGGGCGTCGGCGAGCGACTCGATGTCCGTCGCGAACTCCTCCGCCGTGTCCATCACCGGCTGGGTGGAGGAGAACAGCCGGTCGGCCTCGGGCGCCTTGTAGTAACCGGCCGTCGCCTGGAAGCGGGAATGGACGTCCTTTCCGCTGGTACGGATGCCGATGGCGTGCGTCCGTAAACCGGACGCGGCCTTCTCCAGTTGGGCGAAGTCGCCGGTGTACTGCGGGATGCCGCCGGGCTGGATCACGGCGGCTACTTCCCGTCCCGCTCGCCGGACGGCTTGCCGGCCGCCCTGAGCTCCGCGGGAGTGGGGGCCTTGGCCGCCTCGCGCTGGGCCCGGGCCGCCATGGCGAGGTCGCCCTCGATGTACTCGGTGGTCGCCTTGACCGTGCCGTCCATCGACTTCCTGGCCCGGGCCGCCATGAACGTGATCTTGTGCTGCGTGTCGGACACGAAGTTGACGACGGCGGCCCCCACCGGACCCGACGGCGCCTCACCGCAGTAGGGCCCGCTGATCGTCCCCGCTGACAACGCGGCGTCCTCGACGCTTCTGCCGTAGCCCCTGACGTCTTTGCTCAGGTCTTTTGCGGCAAGTCCGACCAGGGACAGGATCGACTCCACCCCGCCCGGATCAATATCCCATCCCGTCATGTCGCCCCCCGGTACGGCGCTGCAAGGAGCTCCATCTCTACCAAGGGGGTCGTTGCAAGTGCAACGCATTTCTGGCCAAAGACCGGCCGACGCGGCTACCGCTCCCGCGACCCCGCCCGTGCCGAGCGGATCACGCCCGCCGCGGCGATCAGGAAGCCGACGCCCATCAGCATGCAGAGGGACCAGGCGATGGACGGCAGCGGATGGGTGCCGAGGAAGAGCGGGGCCATGGTGGCGACGGTGGAGAGGGCGCCGATGAGGAAGACGATCGCGCCGATCCGGACCAGCCGGTCGCCCGCGCCGGAAGATGAGGTACTCACCCCGTCAGGGTAGTTCCCGGACGCGGTGAAACCGTGTCCGGGTGAAGCAGGTGCCGTTTCCGGACACAGTCCGGATGACCAGGCTTGACGAGGGGTACTTCCCCTGTGGAGGCTTCAGCCAGCAGGGGAGCACGACCACAGGACGGCCTGACCTGCTGAGGGCATTCGTTCCGGCATACGGGTTGAGATGGGGTGCGTGCTTTGCCGACTGGCAAGGTCAAGTGGTTCAACAGTGAGAAGGGCTTCGGCTTCCTCTCCCGCGACGACGGCAGCGACGTCTTCGTGCACTCGTCCGTGCTCCCGGCCGGGGTCGACGCTCTCAAGCCCGGTCAGCGCGTCGAATTCGGCGTGGTCGCCGGACAGCGCGGTGACCAGGCGCTTTCCGTGACGATCCTCGATCCGACCCCGTCCGTCGCGGCCGCCCAGCGCCGCAAGCCGGACGAGCTGGCGTCGATCGTCCAGGACCTGACGACCGTCCTGGAGAACATCACGCCGATGCTGGAGCGCGGCCGCTACCCCGACAAGGCGGCGGGCACCAAGATCGCCGGTCTGCTGAGAGCGGTCGCGGACCAGCTCGACGTGTAGCCGCGACGCAGCGCGAGGTGGGCGCCCCGGGCCGGGGGCGCCCACCTCTGCGTCAGACGAACGACAGCGCGTCCGGCGCCAGTGCCGGGACCAGGCCCTCGGCCGCCGCGCGGGTCAGCAGGCCGCGGATCGCGGCGTAGCCGTCCTCGCCCAGGTCCGCGGTGAACTCGTTCACGTACAGGCCGATGTGCTGGTCCGCGACGGACGGGTCCATCTCCTGGGCGTGGGCCGTCACGTACGGGCGGGACGCCTCGGGGTCGTCCCAGGCCATGCGGACCGAGGTGCGCACGGACTCGGCGAGCAGCTTCAGCGTGTCCGTGCCCAGCGAGCGCCTGGCGATGATCGCGCCGAGCGGGATCGGCAGGCCGGTGGTGTCCTCCCAGTGCCGGCCCATGTCGGCCAGGTTGTGCAGGCCGTAGTTCTGGTACGTGAAGCGCGCCTCGTGGATGACGAGGCCGGCGTCCACCTTGCCGTCCCGGACGGCGGGCATGATCTCGTCGAAGGGCATGACGACGATCTCGCCCACCCCGCCCGGCACCACCTCGGCGGCCCAGAGCCGGAACAGGAGATAGGCGGTCGAGCGCTCGCTCGGTACGGCGACCGTCTTCCCGGTCAGGTCCGTGCCCGCCTCGCGGGTGAGGACGAGCGGGCCGCAGCCGCGGCCCAGCGCGCCGCCGCAGGGCAGCAGCGCGTACTCCTCCAGGACCCAGGGCAGCACCGCGTACGACACCTTGAGCACGTCCAGCTCGCCGCGCTCGGCCATGCCGTTGGTGAGGTCGATGTCCGCGAACGTGACGTCCAGAGCCGGTGCGCCGGGGACCCTGCCGTGCGCCCAGGCGTCGAAGACGAACGTGTCGTTCGGGCAGGGCGAGAAGGCGATGCGCAGCGCGTCAGCCTGCGGATGCGTCTCGGTCATGGCGGGTCCAGCCTTCCAGTACGGGTATGAGCTTCCCGAACGCCTCGGTCAGCGCGGTCAGCGCGTCGCCGATGCGCCAGGCGTCGCGGTCGCGCGGGCCGACGGTGTTCGACACGGCCCTGATCTCCAGGACCGGTACGCCGGCCAGGTCCGCCGCCTCCGCGACCCCGAAGCCCTCCATGGCCTCGGCGACCGCGTGCGGGTGGGCGGCCAGCAGGGCGGCGGTGCGGTCCGCCGTGCCGGTGACGGTGGAGACGGTGAGGATGTCGCCGGCCGCCGCCCCGGTCGCCTCGGCGGCGGCGCGGACGAGGGAGCGGGGCGGGAAGTGCCAGGTCCGGCCGAAGCCGAGGCCGGTCACCGGAACGAAGCCGTCCGGCGTCTCGGCGCCCAGGTCCGCCGCGCCGATGCGGCGGGACACGGCCAGCGAGCCGACCGGTGCCGCCGGGGCGAAGCCGCCGCCGATACCCGCCGATACGACCAGGTCGTAGGGGTGCGCCGCCAGGGCGAACGCCGTCGACGCCGCCGACGCGGCCGGGCCCACGCCGGCCGCGAGCACGTCCAGCGGGCCGGCGCGGTGGATCTCCGCGCCGTGCACTCGGTGCACCTCGGGCTCGTCCCCGTACGCACGGGTGACCGCGTCCCGTTCCACCGGGACCGCGGTCACGACGAGTACGGCCACGTCAGTCGGTCTTCTCCAGCTTGAAGTGCCAGATGCCGATGACCTTCGCGCCCTTGGTCTCCACGATGCTGACCTGGGAGTTCTTCGGCGCGGCCCCCTCGGTCTGGGTGGAGAAGAAGGCGCTGCCGTTGATGGACCGGTAGGTCTTCTTGGAGGGCTCCGGCTCGCCGCGCTGACCGTCGAGGAAGAGGGTCCAGCCGTTGTCCGCGATCTCCGGGTCGACGCCGAAGTGCACCGTGTCGGTCATCGAGACCTTGATGCTCTTCTCCGCCTCCTTGTTGAGGCACTTCTGGGCCTCGGAGTTCTTGAGCGCCTTGCCGTCGTTGTAGCAGGCGGCCTCGGAGCTCACCGAGTTGTCGCCGACCGTCACGGTGGCGAGCGGCGTCGGCTTGTCGCAGGCGGAGAGGACGAGAAGTCCCGCGGACACGGCACCAAGAGCGACGCCGATTCGACGGCCCTTACCGGAGAAGAACGCAACGGTCATGGGCCGAAGGCTATCGGTCGCTCCCGCTCACGCCACGCGGGGGTGCGGCGAGCCGCGCCGCGCGGCGCCCAGCAGCCCCCGTACGGAGGCGGAAGCACCGAGCGCCAGCAGCCCGGCGGCGACGGCCATGCCCAGTACGCCGTTGAGGGGGAGGGCGATGCCGATCGCGCCGCCCACCACCCAGGCCATCTGGAGCAGCGTCTCGGAGCGGGCGAACGCGGAGGTCCGCACCTCCTCCGGCACGTCCCGCTGGATCATCGCGTCCAGCGACAGCTTCGACAGCGCCTGCGTGAGGCCCGCCGTCGCGGCGAGCGCGGCGACCATGACCGTCGAGAAGAAGACGGCCGCCAGGACCGCCACGCCCAGCGCCAGGCCCAGCACCGAGGCGACGATGATCTCCGGGCCGCGCGCCCGCAGCCAGGAGCCGACCGCCGTGCCCAGCGCGTTGCCCACGCCCGCCGCCACGCCGACGATGCCCAGCGAGATCGCGGCGCTCTGTCCGGCGAGCGGGTGCTCGCGCAGCAGGAACGCCAGGAAGAAGATCAGGAACCCGGAGAGCGCGCGGTGCGCCGCGTTGGCCTGGAGGCCGTGCAGCACGGACGGGCCGACCGACCGCAGCCCGGGGCGCCGCTCGCGGCCCTTGGCCCCGTTCCTGGCTCCGGTCTTCGGGGCGGGCGGTCGTGGCGCGTTCTCGCCGTGCGGCGGTACGAGCCGCGCCCGGCGTTCGCCCTTCGCCGAGTCCACCTTGGGCGGCAGCGTGAACGCCAGGATGCCGCCGCCGACGAAGATCGCGCACGCGCCGTACAGCGGCCACTGCGGGCCGATCGTCTGCAGCCCGGCCCCGACGGGCGCGGCGGCCCCGGTGGCCAGCAGCCCGGCGAGGGTCACCCGTGAGTTGGCCTTCACCAGCGAGAAGTTCGGTGGCAGCAGACGCGGTACGACGGCGCTGCGCACCACCCCGTACGCCTTCGAGCAGACCAGTACGCCGAGCGCCGCCGGGTACAGCTCCAGGTCGCCGGTGGCGACCGCGCCGGACATGGTCAGCGCCAGCACCGCCCGCGCCAGCATCGATCCGGCCATCGCGGCCCGGCGGCCGTGCGGCAGGTGGTCCAGGAGCGGGCCGATGACGGGGGCCAGCAGGATGAACGGTGCCATCGTCACCGCGAGGTAGAGCGCGACCCGGCCGCGCGCCTGGTCGGTCGGTACGGAGAAGAACACGGTGGACGCGAGCGCGACGGTGATCATCACGTCGCCCGCGCCGTTCACCGCGTGCAGTTCGATCAGCTTGCCGAGGCCGCTCTCGCCGGCGCCGTGCGCGTGGGTCGCCTTGCGGATGCCGCGGGCGGTGCCGGTGAAGGGGACGCGCAGGGCACGACCGATCGACCGTCCCGCACTGCGGAGCGGGCCGGGACCGTCGTGCGACCTGGCTGAAGCCACTTGGTCATAGTGCCCCAGGACCGGGTGATGCGAACCGGCATCCTGGCCGGGCGGGGTCGGTACCGCTCCGTCGGGTCAGTGCCGGAGGCGCGGAACGGGTCGTGAGCGGGGGGTTCCGGCGGGCCTTGCGCGGGGTCGGCGCGAGGACGGATGCGGCGCCGTTTCGGACGGCAGGTGGGCGGGGAGCGGCGGAGAGGGTAGCGTGCGTAGCGCGCCACCGGCGGTTGTTCTCGGCCGCGCGCCTCTCGGCGATCCCGCAGAATGGATTGCGGAAGGCGTGCCCGAGCTTGGCTCAACGGGTGTGGACGTCGACGCGGCCCTCAGGTCCGCTCCGTCCGCGACCGTATGGCCGAAATCGATGGTCGATGTGCTGGCGCGCTCGTGAGACTGGCGTAGGAGAGAAGCGAGACCTGTGAGTGCTGCGACGACGCGAGGCCGTACGGCCCGTACCGCCCGTACCCCCGCTCCCGACCGTCTGTGCGCCGAGGCGGTAGACCTCGCCCGCGCGGCGGCGGAGGAGGCGGCCGCGCCCGGGGTCGTGGGTGAGCATGTGGCGGTGGTCTCCGAGGGGGACCGGGTCGTCACGCACTACTTCGAGTGCAAGGACCCCGGCTACCGGGGCTGGCGCTGGGCCGTGACGGTCGCCCGGGCCTCCCGCGCGAAGAACGTCACGCTGGACGAGACCGTGCTGCTGCCGGGCTCGGACGCGCTGCTCGCGCCGGAGTGGGTGCCGTGGAGCGAGCGGCTGCGGCCGGGGGACATGGGCCCCGGGGACCTGCTGCCGACCGAGGCGGACGACCTGCGGCTGGAGCCCGGGTACACCGGCGCGGAGGAGCCGCCGCCGAACGCCCCGGCCACCGACGGGCTGGCCGACCTGGTCGACGTCGAGGACGCGGAGCTGACGACACGCCCGGAGCCGTCCGCCGCGACGGCGCGCGGGTCGATCGCGGCGGTGGCGCAAGAGCTGGGCATGCGGCGGGCGCGGGTGCTGTCGCGTTACGGGCTGCACTCGGCGGCGGACCGCTGGGAAGAGGAGTTCGGCCCGAAGACCCCGATGGCACAGGCCGCACCGGCGTCGTGCGTGTCCTGCGCGTTCCTGGTTCCCCTGACGGGCTCGCTGCGGCAGGCGTTCGGGGTGTGCGCGAACGAGTTCGGTCCGGCGGACGGGCATGTGGTGTCGCTGTCGTACGGGTGCGGGGGGCACTCGGAGGCGGCGGTCATGCCGAAGCCGCCTGCGGCGGCGGCTCATGCGTTGGACACGGTGCGGGTGGACGAGTATCCGTTGCACGGTGAGGCGTCCGCCTCCGGGGGCCCGGAAGACCAGGACCACGCGTAGCCCCGGGGCCCGGCGAACCGGTTCCGTCCTCAATCGCCGGACGGGCTCGAGACGGCCGGTGCCGTCCTTCAGGGGCGGTGAGTCGGAGGGCCCGGGCAGTACCCGGTAGCTTCGCGGGGTACGCGTTACCGGCACCGGCAGAGGGAGTACCCCATGGGCACCATCGCGACGGAGGGCGATCCGTTCGGCACCGCGCGGTTGCGGCGCGGCGTGCTGGCCGCCTGGGGTGCCGGGCCCGCCCGGTTCCGGGAGGACGCCAACGCCGAGGAGGACCTCGCGCTCGGCGGCTACCGCGACCGCCTCGTGGTCGAGCTGGCCCAGAACGCCGCCGACGCCGCCGCCCGCGCCGGGACACCGGGCCGCCTGCGCCTCACCCTGCACCCGGGGACGGACGGCACCCCCGCCGTCCTCGCCGCCGCGAACACCGGCGCCCCCCTGGACGCCACCGGCGTCGAGTCGCTGTCCACGCTGCGCGCGTCCGCGAAGCGCGAGGGGCACGAGGGCGCCGTGGGCCGCTTCGGCGTCGGGTTCGCCGCCGTGCTCGCGGTGAGCGACGAGCCGGCGATCACGGGCCGGCACGGCGGCGTCCGCTGGTCCCTCGCGGAGGCCCGCGAACTGGCCCGGGAGGCCGCCGTCGGCAGCCCCGGCCTGGGCGACGAGCTGCGCCGCCGCGACGGCCACGTACCGCTGCTGCGCCTCCCGCTGCCCGCCGAGGGCACCGCACCCGACGGCTACGACACCGTCGTCGTGCTGCCGCTGCGCGACGGCGTCGCCGAGGACCTGGTCGAACGGCTGCTGGCCGCCGTTGACGACGCCCTGCTCCTCACGCTGGCCGGCCTGGAAGAGGTCGTCGTGGAGACCCCGGAGGGCGTACGCACGCTCCGCCGCTCCCAGCACGGCCCGTACACCCACGTCGAGGACTCCGCGCACGGGACGAACCGCTGGCGCACCGCCGTCCACCACGGCCCCATCGAGCCCGCCCTGCTCGCCGACCGCCCGCTGGAGGAACGTCTCCGCCCGCACTGGTCGGTGACCTGGGCCGTCCCGGTGGACGCGGACGGCGCCCCGGTCCACCCCCGTACCGCACCGGTGGTGCACGCGCCCACGCCCACCGACGAACCGCTCGGCCTGCCCGCGCTGCTCATCGCGTCGCTGCCGCTGGACACCACCCGCAGGCACCCCGCCCCCGGACCGCTCACCGACTTCCTGGTGCAGCGCGCCGCCGACGCGTACGCGGAGCTGCTCGGCGACTGGGAGCCGGTGTCCGTCGCGACGATCGGCCTGGTCCCGGGCCCGCTCGGGCAGGGCGCGCTGGACGGGGCGCTGCGCGCGGCGGTCCTGGAGCGGCTGCCGCGCGTGGCGTTCCTGGAGCCCGCCGCCCCGCGCGAACCGGAGCGCTGGGAGGACTGGGACGGGGACCTCCGGAAGGACAAGGACACCGCTGGGCTGCGCCCCGTCGAGGCCGAGGTGGTGGAGGGGGCCGGTGCGGCGACGGTCGCCGTGCTGGCGGAGGTGCTGCCGTGCCTGCTGCCCGCGGGCCTCGAACGGCGCGTCGAGCTGCGCACGCTGGGCGTCGCCCGCGTCCCGCTGACCGAGGCGATCGACCGCCTGGCGGGCCTGGAGCGCGAACCGGCCTGGTGGCGGCGGCTCTACGACAGCCTGGCCGGGGTGGACCCGGACCGCCTGACGGGGCTCCCGGTGCCCCTGGCGGGCGGCGATCCCGGGGCGCCCGCGCTTCCCCGCACGACCATCGGCCCCCGCCAGGTCCTCCTCCCGCTCCCCGACGCCCTGTCCGGCCCCGTCCTCGAACGGCTCGGGCTCAAGGTCGCGCACCCGGACGCCGCGCACCCGCTCCTGGAGAAGCTGGGCGCCCTGCCCGCCACCCCGCGCGCCGTGCTGACGACCCCGCAGGTGCGGGCCGCCGTCGCCGGGTCGCTGGACGCGGGCGAGGTCTGGGACGAGGACGCGCTCGACGGCGACGAGCTGGCCGAGACCGTGCTCGCCCTGGTCCGCGACGCCGCCCTGGAACCGGGCGAGGAGCCCTGGCTCGGCGCGCTCGCGCTGCCCGACGAGGACGGCGAACTCGCCCCGGCCGGGGAGCTGGTGCTGCCGGACAGCCCGTTCGCCGGGGTCATGCGCGAGGGCGAACTCGCGCTGTGCGACGCGGAGCTGGCCGAGCGCTGGGGCGAACAGCCGCTGACCGCCTGCGGCGTGCTCGCCACCTTCGCGCTCGTACGGGCCACCGACGTCGTGCTGGACCCGGACGAACTGGAGCCGCGCGACAGCGACTTCGCGGAGCCGGACGACGCCGGGCTGCTCGACGCGGTGGACGTGTGGTGCGAGGACATCCTCGACCAGTTGCCGGACAGTCCGGTGCCGCCGGTCGCCACCGAGCTGGTCGCCGTGCGGGACCTGGACCTGGTGGACGACGACGCCTGGCCGCAGGCCCTCGCGATGCTCGCCCGGCCGCCGCTGCGGGACGCGCTCACCCAGCCGGTCCGGGTGCTGCTCCCGGACGGCACCACGGAGTCCGTCCGCCCGTACACCGCGTGGTGGCTGCGCGGCCACCCGGTGCTGGACGGCCGCCGCCCGGCGGGCCTGCGCACCCACGGCGGGGACCCCCTGCTCGCGGGGCTGTACGACTCCGCCGACGCGACCGGCTTCGAGGACGCCGAGGTGCTGCGCGCCCTGGGCGTACGGACCTCGGTCGCCGCGCTCCTGGACGAGCCGGGCGGGGCCGCCGAGCTCCTGGGCCGCCTCGCCGACGGGGACCGCCCGGTCACCGCCGTACAACTGCACGCGCTGTACACCGCGTTGTCCGCGCTCGACCCGGAACAGGTCACGCTGCCGGACGAGCTGCGGGCGGTCGTGGACGGCGAGGTGCGGGTGGTGGACGCGGCGGACGCGGTGATCGCGGACGCGCCGGACCTGCTGCCGCTCACCGGGGGGCTGCCGCTGCTGCCCGTCGCCCCGGCGCACGCGGCGGAGCTGGCCGAGCTGTTCCAGGTGCGGCGGCTCGGCGAGAGCGTCGAGGCCGAGGTCACGAGCGACGGCGAGGAGCACGAGGTGCCCGAGTCCGTCCGCGTCCTGCTGGGGCCCGCCACCCCGGCCACGTACCTCGAGCACGTCGAACTCCGCGCGGGCGGCGTGGAACTCGACTGGCGGCGCACCCCGGACGGGGTGGTGCACGCCTCGACCCTGGAGGGCGTCGCGGCGGGCCTGGCCTGGGCCGCCGGCCAGTGGCCGCGCCGCTTCGAGGTGGCGGCGCTGCTCGAAGACCCGTCCCGTACGCGGGAGCTGGCCCGGGACCGCTGGTTCGACTGAGCGGCCCGGAAGGGCGCCTTCACAAAAAAGTCTCAGGACGCGCACAACCGTTCACAGGTGGGGACCGTCTCGTCTGTCGAGCCACCAGGCTCCACAGACGACCGGGCCCGCGCGATCGACCATCGTGCCGGGCCCCTTCTCCACCTTGGGGAACGAACATGCGCATACGTGCCACCGTGGCCGCTGTCAGCGGCGCCCTGGCCCTTTCCGCTCTCGCCCTTCCGTCGGCCGCCCAGGCCGACGGCGCGCACGGTTCGACCGGCAGCACCGCCGAGCTGGCGCGCGCGGCGCAGTCCGCCGCCGCGCCCTCCGGCGCCAAGACCGGCGCCCGCTCCGCCGCGGCCGCGGCCGAGCCGGGCCCGCTCGACCTCACCTTCTCCAAGTTCACGATCAACGGCGGCAAGCCGCTGGTGGTGGGGACCACGTACACCAAGCGGGTCCCGACCAGCTTCACCGTCACGCACGCCGCCGACGTGGACATCTTCGCCGAGGACTTCATGCTGGAGGTCGGGCTCTACCGCGGCTCGTTCGACAACCCGGCCAACGAGTTCTACGGCGACGACACCCCCGTCTGCAAGAAGGTGTCCGCCACGGTCGCCACCTGCAAGGGGAACATCGCGGTCTACCCCGAGTTCGATCTGTTCGGCAACGCCGACGCCACGAAGTGGAAGGCCGTGGGCTACGCGGTCGCGCTCAATGGCCAGGACCCGGACACGGTCGACCCGGACGAGATCGGCTTCGTCGTCCAGGACAACCTGGGCACCACCCTCGTGCAGCGCGCGTCGAAGCAGACGGTCAACGCCTCCCCGGAGCCGGTCAAGAAGGGCAAGACCATCACCGTCACCGGCTGGCTGTCCCGGGCCAACTGGGACGACTTCAAGTACCACGGCTACACCAACCAGCCGGTGAAGCTGCAGTTCCGCAAGAAGGGCAGCAGCACCTACACCACGGTGAAGACCGTCAGGACGAACAACAAGGGCGACGCGAAGACGACCGTGAAGGCCACGGTCGACGGCTACTGGCGCTACAGCTTCGCGGGAACGTCCACCACCCCGGCGGCCACCGCCACGGGTGACTACGTCGACGTGAAGTAGCCCGTCCCGGGCCGCCGCCTCATCCCCCGAAGCGGCGGCCCACCAGCCGCCAGACGTACTCCAGCGCCACCGACGCCACCACCGCGATGCCCACCGCCGTCCACGGCATCTGCGTGCCCACCAGCTTCAGGGCGAAGAAGTCCTGGAGCCACGGCACCGCGAGCACCACCAGGAAGGCCAGGCCCATCGCGGCCACCAGGCAGATCCGCCACCAGGTGTACGGGCGGGCGATGATCGCCAGGACCCACATCGAGACCAGGAAGAGCGTGAGCGTCGCCGCGCTCGTCTCCGCGTCGAGCGCGCCCGTGCCGGAGTAGTGGTGGCGGGCGATCAGGTACATCACGAAGGTCGCGGCGGCGCAGATGACGCCCGAGGGGATCGCGTACCGCATCACGCGGCGCACGAAGTTCGGGTGCGCGCGCTCCTTGTTCGGGGCGAGCGCCAGGAAGAACGCCGGGACGCCGATCGTCAGCGTGGACAGCAGGGTCAGATGGCGGGGCAGGAACGGGTACTCGACCTGGAAGCAGACCACCAGGACCGCCAGCAGCACCGAATACACGGTCTTCGTCAGGAACAGGGTCGCGACCCGGGTGATGTTGCCGATCACGCGGCGGCCCTCGGCGACCACCGACGGCAGGGTCGCGAAGCTGTTGTTCAGCAGCACGATCTGGGCGACCGCGCGCGTCGCCTCGGAGCCCGAGCCCATGGAGACGCCGATGTCGGCGTCCTTCAGCGCGAGCACGTCGTTGACGCCGTCGCCGGTCATCGCGACCGTGTGCCCGCGCGACTGGAGCGCGGCGACCATCTCCCGCTTCTGCTGCGGGGTGACCCGGCCGAACACCGCGTTCTGCTCCATCGCGGTGGCCATCTCGTCCCGGTCCGCGGGGAGCCGGCGCGCGTCCTGGGGGTGCTCCGCGCCCTCCATCCCGAGCTTCGCGGCCACCGCGCCGACCGAGACCGCGTTGTCCCCGGAGATCACCTTCGTCGCGACCCGCTGCTCGCCGAAGTACGCGAGGGTGCGCCCCGCGTCGGGCCGCAGCCGCTGTTCCAGCACGACGAGCGCGGCCGGCTCCGCCCCCTCGGCCGCGTCCGGCGCGTCCAGCCCGCCGCGCGCCCGGGCCAGGAGCAGCACCCGGAGGCCCTGCTCGTTGAGCTGCCCGACCTCCGTGAGCGCCGGGTCGTCCTCGGACAGCAGCACGTCGGGCGCGCCGAGCAGCCAGGCGGAGGACGTCCCGTCGTCCTCGGTGAACGCGGCGCCGCTGTACTTGCGGGCGGAGGAGAACGGCAGCGTGCCGGTGGTGGTCCAGGCGCCGTCCGCCGGGGCCGGGAAGGCGTCGATGATGGCCTGGAGGCTGGCGTTGGGACGGGGCTCGGACGCGCCGAAGGCCCCGAGGACGCGGCGCAGACGCGGTTCGCCGGCGCCGCCCAGCGCGCGCAGCTCCGTGACGTCCATGCCGCCCTCGGTGAGCGTGCCGGTCTTGTCCAGGCAGACGACGTCGACCCGGGCCAGGCCCTCGATGGCGGGCAGCTCCTGCACCAGGCACTGCTTGCGGCCGAGGCGTACGACCCCGATCGCGAAGGCCACCGAGGTCAGCAGGACCAGGCCCTCCGGGATCATCGGCACGATCCCGCCGACGGTGCGGGCCACGGAGTCCTTGAAGTTGTGCTCCTTGACCACCAGCTGGCTGATCACCAGGGCGGTCGCGGTCGGCACCATCATCCAGGTGATGTACTTCAGGATGGTCGAGATGCCGCTGCGCAGCTCGGACCGGACGAGCGTGAAGCGGGACGCCTCCTCGGCGAGCTGAGCCGCGTACGCCTCGCGCCCGACCTTCGTCGCGGTGAACGCGCCGCCCCCGGCGACGACGAAGCTGCCGGACATCACCGTGTCGCCGGTCTTCTTGATGACCGGGTCGGCCTCGCCGGTGAGCAGGGACTCGTCCACCTCCAGGCCGTCCGCCTCGGCGACCGTGCCGTCCACGACGACCTTGTCCCCGGGTCCCAGCTCGACCAGGTCGCCGAGGACGATCTCGGAGGTGTGGATCTCGGCGGCCTCGCCGTCGCGCCGGACCACGGGTCTCGACTCACCGACGACCGCGAGGCTGTCCAGCGTCTTCTTGGCCCGCCACTCCTGCACGATGCCGATGCCGGTGTTGGCGATGATCACGAAGCCGAACAGGCTGTCCTGGATCGGCGCGACGGCCAGCATGATCACCCAGAGCACGCCGATGATCAGGTTGAACCGGGTGAAGACGTTGGCCCGGACGATCTCGGTCAGCGACCGCGAGGACCGCACCGGTACGTCGTTGACCTCGCCCCGCGATATCCGCTCGGCGACCTCGGCCGCCGTCAGCCCGCGTCCGGGAGCGCCGCGCCGCTCCCCGGAAAGTTCGGATGCCCGCTGCGTCATGGTTCGACGGTACGGGCGGAACGACCGGGCCACCCGCCGGAACGTACGAAGATCGGACCGGGGGAGGACGGGAATCGTCCCGTGGTCGTACGGCGGGTCAGTCGTCCTGTGCCGCAGCGGCCGCGGCAGCGCGCTTGAGGGCCGCGTCCCGCCCCCGCACGTACCAGATGCCGATCAGGCCGAGGCCCGCGCCCGCCAGGCAGGTCCACACCCACCACAGGTGGCCGTGGTCGTCGAACCAGTTGTAGAACGGGATCTGGACGAGGAAGAGGACGAACCAGAGGATCGTGCCGCCGGTGATGGTCGCGACGACCGGGCCCTCCAGGGGCTCCGGCGCCTCGTGCTTGGGTGTCCACTTCGCCATGCGGCCAGTGTATGCGTCGCGTACATAAGCCCCGTCGGGCCAGTCGGCCCAAGGGTCTACGCGCGGAGATAGCGATCTTCGCCTTATGTATTCATACTGAATCTGCTTATGGCTGGCTCGAATTATTCGTGTGAAAGTCCAAAGCTGACCACTTTTGAACCCCTCTACGCACCCTGACTGAGGTCATACATGTCCCCCTCGGCCACCGCTAAGGTCGACGCCACGCCGCCTCCGCCCTCCCCGTCCTCCGGCGGCCTGGACGGCTTCTTCAAGATCTCCGAGCGGGGGTCGTCGGTCGCCCGCGAGATCCGTGGCGGATTCGCGACCTTCTTCGCGATGGCCTACATCATCGTGCTGAACCCGATCATCCTGGGCAGCGCGAAGGACATGTACGGCCACCAGCTCGACGGCGGCCAGCTGGTCACCGCGACCGTGCTCACCGCCGCGTTCTCCACGCTGCTCATGGGCGTCATCGGCAACGTGCCGATCGCGCTGGCCGCGGGCCTCGGCGTCAACACCGTCGTCGCCCTCCAGCTCGCCCCCCGGATGAGCTGGGCCGACGCCATGGGCATGGTGGTCCTCGCGGGCATCGTGGTCATGCTGCTCGTCGCGACCGGGCTGCGGGAACGCGTGATGAACGCCGTACCGGGCTCGCTGCGCAAGGGCATCGCCATCGGTATCGGCCTGTTCATCCTGCTCATCGGCCTGGTCGACTCGGGCTTCGTCTCCCGCATCCCGGACGCCGCGCACACCACCGTGCCGCTCCAGCTCGGCTCCGACGGCCACCTCAACGGCTGGCCGGTCCTGGTCTTCGTGCTGGGCGCGCTGCTCACCCTGATCCTGATCGTCCGCAAGGTACCGGGCGCGATCCTGATCTCCATCGTGGCGATGACCGTCGTCGCGCTGATCATCGACGCGGTCGCGGACCTGCCGGGCGAGGCGTGGGGGCTGACCGTGCCGGAGTGGCCGGGCAATCCCGTCGCCACGCCGGACTTCGGGCTGCTGGGTCACTTCAGCCTGTTCGGCGGCTTCCACAAGGTCGGCGTGCTGACCGGCATCCTGTTCGTCTTCACCGTGCTGCTGTCCTGCTTCTTCGACGCGATGGGTACCATCCTCGGCGTCGGCGACGAGGCGAAGCTGACGGACCCCAACGGCAACTTCCCGGGCATCAACCGGGTGCTCTTCGTGGACGGTGTCGCGGTCGCCGCGGGCGGTGCCAGCTCCTCCTCCGCCTCGACCTGCTTCGTGGAGTCCACGGCGGGCGTCGGCGAGGGTGCCCGCACGGGTCTGGCCAGCATCGTCACGGGCCTGCTGTTCACGGTGGCGCTGTTCCTCACGCCGCTGGCGACCATGGTCCCCTCGCAGGCGGCGACCCCCGCCCTGCTGGCGGTGGGCTTCCTGATCATCGCGGGCTCGGTGCGGGACATCGACTGGAACGACTTCACGCTCGCGATCCCGGCGTTCCTCGCCATGGTCATGATGCCGTTCACGTACTCGATCACCAACGGCATCGGCATCGGCTTCATCGCCTTCACCGTGCTGCGCCTGGCCTCCGGCCGGGGCCGCGAGGTGCCCGCCGCGATGTACGCGGTGTCGGCGGTCTTCGTCTTCTACTACATGATGCCGGCGCTCGGCCTCACGTAGGGGCGGGGCGCGGGCCGGGCCCGGGGGTCAGGTGGACTCCTCGGCCGGCACGCCGTCCGCCGGGCAGAGCTTCTCCGGCCCGTAGAACTTCTCCGTCTCCTCGACGGCCGCCTGGAAGCGCTCGTCGAAGTCGTCGCGAATGAGCGTCCGGACCACATAGTCCTGGACGCTCATTCCGCGTTTTGCGGCATGCTGCTTGAGCCGGTCGAGCAGCTCACCGTCTATGCGCAGGCTGAGCACTGTCGATCCCATGGCAAGCAGGGTTACGCCCCGCGACCCCGCCGCGCGAGATTTTCCGCCGCTGGCTCACTCGTTTGGGTGATCGATTGGTGATCCGGCTACAGCGGTCGAGTTGTTCCGGCGTGATCCCGCTTACGCGCGTGTAACACAAGTAGTCTTTAGCGTAGGTAATGAGTTACGCTAACAAACATGCCTGACCTGATCCACGACAGCGACAGTGCCGCCGCCGTGAGCTCCCTCCGTTCCGCCGTCATGCTGCTCGGCCGGCGCCTGAAGCACCAGCGCGTCGACGAGTCGCTGAGCCCGACCGAGATGTCGGTGCTCGGAACGCTCGCCCGTTGTGGTTCCGCCACCCCGGGTGAGCTGGCCCGCAAGGAGCATGTGCAGCCGCCGTCGATGACCCGCATCGTCGCGTTGCTGGAATCGAAGGGTCTGGTCAGGCTGGAACCGCACCCCGATGACCGTCGCCAGAAGATGGTCAGCCAGACCGAGCAGGCCGAGGCCATGCTCGCCGAGAGCCGCAAGAAGCGGAACGCCTGGCTGGCCACGCTGGCCGAGGGCCTTGACGAGGACGAGTGGGAGACGCTGCGCAACGCGGCGCCCGTGCTGGAGAAGCTCGCCCACCTGTAGGAGACGCGCTCTCCGTCCCGTCGATCAGCACGATGTCCACGCCGAGGAGGCGAACCCTTTTGAGTACGGGATCCGGAGCAGACTCCGCCCCCGCACCGACTTCCACCCACGAGAGCAAGACCGGCGGGACCTTCTCGTCGCTGAAGATACGCAACTACCGCCTGTTCGCCACGGGCGCCGTGATCTCCAACACCGGTACCTGGATGTCCCGCATCACGCAGGACTGGCTCGTGCTGAGCCTCACCGGGTCCGCCGCCGCCGTCGGCATCACCACGGCACTCCAGTTCCTCCCCATGCTGCTGTTCGGCCTCTACGGCGGCGTCATCGCCGACCGGCTGCCGAAGCGCAAGCTCCTGCTCGTCAGCCAGGCCGCCCTGGGCGCCTGCGGTGTCGTGCTCGCCGTGCTCACGCTCTCCGGCGTGGTCCAGGTGTGGCACGTCTATCTGATCGCGTTCCTGCTCGGCATGGTCACCGTGGTCGACAACCCGGCCCGGCAGGCGTTCGTGTCCGAGATGGTCGGCCCCGCGCAGCTGCGCAACGCGGTCAGCCTGAACTCGGCGAACTTCCAGTCGGCCCGGCTCGTCGGTCCCGCCGTCGCGGGTGTGCTGATCACCACGGTCGGCAGCGGCTGGGCCTTCATGTTCAACGGCCTGTCGTTCCTCGCGCCGCTCGTCGGCCTGATGATGATGCGGACGAGCGAGCTCCACAAGTCCGTGGTCGTCCCGCGCGCGAAGGGGCAGCTCCGTGAGGGGCTGCGCTACGTCTCCGGGCGCCCCGAGCTGATCTGGCCGATCGTCCTGGTAGGCTTCGTCGGCACCTTCGGCTTCAACTTCCCGATCTGGCTGACGGCCTTCGCGGACGAGATCTTCCACGGCGGCGCCGGGATGTACTCGTTCTTCAACATCCTCATGGCCGCTGGCTCCCTGGCCGGTGCCCTGCTCGCCGCCCGCCGCCGCTCCTCGCGGCTGCGGATGCTGGTCGCCGCCGGTACGGCGTTCGGCCTGCTGGAGATCGTCGCGGCGCTCGCGCCGAACGTCTGGATCTTCGCGGTCCTGCTGGTGCCGATCGGCATGATCGGCCTGACGACCAACATCAGCGCCAACACCAGCGTCCAGATGGCGTCCGACCCGGCCATGCGCGGCCGGGTGATGAGCCTGTACATGATGGTCTTCGCAGGGGGTACGCCGGTGGGCGCCCCGATCGTCGGCTGGATCAGCGACGCGTACGGTGCCCGCACCGGCATGGTGGTCGGCGGCGCCCTGTCCCTCGCGGCGGCGGTCGGCATCGGCGTGATCCTGGCCCGCCTCGGCGGTCTGCGCCTCAAGGTGGACCTGCGTCCGGGCCGCCCGCACGTCCGCTTCGTGCAGCGCGAGCAGCTGGCCACGGCGGCGTAGCACTTCACGCCCGTACGTGTCCGGGCGACCACGCGGCCCCGCTCCCGGTTCTCCGGGGCGGGGCCGCGTCGCGTTCACGAATGCCGGGGCGGTTACGCTCGTCGGGTGGACCCGAAGACCAGAAACCGCATCATGGCGGCCGTGCTCGTACTGATGTTCGCCGTCGTCGCCGTGGCGGCGGCCCTCGGCTGACCGGCCGCTACCAGGCGAAGTTCTCCGGCGACGGGCCCGGGCCGGGGAAGATCTCCTCCAGCCCGTCCAGCACCTCCGCCGAGAGCTCCAGCTCCACCGCGCGCAGCGCCGAGTCGAGCTGCTCCCGCGTGCGCGGGCCGGAGATCGGGCCGGTGATCCCGGGCCGGGTCAGCAGCCAGGCGAGGCCCACCTCACCGGGCTCCAGGCCGTGCTTGTCGAGCAGGTCCTCGTACGCCTGCACCTGTGCCCGCACCTTCGGGTCGGCCAGCGCCTCGCCGGAGCGGCCGGAGGTGGAGCGGGCGCCGCCGCCCTCGCGCTCCTTGCGGAGGGCGCCGCCGAGGAGGCCGCCGTGCAGGGGCGACCACGGGATGACGCCGAGGCCGTACTCCTGGGAGGCCGGGATGACCTCCATCTCGGCGCCGCGCTCCATCAGGTTGTAGATGCACTGCTCGCTGACCAGGCCGTAGCTGCCGCGCTGCCGGGCGCGCTCGTTGGCCTGGGCGATCTTGTAGCCGGAGAAGTTCGAGGAACCGGCGTACAGGATCTTGCCCTGCTGGATCAGTACGTCGATGGCCTGCCAGATCTCCTCGATCGGGGTGTCCCGGTCGACGTGGTGGAACTGGTACAGGTCGATGTGGTCCGTCTGGAGCCGCTTCAGGCTGGCGTCGACGGCCCGGCGGATGTTGACCGCGGACAGCTTGTCGTGGTTCGGCCACGCCTCGCCGTCGGCGCCCATGTTGCCGTAGACCTTGGTGGCGAGCACGACCTTGTCGCGGCGGTCGCCGCCCTTGGCGAACCAGGTGCCGAGGATCTCCTCGGTGCGGCCCTTGTTCTCGCCCCAGCCGTAGACGTTCGCGGTGTCGAAGAAGTTGACGCCGGCGTCCAGCGCCGCGTCCATGAGGTCGTGGCTGTCGCTCTCGTTGGTCTGGGGGCCGAAGTTCATCGTCCCCAGGACGAGGCGGCTTACCTTGAGTCCGGTGCGTCCGAGCTGCGTGTACTTCATGGACCCCAAGCCAACTCCTTCGAGCGCGCTCGAAGCAAGCGGTCTTCGCCTACGCCGCCGCGAACCGGTCCAGTGCCGTGCGGATCGCCCGGCTCGTCGCCGCCCCGCCCAGGTGCCCCGCGTCCTCGATCACCGTCAGCTCCGCGTCCGGCCACGCCTTGGCCAGCTCCCACGCCGTACCGAGCGGCCCGCCCATGTCCCGCCGTCCGTGGATGAGCACCCCCGGTATCCCGGCCAGCCGCCCCGCCTCCCGGATCAGCTGCCCCTCCTCCAGCCAGGCGCCGTGCGAGAAGTAGTGCGAGCAGATCCGCACCAGCGCCTCCCGTGCCCGGCCGGGCCGCCCGCTGTACGGGGGCGGCCCGGTGTGGACCTCCCCGGACAGCACCGCGTCCTCCCAGGCGCACCACGCGGCCGTCGCCCCCGCCCGCACCGCCGGGTCGGGGTCCACGGTGCGCCGGGCGTACGCGGCGAGCACGTCCGGGGTCGCGTCGCTCGCGGCCTCCGGGACGTGGGCCCGGAAGCGGTCCCACGCCTCCGGGTGGAAGAGGCCGGCGCCCCGGTACAGCCAGTCGATCTCGGTGCGCCGGGTCGTGGTCACCGCCGGGATCACGATCTCGGTGACCCGCTCCGGGTGCCGCTCGGCGTACGCCAGTATCAGCGTGGACCCCCAGGAGCCCCCGTACAGCAGCCAGCGGTCGATCCCGAGGTGGGCGCGGAGGCGTTCCATGTCGGCGACGAGGTGGTCCGTGGTGTTGTGCCGCAGGTCGACGGCCGGGTCGCTCGCGTGCGGGGTCGAGCGGCCGCAGTTGCGCTGGTCGAAGAGGACGACGCGGTAGCGCTCCGGGGCGAAGAACCGCCGGGGCCGCTCGGTGCAGCCGGAGCCGGGGCCGCCGTGGACGACGAGGGCGGGCTTCCCGGCGGGGTTGCCGCAGACCTCCCAGTAGACCTGGTTGCCGTCGCCGACGTCGAGCATGCCGTGGTCGTGGGGCTCGATCGGCGGGTACGTGTCGTCGGACATGGCGCTGCGTCTCCCTGGGTCGGCGGCGTACACCATAGGCACACGCGGTCGTAGCCTGGGCGGCGTGAACGCGACTCCCGAGGTACTGGCCGTACTCGACGAACTGCTCGCCGCCGCGTCCCCCGACGACCGGGGCGCCCTGTGGCAGCTCGACCAGCGGGGGAGGGAGCTGGACGCGAACCTCGTGCGGCTGCCGCCGGGCGCGGAGGTCGGGGAGCACCAGGAGGACGTGCTCGACGTCCTCCTGGTGGTCCTGGCGGGCGGTGGCAGGCTGGTGCCCGGCGACGGTTCGGCGTCGCTGACGCTGGCCCCGAGCACGGTCACCTGGCTGCCCCGCACCTCGCGCCGCTCCCTGACGGCGGGCCCGGACGGGCTCGCCTACCTCACGGTGCACCGGCGCCGCCCCGGCCTGACGCTCAAGCCGACGGTGTACGCGCGGGAGGGCGGCGAGGCGCCCTGCGCGCTGGACCGGGTGTGCCCGGAGTGCGGGCGGATGTCCCCGGAGCCGGCGCCGGTGTTCTGCAGTGCGTGCGGGGAGCGGTTCCCGGAGCGGTGAGCCCGCGTCAGTGCTGCGGGCGGCGCCTGCGGCCCAGCAGGAGGATTCCGGCCGTGGCCAGGGCGAAGGCTCCGCCCAGCGCGTAGAGGGTGGAGGCCGTCCCGGTGTCGGCGAGCCAGCCGCCGTGCGGGGGGCGGTGGTGGTGGTCGCCGTGGTCGGGCGGCACGGGGCGGCTGTGCGTCGGGTGCGGGCCGGGGGTGGATTCGGTGGGTGTCGGCGTGGGTGTCGAATCCGTGGGGGACGGCGTGGGCGTGGGTGTCGAGTCCGTCGGTGACGGGGTGGGTGTGGGTGTCGAGTCCGTCGGGCTCGGGGTGGGGGACGGTGACGCGCCCTCGCCGTCGCAGTCGATGTCGGCGGCGAACGGGAACTGGTGGATCTCGCCCGCGTCCACCGAGGTGGTGCCGTCCTCGCTGAGCGGCCCTGCCGTGAGCTCCCGTACGACGACCGTGCCCTCGATGTTGGACGCGTCGAGGTCCGTGAGGTGGGCGCGGGGCGCGTAGATCGTGCCCTCCAGCGAGTCGCCCTCCGTGATGGTGATGTCGGTGGCGTCGGGGAAGTTCCACAGCATGTACGGGGCCTGGTCGCCGGAGACGCCCGCGAGGTTCGGGATGTGCCACTCGTAGACGCTGTCCGTGCCGGTCGTGTCGACGTCGACCACGAACGGGGTCGTCGCGTCCGGCTGGTTGTCGAAGGTGAGCTCGGACAGGTTGTTCAGCTGCTCGCCGGTCAGCCGGAGCACGTTCGTCTCGCCCTCGGTGAGGGTGATGTGGGCGCTCGTCCCGGCGGGGAAGCCCGTCTGGTCGGGCAGCGGCTCGCCCTCGGCGTCGCGCAGGACGACGTTGGTGGCGCAGGTGTCGATGGCGTCCGAGCGGTCGCGGAAGTCCGCGAAGAGGGCGTCGAGGTCCGGCAGCCCCGTGGTGTCGGTGACGGACTCGGCGGGCTGGCGAACCGTTTCCTGTACGCGGGGCGTCGCGTCGTAGCCGGACCCCTCCGCGACGATGCGGGTGTTCACCTCGGCGCCGTTGGAGTCCTCGTCCAGGACCGACGAGCCGGTCGGGTCGCCGACCTTCACGTAGCCGTCGCTGAGGACCTGGAGCACGCCCTGCGGCGAGCTGGCCGCATGATCGATTCTGCCGCCGACGAGCAGGGCCGTCGGGCGGTCGTCGCCGGGCGCGGTGAAGGTGCCGGGGGTGTGCAGCGCGACGTTGTACCCCGGCCCGTAGGTGAGGTTCCCGCCGATGGCCACCGATCCCTCGGTCTCCGTGCTGCCGAGGACGGCGTCGTCCTGGACGAGCACCCCGAAGCCGTTGTCCCCGGTCAGCGGGTTGCCGGAGTAGTCGGCCGCGGCGGGGGCGGTGGTGGCGGTTGCGGCGGCCAGGCACAGGAGGCAGGCCGTCGTGGCGAAGGCAGCGGTGCGTTTCATGCCGGGGAACGTAAGCCGGTGCGCCCGGCGGCCCCGGGCGGCGGCGCCGTGGGCCACCCGCACGCACGCGCCCGCGTCCCCCGACTGGCGGTTCCACGGACCCAGGCTTGAGCAGTCGCTCAAACTGGCTTACCCTCTGCATCGTCACGAATTGAGCGACTGCTCAAACAGTCCGAGGGGGTGGGGGTTCGTGGGCGGTGGCCTGTACATCGAGGCCCGGATCGGGGCCGGCCTGGACCGCGTCTGGGAGCGCACGCAGGACCCGGCCCAGCACCAGCGCTGGGATCTCCGGTTCACGCGCATCGCGTATCTGCCCGGCGCGGAGGGGGAGCCGCAGCGCTTCACGTACGGCGTACGGGTGCTGCCCGGGTTCCTCGTCTCGGGCACCGGAATCTCCGCCGGGGAGCGCCACCGCCCGGACGGCACGCGGACGTCGGCCCTCCGGTTCGCCTGTGCGCATCCGCTGTCGTTCCTGACGGAGGGCCGGGGCTACTGGCGTTACGTGCCCTGCGCGGAGGGCGGGCTCCGCTTCCTCACGGGCTACGACTACGCACCGCGCTGGGGCGGGCTCGCGGACCGCCTGCTCTTCCGGCCGCTGATGGGCTGGGCGACCGCCTGGTCGTTCGACCGGCTGCGGCTCTGGTGCGAGCGCGGGATCACCCCGGAGCGGGCGCTGTGGCGGGCCCTGGGGGAGGTGGCGGCCCGGCTGCTCGTCGTGGGCGCCGCGGCCTGGGCCGCACCGCTCGCCGCCGTGCCGGTGCTCGTCGCCGCCGTCCTGCTGCCGCCGCTCCCCGGCACCCCGGCCGCCCGCCGCTGCCTGCGCCGCCCGCCGGGGCGCGGCCCCGCCACCGCCACCACCGCGCCGCCCGCCCTGCTCGACCGCTTGGAGCGCCCGTGAACTCGATCTTCCGGCAGGCCCTGGGGGCCGACTTCGACCGCCTCCACCCCCGCATCCGGCGCCGCTTCTCCGTCGGCCTGGACAGCGGCGAGTCCTGTACGGGGCGCGGGGTGATGGACCGCGTCTGGCACGGCGGCCCGTGGCTGCGGCCGTTCCTCGCGCTGGGCGGCACGCGCAACATCCTGCTCCCGCGCACCGGCCGCGACATCCCCTTCACCATCGAGAACGTGCCCTTCACGGACTCCTTCGGCCGCGAAACGGTCACCTTCGTCCGGACGTTCGCCTTCCCGGACGGGCCCCGGCGCTTCGACGCGACGATGGTCCACAGCCCGGAACGCGGCTGCGTGGTGGACTACCTGGGCACGCACCAGCACCTCGCCACCGACCTGCACCTCTCGGTGGACGACGCGGGCGCCCTCGTCATCCGCTCCGGCGAACACCGCTTCCGGGAGGGCCCGGTGGACGCCCGGGTGCCGCAGCTGATCGGCGGCGACGCGGTCGTCCGCGAGTCGTACGACGACGCGGCGGACCGCTTCCGCATCCAGGTCCGCGTCACCAACCGCCGCTTCGGCCCCCTCTTCGGCTACGAGGGCTCGTTCACCGCCGAGTACGCACCGGCGCGCGGGATACGGCAGGATCTGCGTCCGGTACGCGAGGAGGCACGGGCATGAGCGGGGCACCCCGAAGCAGGGCCGCGCGGTCGTCCTCCGCCGAGGACACCCGTACCAAGCTCCTCACCGGCGCCCTCGCCACGCTCACCGAGCAGGGCATCGCGAAGACCTCCGCGCGGAGCATCGCCGCGGCCGCCGGGGTCAACCAGGCGCTGGTCTTCTACCACTTCGGCACCGTCGACGACCTGCTCGCCGCCGCCTGCCGCCACGGCGCCGAACAGCGCCTCGCGACCTACCGGGAACGCCTGGACGCGGTCCGCTCGCTGGGCGAACTCCTCGCCGTGGCACGCGAGCTGAACACCTCCGAGCGCGCGGGCGGCCACGTCGCCGTGCTGGGCCAGCTGCTCGCCGGAGGCCAGACGCAGCCGCGCCTCGCGGCGGCCACGGCGGCGGGGCTCAGGCTCTGGACCGACGAGATCGAGCGGGTCCTCGCGCGCGTCCTGGCGGGCACCCCGCTCGCCGAGTTCGTGGACGTGTCCGGCCTGGCGAAGGCGGCCTCGGCGGCCTTCGTCGGCCTCGAACTGTACGAGGGCGTCGACCCGTCCGGCGCCGAACGGGCCCTGGAGTCCCTGGACCAGCTCGCCGCGCTGGCCGCCGCGCTGGAGGGCCTGGGCCCGGTGGCGCAGCGAGCCGTGCGGTCCCGGCTGCGCAGGTCGGGGAACCGGGGGCGGGCATGAGCGTGCGGTGGCGGGCCGCCGTGCGGTGGCGCGTACGGGAACGGGGCGACGGGCAGGCCACGGGCGCCGCCCCCGGACCCTGGCGGCGCGGGAAGACCCTCGCCGTCCTCTCCGCCCTGACCGCGCTCCTCCTCGTCGCCCCCGGGCTCGTCCCCAACACCCCCGGCCGCCTCGGCAGCCTGCTGGAATCGTTCCTGCCCTGGCTCGGGCTCGCCGTCGTCCCCCTGCTGACCCTCGCCGTACTGCGCCGGTCGGCGCTCGCGCTCGCCGCGGTCGCGCTGCCGGTGGCGGCGTGGGCGTACGCGTGCGGCGGGCTGCTGCTCCCGGCGGCGGACCCGGGCCCGCGCGACCTGGTCGTGGTGCAGCACAACGTCAGCGACGTGAACGAGGACCCGGCGGGCACCGCCCGCACGCTGGCGGCCCGGGGCGCCGACCTGATCGCGCTGGAGGAACTGGTCCCGGAGGCGTTGCCCGCGTACGAGAACGGCCTCGCGGCGCGCTACCCGTTCCACGAGGTCCGGGGCACGGTCGGAATCTGGTCGGTCCACCCCCTCAGCGGCACCCGGGCGGTCGACATAAAGCCGGAGTCCATCGCGGGGCCGTGGAGCCGGGGCCTGCGCACGGTCGCCCGCACCCCGCACGGCGAGGTCGCGGTGTACGTGGCGCACCTGCCGTCCTTCCGGCTCGGCGCGGGCGGCCTGGGCACCGCCCGCCGCGACGAGAGCGCCCGGCTGCTGGGCCGGGCGCTGGACGCGGAGACGACCGGCCCGGTGATCGTGCTCGGCGACCTCAACGCCACGGTGGACGACCGGGGGATCGCCCCCCTGACGTCCAGGCTCGACGTGTCGCAGCGCGGGTTCGCGTTCAGCTTCCCGGCGTCCTTCCCGGTGGCGAGGATCGACCAGGTGATGGCGAGGGAGGCGACGGTGGGCCGGGTCCGCACGCTTCCGGCCACGGGCAGCGACCATCTGCCGGTGACGGCGCGGGTCACGCTGGACTGAGGGCGCCCCGAAAACGGGATGCCCTTCCCGTACGCCGTCCTTAGGATGCGCGGGCGGCACGCCAACGGATCGGAGACGTACGGCACATGACGCCCCACCTTTCAGCGATCGGCTTCCACGCGACCGACCCGTCGGACCTGGCCCGCTTCTGGGCCGGACTCCTGCGCTGGGAGCGGACCGGTGACGGCACGCTCGTCGTCCCCCCGGACGGCACGGGCTACGCGCTCCGCTTCACGGAGAGCCAGGCGCCCAAGACCCGGCCGAACCAGGCGCACTTCGACCTGACGAGCGCGACCCCGGAGGCCCAGCGGGACACGGTGGCCCGGGCGCTGGAACTCGGCGCCCGGCACATCGACATCGGCCAGACCCCGGAGGACGGCCACGTCGTCCTCGCCGACCCGGACGGCAACGAGTTCTGCGTGATCGAGGCAGGCAACACGTTCCTCGCGGACACCGGGGTGATCGGCGCGGTCGCCTGTGACGGCACCCGGGCGGTGGGCTATTTCTGGAGCGCGGCCCTGGGCTGGCCGCTGGTCTGGGACCAGGACGAGGAGACCGCGATCCAGTCCCCGGAGGGCGGCACGAAGCTCACCTGGGGCGGCCCGCCGGTGCGCGAGAAGCCGGACGCGAACCGCCTGTACTTCGAGCTGACGCTCCCGCCGGACGCGGACGGGGAGGCGGAGACCGCCCGCCTCGCCGAGCTGGGCGCGCGGCCCGGGCCGGACGGGGTTTTCCTGGACCCGGACGGCAACGAGTTCCGCGTACTGCACGCGTCGGCGCCGCAGTAACGCGGCTGTAACGGGCCTTCCCTAGCGTCCGATCGCCAGCCGGTTCGCGGCAACCCCCAAGCGAACCGGTGAAGTTCGGAGAGCGCGGTCACCCCCCGCGCCCAACTGCGAAGGAAAACCCTCATGTTGCGACACAACGCCATACGCGGAGTCCTGGTCGGCGCCACCCTGGCGGGCCTCACCGCCTTCGGCTCGGGCGCGGCGACGGCGGCGTCGACCGACGCCACGCCCTGCCACATCGACGGGTACGTCTGCATGACCACGAACGACATTTACCAGCCGGAGGTGTACTTCGCCGGAGGGGACGAGTACACGTTCTTCCGCCCCACCGAGGTCACCACGATCTCGAACGACTCGTCGACGGGCTACTGCGTCTCCGCGGAGTACAACTTCACCCTGTCTCCGGGCCAGACCATCCAGGTGACGCACACGATCACCGGTCTGTCGCCGACGAACGCGGGCTGCATCTCCTGACCCACGCCTTGGGCGCCCCCTCCGCACTCCGCGCGAGGGGGCGCCCCGCGTTCACCCGCTCCCCGGAAGCCCCAGCCTTCCCGCCCGCAGCCCCGCCTGGAAGCGGGACGCGGCCTGGAGCGTGACCATCAGTTCGGCCACCCGGCGGCGGTACGTGCGCAGGGAGAGGCCGAGGTGGCGGGCGGCCGAGTCGTCGGTGCGGCCCGTGCTCAGCGCTTCCAGGATGCGGCGGGAGTCCGGGGTCAGCTGCGGGGTGTCCGTGGCGAGGTACGTGTCGTAGTCCGCCGACCGGTCCCACATCGCGTCGAACAGGGAGTGCACACCGTCGATCATGGTCCTGGCGGTCGTCACGGAGTACTCGCGACCGGTGGGCGCCTCGCGGCCCGCGAGGATCATGACCCGGCGGTCGATGATGATCGTCTCGTGCGGGAGCTCCGCGTCGGTGATGCGCACCTGGGCACCGCCGTCCAGCACGAGCCGCAGGTGGTCGCGGGTCGCCTCGTCCGCCAGGGCGGCCGGGGTGAGCAGCTTGCGGGTCGTGAAGCCGGGGCCCGGGGTCGTCCAGGTCTGCGGCCGGGGCCAGGTCGTCAGCGTACGGGCGGCGCACAGGAACTCGGTGCGGGCGGATTCCAGGAGGTGTCCGGCGCGTGCCAGCAGCTCCGCGTCGCCGTGGACCGAGAAGATCTGTTCGTTCCGCATACCGCCAGTCTGGCAGTACGTCTGGCAGTAACCTGCCACGCGCTGGGCCGCCCCGGGGCCCCCGGAGAGCATGAATCCATGACCACCACCACTTTCGCCCTCGGCGGCGACCTCCCCGTCAACCGTCTCGGCTTCGGTGCGATGCGCCTGGCCATGGGCACGTTCGACGGCCCCACCCGCACCCCGGAGAACGGGATCGCGGTGCTCCGCCGGGCCGTCGAGCTGGGCGTGAACCACATCGACACCGCCGCGTTCTACGCCCGGGGCGACGTCCGCGCCAACGACCTCATCCGGGAGGCGCTGGCCCCCTACCCCGACGACCTGGTCGTCGTGACGAAGGTCGGCCCGCTGCCCGGACCGGACGGCGTGCCCAGCGGCCAGGCCACGGCGGACCAGCTGCGCGCCCTCGTCGAGGCGGACCTGACCGCCCTCGGCGTCGACCGGCTCGACGTCGTCAACCTCCGGGTGGGCGGCGTGAACGGCCCCGGCGGCGAGTCCGTCGCCGAACGCTTCACCGCCCTGGCCGCCCTCCGCGAGGAGGGCCTGATCCGCCACCTCGGCGTCAGCAACATCGACGCCGCCCAGCTCGCGGAGGCCCGCGCCATCGCCCCCGTCGTCTGCGTCCAGAACCCGTACGCGGACGACCTGGCCCTCCTCGCGGAGTGCGAGGCGGCGGGCATCGCGTACGTCCCGTTCTTCCTCCTCGGCGGCGGCCACGAGCCCCTGGACACGACCCGCCTGGACAAGGTCGCCGCCCGCCTGGGCGCGACCGTCGCGCAGGTGCAGCTCGCCCTGCTCCTCGCCTCGTCCCCGGTCATGCTCGCCATCCCGGGCACGGGCGACCTCACGCACCTGGAGGAGAACATGGCGGCGGCCGGGCTCACCCTCACGGAGGAGGACCTGGCGGAGCTGCGGGGCTGACGACGGAATCAGGCGAGCGCCCGCAGGGCGCCGCGGACGAAACGAGACGGTGCCCGCCGGGCCGGCCTCCGGGGCCGGGCCGGCCGTGCGAGGGGAGCGGCGGACCGGGGAGTGGCCCGCCGCTCCCGCCGGTGCCCGGGGAGTGGGCACCGGGGTCTGCCGGTCAGCCCGCCTTGGTGAAGACCCAGGGCTCGTTCATGCCCTGGACGTGCCACTCGTCGCTCTCGCCGCTGACGAAGCCGATCGTGTGCGACTCGTAGTAGTTCTTGTTGCAGCGCGCCCACGTGTAGTAACCGTGCGGGTTGCGGCAGATCCCCTGGCGGTAGATCGTGCCGTCCGCCCGGTAGTCCTCCCAGATCGCGATGCCCGAGCGGTAGTCCTTCTGTTCGTCGCGGACGTACCAGACGTCACCGTCCGGGTCGAAGCAGACGGTCGCGCTCTCGCCGAACTTGCACTTCATTCCTGCGAGGCTGGGCTTGCTGATTTCCGTGCCGTTGTTGTGCTCGACGGTGACGATGTCGTTCCAGGGCCATTCGTGGTTTGCCTGCGCCGGGGACGTCAGCAGGACCGGTGCGAGGAGGCCGGCCGAGACGGCCAGGGCCATGAGTGCCTTACGCATGCGGGTCTCCCTTGCCTCGTGCGGGGGTCACGCGACCGTGATCCATCGGAACGAACCGTAGAAGTTCAGGAGCCGCCAGCCCTCGGCCTGGCCCTCGGAGAGAGCCAGGGTGTGGCTCTCGTAGAAGTTCTTGTTGCAGCGGACCCAGTGCCCCTCGCCCTCGGCGTTGCGGCACATCCCCTGTCGCCACAGCTGGTCGTTCGCCGTGTAGTCCTCCCACAGGGCGACCGCGGAGTGCCCGTCGGACCGCTTGTCCAGCACGTACAGGTAGTCGCCGTCCTGCACGAAGCAGGCGTGGGCGTAGATGAACGTGAGCGTGGAACACACGGCGGAGCCGGGCGGGGCGGAAGAAGGCACGCCCATGTCCTTCTCGACGGCGACGGTGTCGTTGATCGGCCAGGAAATGGCGTGCGCCGGGGCATTACCGACTCCGACGAGAATCGCTAACGTTGCGAACGCCACGCCGACGGCCGATCTGAGTCTTCTGATGTGCATGGAACCTCCTTGTGGAATGGGCCGGATCTGATGCGGAAGTCGGAATTCCGACGGGGAGTGTCAGGCGTAGTTGTGAGACCAGCTGGACGCGCTTCGGACAAAGTTCCCGTTGTTGTACAGTGCGGCCCGGAACTGGATTTCATGGCCTTCGGGGAAGTTCTTGTTGCAAGCGCCCGAAGACCCTCCGCCGAGCTTGTTGACGCAGGCTCCCTTGCGTGTCCCGTCGACGTCACGCCACTCGACGACTGCGGAGTAGCCGTCCTTCTCCGTGTCGTAGACCTTGAACCAGTCGCCGAGGGCCGTGAAGTAGACGTGGGCCCCGGTGATCTGAGAGGCCGCCCAGTACTGGTCGACGTCCGCGGGGGTCGGGTTGGTCACGTAGTCCGTCTCCGAGCCGTAATAGGCGGCGGACGCGAGGGACGGGGTCAGCAGCATCAATGCCGATGCCGCACCCACGGCGAGCAGTGCCTTTCCGGAAAGGCGCATGGAGAGACCTCCAGGGGGTTGTATACAGAGGTGGGTGGAACGGCGGCCGGCTGTGACGGGGGAGAGTTCAATTCCGGTTGTGAACGCCGGAGTTGATGTCCTTCCGGCCGCCGTGTGCGTCACATCAAGCACCACCGCCGAAGAAGTGTCAATACCCTTTGCAGCAACTATTTGCGAATGCAGCGTCGAAGCTCAGATTTCCCTCAAGTCTGTTCTCAGGATGGCCTGTTGGTGGGAGCGTGCTGCGACGGGGTAGCGAAGGTATGCCCGGTGGGTTCGGGCGATTCGTCCTCGACTGCGAGAAAAACGCCTACAGGGAACTTTGAGGGGTCTGGAATGAGTGCGACGTCGCGCCGGCTTGCCGCTGCCGGTCTGTCCGTTCTGTTCATGGGTATGGGAATCGTCACCGCGCCCGCCGCGACGGCGGCCGCCGAGGGCGCGGACACCTGTACGCACCCGAGCTGGTCCAACAAGGACGCGGGTGTCGACCAGGTCCGCTACGAGCTGCTCGAAGGAGCACCGATCAGGACGGGCCCGAACCAGGGCTGCGGCGTGGTGGGCCGGGCGGACTGGAACTACGACATCTATCTGCACTGCTACACCATCAACAGCTCCGCGAACATCTGGGACCACGTCCGGGCCTACAACCGGTTCACCGGCGACGAGATCAGCGGCTGGATCTACGAGGGGAACCTGGACGGCATCGGGTCGACGAAGAAGTGCTGACCCGCCCGGGGCCCTAGACGAGCCATCCCGACGGGTCCGCCATCAGCGCCTCCACCTCGTTGACCAGGCGCGCCGTGTGGAAGCCGTCCGCCGCCGCGTGGTGGACCTGGACCGCGAGGGGAAGCAGCACGCGCCCCTCGCGCTCCACGTACCGGCCCAGCGTGAAGATCGGGGCCAGGTGGTCGTAGCCGTCACGGATGTTGAGGTTGAAGCCCGTGAAGGCGCGCCACGGCAGGCTCGACACGTCGAACGCGTTCGGCGGGGGCGGCCCCTGCGGGAAGAACTCCGTCGCGCCCGCGTGCTCCGCCAGCAGCGGTGCCGCCGCGTCGTGGAACGCCCCGAAGTCCGCGTCGTAGGCCGCCCACACGCACGCGAACGTCTCCCGCTCCGCGTTGAACACCGTGAACGCCGGGTGCACCACCGGCCACACCGCCGGGTCCCCTGCCTCCGTCAGGCACAGCCGGAACTCCTCGTGCCGGTTCACCACCGTCGCCAGCGCCCACACCTGCGCCACGTACGACTTGCGCGGCGAGTGCCGCAGCGCGGCCGTGAACGCGGTGACGTCCACCTCGACCGTCATCGAGTACGTGCACGGCACGCGGCGCCGGTAGTGTGCGAAGTGCTCCCGGCGCGGCCAGGTGTCCAGATCGATCGGGTTCGGCACGTCCATCCGGGCATCATCGCAGCCACCCCCGCCCTCGCCCCACCCGTTTTCGCGGGGCGCGCTTGCGTTGGAGTGCACTCCAACTCCTACGGTCATCGGCATGAGCACCGAACAGCAGAACGACCGGTACGAGCGTGGTTACGCGGCCCTCAGCGAGGTCGCGAACGGAGCCCAGGACGCCGTCATCGACGGCCTCGCCGACATCGCCCCGCACATGGGCCGCTACATCGTGGAATTCGGCTTCGGCGACATCTACACCCGCCCCGGACTCACCTATCGCCAGCGCCAGTTGAGCACCGTCGCCGCCCTCGCCGCGATGGGCAACGCCGCGCCCCAGCTCCGCTTCCACATCGGCGGCGCGCTCAATGTCGGCTGCACGCGGCAGGAGATCGTGGAGGTGCTGATCCACGTCTGCGTGTACGCCGGTTTCCCCGCCGCCCTCAACGGCATCACCGCCGCCCGCGAGGTCTTCGAGTCCCGCCCCGACGAGGAGCCGTTCGTACCCGCCGACTCCTCCGCCGACCAGGGCGGCGACCGGCTCGCACGCGGTCAGCAGGCCCTCGCCGACATCGACGGGCACGCGGGCCAGCAGGTCATCGACTCCCTCAAGGACATCGCGCCCGACCTCGCCCGCTACGTGCTGGAGTTCTCCTTCGGAGACGTGTACTCCCGCACCGGCCTCGACCTCCCGACCCGCGAACTCGTCACCGTCGCCCTCTGCACCGCCCTCGGCACGGTCGGCCCGCAGCTCCGCGTACACCTCCACGGCCTGCTCAACGTGGGCGGCACGCGGGAGGAGGCCGTGGAGGTCATCACGCAGATGGCCGGTTACGCCGGTTTCCCGGCCGCGCTGAACGGGCTCGCGGCGGCACGCGAGGTGTTCGCGGCGCGGGACGGCGCGTAGCGCCGCGTTACGCGGCGGTGTGGCGGATGAACGTGTCCCAGGCGCCGGGGGAGACGGTGAGGGCGGGGACGGTGATGTCCTTGGAGTCGCGGACGTGGACGGTGTGCGGGCAGGTGGCGACCTCTACGCAGTCGCCGCCGTTCGAGCCGCTGTAGCTGGACTTGGACCAGGAGAGTGCGACCTCGACGCAGTTGCCACCGTTGGTACCGCTGTAGCTGCTCTTGATCCACTTCAGGTCAGTGCTCATAGTCCTTCGCCGTCTGCTTGATTAGCTCGCGCGACTCTTCCAGCCCGTGAGCATGGGTCCGCAGCATTCCATACGTGCTGAACAAGATTCCCAGCTGGGGCTGCTCACTGACAAGAAAGTTTTGTCCCTGCACTTCCAAGTACGCGAGCCGCCGCCGGTCGACGGTTTCCAGCAGCACGAAGGGGCCGTTCAGCCCGACGTGTGTTTCCCGGTGGGGCGACATCACCTGGATGCTTACGTTCCGCAACTCGCCGAGGTCGAGCAAGTGTTGAAGCTGCGCCCGGTGTACCTTCCGTCCGCCGATGGGGCGAGTGAGCGCGCTCATCTCCAGGACGAAGCTCACGTCCACGGGGGGCCTGCGTGTGAGCAGAGCCTGCCGTGCAAGGCGCCCGGCCACCAACCTGTCGATCTCGTCGTCATCGAGTGGTGGGCACGCTGCCCGGTGCAGCGCGTAGGCGTGCGCTTCGGTCTGCAGCAGGCCAGGCACGGTGCTGGACTCGTACTCGTACCGGGCGACGCACTTGGCTTCCTCGTCGGCGAAGGGTGCGAACCAAGAAGCCAGGTGGCTGAACTTCAACTTCAGCGCCGCAGCGATCAGCGCGCCCTTCGCACCCGTGGCCGAGTCCGCCTTCGGGACGAAGTCCCCCTTCGGTGGCCGGTGCCCCCGTTCCACCATGGCCACCTGCGACTTGGAGAAGCCGATCTTGAGTCCCAACGCCTCCTGCGAGAGCTCAGCCAGCTCGCGGTAGTGCCGTAACAGCGCCCCGAACATCGCAACGGTTCCACCATCGGTACTACTGGAGTGCACAGCCCCACCTCCAAGTGCACAGCAGTGCACAGATGCCTTGTGTCCCTGGTCACAGTAGGTGCGGGCGCCGACGCTTACCGTATGGAACCGAAAAATTCACCGAACCCGGTGCCCTGCTGGATTCCCGCCAGCGGTCACGCCCTGCGGCACGCGGGCATCCACTTCGACGCGGTCCGGATCTCCGGCGTGCTCGGCGAGCAAGTCTCTTACGAGATCATGCAGTTCACGGACTTCCGGGCCGGGCCGATCATCCGCTCCTGGATCGGGATGCGGAGCATGTACTTCCTGGTCGAGCCCGGCACGGCGAGTGCCTACCGCTGGCCGGCGGGCGTGGACGCGCTCGTGCGGAAGGGCTCGGACTTCGTGGGCGTGCCCGCGCTACGCGGGCTGACGTACCCGCTGGACTGGCGTTCGGAGCCGACGACCGACGATCCGTTCGTGGATACAGCACTTCTGTTCGAGCTGGTAACCAAGGTGGTGTCGGGCGGAATTTCTGCTGTACGGTGACGACGTCGTTACGCTCCGTGCGCGCCGCGCACGGGGCGGCCCTCGGGGGGTGCTCACAACACCCGATCCGAGGGCCTTCACCCCTGATGGATTCACGAGGTCCACCGAAGATGCTTTGGCATGCTATCTCGCCCTCCCGCGCCTATGTGAAGGCCGCGCACGATGTCGTGCGTCATTCGAACCTGAGCAGTGACGCAAAGGTTCTGATCATGTATGTGCAGGGTTTGCCCGAGTCCCGCGCGAGCGAAGCGCTCAGCGATCACGCGAAGCGGATCGGCATCAAGGGCCGGGCGTACCAGAAGGCCAAGTCCCAGCTGAAGGAAGCCGGTTACGTCCACGAGTGGCGGTGGCAGGGCCAGGGCGGGCTGTGGATGACGGATCAGCTGTTCTCCAACGTGCCGCTCACGGACGAGGAGGCGCGGGGGCTCAGGAAGGCGAACGCGCAGGCCGCACCGGCTGATCGGTCACCGGCGGGCGGTCAGGCGGGCACTCGGCCGGTCGGATCTCCCCAACCAGAGGTTGAAGAAGAACGTAGGGAGAACAACCCCCACCCACCCACCGAAGCGCCTGCGGCCAACGCGCCTGCGGCCAACGCGCCTGCGGCCGAAGCGGCGGAGCCGGTCGCCGCGACCGACCCGGACGTCGCCCAGGCCGAACGCGTACTGCTCTCGCTGCGGCACGCGAACCCGCAACTGCACCTCGGCGTACGCGAGGCGCGCAGCCTCTCCGCGACGGCGGCGGACTGGCTGCGGCGGGGCGTGAAGGCGGCGGATCTGCGGCAGGCGCTGGTGAACGGCCTCCCGGCGGAGGGAGTGCGGTCGGCGTACGGCTTCGTACGCCACCGCCTCGTGCACAAGCTGCCGGAGGCGCCCGCTCCCGTCGCGCCGGTGGCGACGGTCAGACCGCACGTGACGTGCGAGGGGGACGGGCCGGAGCACGTGTTCCGGCCCAGGGCGGACGAGACGCTGTGCGGTCCGTGCGCCCGGCAGGAGGCCGAGGAGGCGCACTTCGCGAAGTGGCCGCAGCGGAGGCGGCCCTGGCGTGAACGGGTCGCGACGATTCTGGAAGCGGGCGCGGCCACGCCGTGAGGCGTACGTCCGTTCGTGGTGTGGCGGTCTTTGCCGTGGACGCGGCGGGGCGAGGACAGTGGTGGCTCGGGGGCCGGTACGGACTGAGGAGGACCCGTGGTGGATACCGTGGTGGAGCTTTGGGACGGCGTACGAGCGGTGCGCGACCCCGCGCGGGTGCGTGCGCAACTCATGGCGGCCGGGCGGACGTTGTTCGCGATCTACGGCTACGCGCACACGTCCGTCGAGGACCTGTGCGCGGAAGCGCAGGTGGAGGTCCGGGACTTCCACCGCGAGTTCGCCTCGCGCGAGGCGCTGCTCACCGACCTGTACGACGAGGTCGCGATGGCCGGGATGCAGGCCGCGCAGGCGGAGCTGGCGGCGGAGGGCATGGAGACCTGTCCGACCGAGGAGCGGGTCCGCAGGCTCTTCGACGCGTACGTCCGGGCCGTGACGCGGGACCCGCAGGCGGCCCGGGTGGCCTTCGTGGAGGTGCTGGGCGTGAGCCGGGCGATGGAGGAGCACCTCACGATGTGGCGTTCGGTGTGGGTGGAGTTCCTGACGGCGGAGTCCGAACGGGCCCGGACGCGGGGGCACGGGGTGGACGGCGACCTCGACGTGGTCGTGAAGGTGCTGACCCGGTCCGTGGACGAACTGCTCGCGCACCACGGGCGGCGCCCCCGGCAGGTGCCGCCTTCGTGGCTGACCAGCGAGTTCACGCGGCTGTCGATGGCGATGATCGGTCCGGCGCACCCGGATGCTCCGGGAGCCGCCGGGGGTGCCACCGTTTGACAAACGGCGTTGCCGGGCCGGCAAATGGAACCATGGCAGACCCCATGGGTGACGACGACCTGGCCGCCGTCCTGACCGGCGTCGGCCCCCGCCTGCGCGCGCTGCGTACCGAGCGCGGGACGACGCTGACGCAGCTGAGCGAGACGACGGGCATCTCGCTCAGCACGCTGTCGCGCCTGGAGTCGGGCGGCCGCAAACCGACGCTGGAGCTGCTGCTGCCCCTGGCGAAGGCGTACGGCGTCCAGCTGGACGAACTGGTCGGCGCGCCGGACACGGGCGACCCCCGGGTGACCTTCCGCCCCTTCAAACGCCACGGGATGACCTTCGTCCCGCTGACCCGGCACCTCGGCGGCGTCAACGCGTACAAGCAGGTCATGCCGGGCGCGACGGGCCCGTCCGGCCCGGTCGAGCAACGGGTGCACGAGGGCTACGAGTGGCTGTACGTCCTCTCGGGCCGCCTCCGCCTGGTCCTGGGGGACCACGACCTGGTCCTGACGGCGGGCGAGGCGGCCGAGTTCGACACCCATACGCCGCACTGGTGGGGGGCGGCCGGGCCGGAACCGGTGGAGTTCCTGAGCCTGTTCGGACCGCAGGGCGAGCGGATGCACGTACGGGCGAAGCCGTCGGGATGACGGGGCCGGGTGGCGGCAGGGGGCGCCGGGGTCACGTCCAGGCGACGGCGACGACGACCGCCCCGGCGGTGAGGGTGCCGACGCCGTAGAAGGCCCACGCCTGCTTGTTCCGCATCCCGATCAGCGCGACCGCCGCCACCAGGGCGTCCAGGGCGAGCTTCACCCACATCTTCGCGTCGTTGACGGGCAGGTCCAGGGAGTGCCGGGTCCAGATCAGGCCCGCGCCGGTGACCAATTGGACGACGGCGCTGACGGGCATGTAGGCGGCGGTCACCGGGTCCTTGCCCCGCAGCTGGTAGAAGAGCCCGCCCATGATCGCGGCGAAGCCGAAGAGGTGGAAGACGAGGAAGACGTAGCGAAGAGTTTCCATGCTGGTGGTCCTTCTGAACTCACGGGACAACGCGGAGAACGCCCGAGGGGACGCGGCCGGCCCTGAACGACGGCTTCTTCATCTGCGACGAAATGGCCGCCGGTCCTGTGAGGTCAGAAGGACCTGGTGCGGGGAGATGTGGGTCACACGGTGGCGCCGACGGCGATCGGCAGGGCCGAAGGGCACCGGGAGGGGCTTCCGGCCCGCTCGTTCCTAGCGGACCCACTCCGTGGTCCAGTCGTAGGTCCAGCCGACCAGCTCGCCCGAGTCGTACAGCGCGGCGCGGTACGTGACGGCGTAGTCCTCGTTGAAGTTCTTGTTGCAGGTGCCGTCCGACCCCCCGCCGAGCTTGTTCACGCAGGAGCCCTTGCGGCCGTTGTTGTCGGACCACTCGACGACGGCCGCGTAACCGTCCACCTCGGTGTCCTTCACCCGGAAGTAGTCGCCGTCCGGCGAGAAGTAGACACTGACGCCCCGCATCTGCACCGCCGGGAACCACGCCTTGCCCGAGGGGACGTAGTTGACCGTGTAGTCCGTCTCGCTTCCGTAGTAGGCGGCGGACGCGGTCGCGGGGTTCATCATCATCAAAAGCGCCGCGGCGCTGACGGTGAGCAGCGCCTTGTGGGACTTGCGCATCATCTGGGCCTCCTGGTGGGGCTGTTGGGACACGGGGGACCCATGAAGCAGGGGGGACTGATGCGGTGTCAAGGTATTTGTTCGATCACGGAGCCGGTGCGTGTGGACGAGCTCACCTGGTCCCGGAAGCAGCCGTCTCCCGTGCCCGGCGCCCCGGCGTCCCCGTGTACGGGCCGCCCACCCCCCATGCCTGGTGCATCGCGTCCGCGAAGGCGGCGGCCAGGTGGTGTTCGCCGGTGGGGTTCGGGTGGGTGCCGTCGTACGTGGCGGTGTGGATGTCGTAGGCCGGGGGGTGGGAGGCCAGGAGGAGGGGAGAGGCGGGGGTGGCCAGGTCGGCCGTCGCCTTGGCCAGGAGTTCGTTGAAGCGGGCGCACTCCGCCGCGAACGGGGCGTCCGTCTCCGCCCGGACGTTCGGGATCACCGGGAGCAGGACGATCCGGATGTGCGGGTTCGCCCCGCGGGCCGCCGTCAGGAACGCGGCGGCGTTCTCCGCCGTCTGCTCGCTGTCCGTGTAGAAGCCGAGGTCTATCAGGCCGAGGGAGACCAGCAGGACGTCCGGGCGGTGCGCGGTCACCGCGTCCGCGATCAGGGGGGCCATGTGGAGCCAGCCCTCGCCCCAGCCCGCCAGGTGGCGGCGCGCGGCGGGCGGGAAGTCGGCGGCGGCGTACGCGGAGGAGGAGGCGGTGCCCGTCTCCGCGTCGTACAGGCCCGTGCGCGGGCCCACCAGCTCGTGCGGGCCGTCCGGTGCCGCCTCCAGGTGCTGCCACATGCGGTAGCGCCACGTGAAGTCGCCGGCGCGCCCGATGGTCATGGAATCGCCGACACACATGAAACGCATGGCGTCATCATGGCCGATCCGGGCTACGCGCCGGTAGGTGACGATGGACACTTGTGCCATGCGTTCGTACCGACTGACCTCCGCCCTCGGCGCCGCTGTGCTCCTCGCCCTCGCCGCGGCCCCCGCGCTCGCCGACGACGGGGCCGACCGGAGCTTCACCATCGAGGACCCCCGGATCACCGAGTCCAGCGGCCTCGCCGCGAGCCGCCTCCACCCGGGGATCTACTGGACGCACAACGACAGCGACGACGGCCCGTACGTCTTCGCGGTCGACTCGCGCACGGGGAAGACGGTCGCGACGATCACCATGAAGGGCGTGGGCGCCCCCCGCGACGTCGAGGCCATCTCGATCGGCCCGGACGGGAACGTCTACGTCGGCGACATCGGCGACAACCTCAACGGCAGCTGGGACCACGTCTGGATCTACCGCTTCCCGGAGCCGAAGACCCTGAAGGACGCCACCGTCCGGGCCACCCAGTTCGACGTGAAGTACGCGGACGGGCCGCGCAACGCGGAGGCGCTGATGGTCCACCCGAAGACCGGGCGCGTCTACATCGCGTCGAAGAACGAGGACGGCGGCGGCCTGTACGAGGGGCCCGCGAAGCTCAGCACCGGCGGCGACAACGTCTTCCGGCGGGTCGGGGAGGTCCCCTGGGTGACGGACGGGGCCTTCTCGCCGGACGGCAAGGAACTCGTCCTGCGCTCCTACTTCAGCGCCCGCGGTTACGCCTTCGCGGACGGCCGCCTCGGCAAGGACTACGACGTCGAGTCACCGCTGCTTCCGCAGTCCGAGTCCGTGACGTACACGGCGGACGGCTCCGCCCTGATGTACGGCTCCGAGGGCAAGCGGAGCAGTGTCGTACGGGTGGACCTGAAGAAGACCGGCGACGGGGGCGGCGGCGGGGCCGCGCACCGGGCCGGAGGGATCGAGGACACGGCAGACGACGGGGACGGCGTGCCGGTGAAGGGCACGACGCTGACCGGCGTCGCCGTGCTCGCCGGGATCGGACTGCTGCTGTTCCTGGGGCGGCGGCGCCGCAAGGGCTGAGGGCGCCGGATTCCCTGACGCGGGCGCGTCCGGTGCGTCATCCTGGGGCGGCAGGTTCGGGCACGTACACGGCACGGGGGTGCGGCACCACGATGGTTCCTGGAACGGTGCAGCAGCTGACCATCCTGCTGATCCTCGTGCTGCCCGGCGTCTTCCACCAAGCCGTCCGGGAGCGCCTGCGCGGCCCGCTCGCCGCCGAGCAGGAGCCGCAGAACCGCCTCGTACGCGCCATCGCCGCAGGCGCCCTGCTCGACACCCTGTACGTGGTGGCCGCCGGGCCCTGGCTGCTGCGGCTGCTCCTGGGCGACGGTGAAGGGCCCCTCGCCGGGGTGGCACGGCAGCCCCGGCAGGCCGGTCTCGCCGCGCTCCTGCTGATCGTCGTCGTGCCCGCGGCCCTGGCCTGGGCGGAGGCGGCCTGGCGGCGGCGGGACGCCCGGGCGCAGTACGAGCCGACGCCGACCGCCTGGGACGCGCTGTTCCGGGGGCGTGGCTCCTGCTTCGTACGCGTGCGGCTCAAGAGCGGGCTCTGGGTGGGCGGCTGGCTGGGCACGCGGTCCGCCGCGTCGGCGTATCCGCACAGCGGGGACCTCTATCTGGAGGCCCAGTACCGGATGGCGCCGGACGGCAGCTTCGTGGGCCGGGTGCCCGACACCGGGGGCGTGTACGTGCGCGCGGAGGAGATCGACGTACTGGAGGTGCTGCTGCCGCCCACGCGGCGGCGGCCGGTGGTGAGAGGAGCGGACGAGGGTGAGCGAACGGGAACCGGAGCCGGGCAGTGACGACGAACTCGCGGAATGGGTGGAGGAGTTCACCTCCACCAAGACGTACCGGCCCACCCGCCTCATGGTCGAGCCGGACGAACTTCCGCAGGGGCCCTCGGGGTCGGTGATGAGCGGACCGGAGGAGCAGGGCGGCGAGCCGGACGAGGAGTGAGGGGCCTCACGGCCCGGGTTCTCAAGGCCCCGTGTGGATGTGCGCCGCCCAGAGGTGCGGGGCGGCCGTGTAGCGGTCGCGCAGGGCCCGGACCGGGGCGTGCAGGGCGGCGGCCGGGTCGATGGGGCGGCCGCCGGAGACGTCCTTCGCGAGGGCCCCGTAGAACGCCTCGGTCACCCGGGTCGCCAGCTTGTCCGCGATGGGCCACAGCGTGCCGATCACATGGGGATACCCGGCGAGCTGGAAGGCGGCGGCCAGCTGGACCGCCTCGTCGGAGAGCCGGGTGCCGCCCCGGGATGCGGAGCACGCGGAGAGCACGGCGAGCTCCGGGGCCGCCGGGCGGCGGGCGGCCACGTCCGGGACGGTGAGGCGACCGTCGTGGAGGACGAGGCCGCTCCGGGACGGGGCCAGCAGTTCGCTGACCCCGTGGCAGCTGAAGTGGACCCACGGGTGCGCTTCGAGCGCCCCGCCGACCGCGTCCACGGTCGCGTCGGGGCCGGCCAGCAGCCGCCCGCCGGGGAACAGCTCCGCCAGCACCTCGGCCTCCCGCGCGACCCCGGGCAGCGGCGAGGCCCCCGGCGTCTCGGCCAGGGCCACGACCAGCGGCGCGGGCCGCGCGCCCCGGGCACCGGCGGCGAGTCCGGCGCGGGCGCGGGCCAGGGCGCGCAGGGTCGGGGTGTACGAGGAGACGGCACGGTCCATGACCCAGGTGCCGGAGTCCGGTCCGCCGCGCCCGGCCGCGTGCAGGGGCAGGAAGGACAGCAGGCCGGTCGGGCACCACCACAGCCGGGGCCAGGGCTGCCCGGCGGCCGGTCCGGTGTCGAGGCCGAGGTGGCCGAGCACGGGCTCCGCGACCGTGTCCCAGAGCCGGCCGAGCGTGCCGGACAGGGTGCGCATCATGGCGACGGCCTCGTCCTTGCCGCGTGCGCCGTACGCGGTCTCGACGCCGTCGATGTACTCCGCCGCCCACCCGGCGACGGTCTCCCGGGTGAGGCCGGGCAGCGGGACCACGTCGATCCCGGTGGAGGTGACGACCAGGGCGTCGCAGCGGTAGGTGCTGACGTTGACGACCACGACCGGGCCGCCCTCGGCCGCCGAGAGCAGCTCCGGCACGGACGGAGGGCGCAGGAAGTCCGCGAGGCCCGGCAGCTCCCGGACCTCCGCGAGGAGCCGGTCCCAGCGGCGGGCCAGGGCATGGCGGGCCTCGGCGCCCTCGTTCGCCCCGGGCGGCCCGTCCGGGGACGGGGCGAGTCCGGGCGGGGCGCTCAACGCGTCGCGGACGCGCTCGAACTCGGCCGCGCGGGCGGGGTCGAGGGCGTGCAGCAGAGACACGTCGGCGCGGTTCTCCAGGCCCTGGCCCAGCAGCACACCCCGGCCCTGTTCCAGCAGGGCGAGCGCGCGTTCCGGGGCGCCCGCTTCGAGGGCCAGCGCGGCGGCGTCGCTCGCCAGGCCGTCGGTGCCGCCGAGGCGGGCCTCCTGGTCGACGCGGGCGAGGCCGCGCGGGGCGATGCCGGGCAGCAGCCCCACGGCGTACGCGTAACCCTCCAGGGCCTCGGCGCGGTCGCCCGCCCGTAGCGCGGCCAGCCCCCAGACCCGGCCGGCCTCGATCCGGGCCACGCGGTGCGCGACCGGATCGCGGGCGCCGTCGCGGGCGAGGCGCAGGGCCTCCGTCAGGTCGACGGGCTCGCCCAGGGAGTGGCGGCTCAGCTGCGCCATGGCCAGCAGGACCGCCGAGAGGGTGCGGCTCGGGTCGTTCTCGGCCAGGCCGGTGAGGGATTCGCGGGCGGCGTCGGCGGCGCGCTTCCACGCCTCGCGGGCGGTCGGTCCGGACGGGTCGTCGGCGAGGCGGACGCTCATGTGGCAGGCCATGGTGAGCTTCTGGAGCGCGAAGAAGCGTGAGGGGTGGCCGTCGCCGAGCCGGTCCAGGGCGTACTCCAGGAGCCGGCGTGCCTCGTCGGCGATCTCGGCGTCGCCGTTCGCCCCGGCGAGGCCGGTCAGCAGGTCCGCGAGGTTCATCGCGGCCCACTCGCCGCCCTCCCGGTCGCCGTTCTCCACGGCCATCGCCTCGCGCAGCAGTGCGATCGCCTCCGCGGTGCCCGCGGTGTCGCCGGTGAGGCCGTCCCACTGGCGCAGGGCTTCGGCGAGGTTGTTCAGGTGGAGCGTGCGCTCCATGGCCGCGGGCATGCTCCGGTCGAGCGCCCGCCGCAGCACCGCCACGGCCTCCGCCATCCAGGCCCGGTTCCCGGTGCGCCGGCCCCGGTCCATGAGCGCGCCGCCCAGGTTGGTGAGCGCCATGGCGATCCGGGCCCGGGGAGCGCAGGAGACCGCCTCGCGCAGGGTCTCGACCGCGGTGTCCATCAGGGGTTCGTCGCCGGTGTGGCGGGCCAGCCGCCACTGGAGGCCCCCCAGGCCGGACAGGATCGAGCCGCGCGCCTCGGCCGTCGACGGGCTCAGCGCGCGCAGGGCGGCCCGGAACTGGAACACCGCCTCGTCGGCCTGGCGGGGGTCCCGGGTGTAGTGGTGCAGCGCGGAGAGGCTGTTCGCGAGGCCGAGCAGGGCCACGGGGCCGGGCGGGTCCGGGACCATCACCAGGGCTTCGCGGTGCCAGTGGACGGACTCCTCCAGCGGGGCCGGGTCGGCGGCGAGCCGGGCGAGGTTGCGCAGGGCGTCGCCGAGGGCGGTGCGGGAGGCGGGGCCGCCGTAGTCGTCCTCGTCGGAGGCGGCCACCGCGCGGCGCAGGATCTCGATGCCCTCCCGCAGCGCCGCGGTGTCCGAGCAGAATTCGGCGCGGGCGAGCAGGGCCTCGCCGAAGCAGAGGAGCTGGTGGGCGTGGAGCAGGTCGTCCGGCGAGGACCGGGCGACGGCCTCGCGGTGGGACGCCACCGCCTCGGTGAGCAGTTCGGGGCGGCCGGCGCGGAGCGCGGTCTTCAGCTGGACCAGGCCGATGTTCGACCGGAACACGGAGTGCTCGATGCGGGTGAGCGGGGCGCGGGCCAGCGCCTCGCGCAGAAGGCCCGCCACCTCCTCGTACAGCTCGACGCCGGTCGTCTCGTCGGCCCGTGCGGTGAGGACGTTCGTGAACTCCGCGTGGTGGTCCCAGTAGGCCCGGCTCCCGGGCGGGAACAGCGCGAGCGCCCCGCGCATCTCGTCGGCGCCCGCCCGCCACGCCCGCTCGTCCGCCCCCGCCCGGCGGGCCAGCGCGCCGCCGAGGGCGAAGCGGGTGGCGGCCTGGAAGCCGTCCTCGGGGGAGGGCAGGGCCAGCGCCTCGCGGAGGCGGCCGACGGCCTCGTCCACGTCGGACGGATCGCTGGACAGGCGCAGGCAGCGCCCGAGCGCCGCCAGGACGCGGGCGCGCTCGGGGGAGCGGGGCGGCAGGTCCCCGGCCAGGGCGCGGATCAGGGCGGCCGGGGCGCGCAGGTCGGCCGGGTCGCTCTCCGGCACGGTGCTCCGGGTCTGCCGGAGGGCCCGCTTGGTCACCAGGTCGGCCAGTTGGACGGCGTGCAGCACGCGCCGGACCAGGTCGCCGGGCGGCATGCCCGCCATCCCGGGCAGGGCGTGGGCGACGGCGTCCGCCAGATCGCGCGGGCTGCCCGACGCCTCGTACCGGCTGTCCAGGACCCGGGAGAGGACCCAGTGCGCCTGGGCGGCGACGGGATGCCCGTCCGGTGCGCCGTCCAGGGCCTCCCGGGCGACCGCGTACGCGTCCTCCAGGACCTGCCGGTCCTGGGTGTTGGCGGCGTGGCCGCCCAGGAGGAGGCCGAGGTTGGTGAGGTACACGGTGCGTTCGTAGGGGTTGGGCGCGGCTTCGGCCGCCTCGCGGCAGGCCGCGATGCCCTCCTCGTACGCCGTGCGGTCCTGCGGGGAGCCCTGGACGAGGGCGACGCCCAGGTCGGAGAGGAAGGAGGCGCGGGCGGGCAGCGGGGCGTCGCGCTCGGCGAGGACGTCGCGCAGCCGGGCGACGCCCTCGTGCCGGAGCGCGGGGTCGTCCAGGATTCTGGCCGCCGCGCACAGGGCCGAGCCGAGGGTGGCGCCGATCTGCGCGCGGCTCGGGTTGTTCCAGGTGGTGAGCTCCGCCGCCTTCCGTAACGCGGCGAGGGCTTCCCGGACCGCGTCCGGGTCGCCGGTCGCCTCGGCCCGGTGCCGCAGGACGTGGCCGAGGTTGCCGTGCCGGCGGGCCTGCTCGTCCCGGGGGCCCGGGGCGCAGCGGACGGCGGCGCGGGACGCCTCTTCGGCGGCGGCGAGCGCCTGCGGTCCGGAGCCGTCCTGTGCCCCGTAGAGGAGGACGATCCCCAGGTCGGACAGGTAGCTGCCCTGTTCGAGGCTGCCCTCGCCTGCGGCGGTGGCGGCGTGGCGCAGCAGGGTCTCGGCGAGGGGGAGGGCGCCCGGGGCGCGGCCCTGCTGGAACAGCACGGTCATCCCGACGGCCGCCTGGTATGCGAGGCCGGGCTCGGTGGCGGCGCCGTCCGGTTCGCCGGCCAGCGTCGCGAGGAGGGGGCGCAGCCCGTGCGGAGGCGGCCCGGGGGCCTGGCCGTCGAGGGCGGCGAACCAGAGGACGGCGGCGCCGAGGGCCACCGGGTCGGCCTCGTGGGTGGCGAGGAAGCGGGACCATTCGGCGTGGCCGAGGGCGAGGGCCCCGAGGGCCCACACGCTCCCGTCGGGCAGGGTGGTCCAGGCGCGCACCTCCTGGGCCGCCGCCGTGGCCTCGGCGCCGAGGAACCACTCCAGGGCGCGGGCGTCGGTCCCGGCGCGGGCGGCCAGGTCGAGGATGCGGCGCGCGGCACTCTCTGCGGTCCCCGGTGTCATCGCCCTCCCGTCGGCCGGCAGTTCCTCCAACCTACCGACCGAGGAAGGGACTTGACTCAGGAATCCATGGGCCGGATCTCGTAGTGCAGGGTCCGGTCCCGCTTCAGCCGGTGGGCGAGCGGGACGAGCACTCCCTGCATCGCCGGGTACTTGCGGGACAGCATCCGCGACGCGTGCGTGTTCTCCTTCGAGCCCGCCGGGAGCAGGCGCGCGTGGGCCTCGATCTGGGGGCCCGTGGGGCGGCCGCGTACGGTGCACGGGCCGATCCGCACCACGGGGTGGTTGCGCATGCGCTCCACCTTCCACGCCGAGGAGAACGTCCGGATGTAGGCGTGGTCGCCCTCGACCGCGATGTTCACCGGGGTGTCGGCGTGCGTCCCGTCCTGCCGCCGCGTGCTCAGCAGGACCGCGTACTGCTTCACGAAGGGCCTGAGCTGCGGAACCGTATCCATACGTCCATGGTCCGCCGGGGCGGGCCGGGGCTCATCCGGGCACGGGGCGCCCCGCAGCGGTTTCACGTAGGGTCCCGGGATCATGAGCCCCCGCACCCCCGAGCCCTTCGCCACGCCCCGCCTGGAAGCACTGCCCCTGCGGGTGGAGTACGCGGACGAGATGGCCGCCGTCCTGGCGGACCCGGCCCTGTACGCCTTCACCGGAGGCGCCCCGGAGAACCCGGAGGCCCTGCGGGCGCGCTACGCCCGTCAGACGGCCGGGTCGCCGGACCCGGACGAGCTGTGGTGGAACTGGGTGCTGAGGGCCGGGGACGGTCTCGTGGGCTACGTGCAGGCCACGGTGCGCGGTGACCGCGCCGAGATCGCGTGGGTGGTGGGCGTCCCGTGGCAGGGGAAGGGGTACGCCCGCGAGGCGGCCGGGGGCCTGGTCGCGCACCTCCACGGGGCGGGCGTCACGGCCGTCGTCGCCCACATCCACCCCGAACACGCGGCGTCCGCCGCCGTGGCCGCAGGGGCGGGCCTGGCGCGGACGGGGGAGTGGGAGGACGGCGAGGAGCGGTGGCGGCTGGTCTTCTAGCGCCTCAGGCGTCCGGCGTACGGGGCTTGGCGCGGCCCGCCTGGATCAGTTCGGCGACATCGAGGCTCACCTCGGCGCCGATCGAGGCGGGCAGGGGCGCCTGCTGGCCGGGGGCGTACACCTCGTGGCGGTCGTACGTGCTGCCCAGCGGTTCCGTGAGGACGTGGACGCGGTCGTGCTTCCGGTCGAGGATCACGTAGACGGGGATCTTCGCCTCGGCGTACGCGGCGACCTTGTGCCGGAGGTCGGCGGCGTAGTTGCTGGAGGTGACCTCCAGGACGAGGCGGAAGATTGCGGGATCGTAGCTGTTGTTCTTGATCAGGTGTTCAGCGTAGTCCGCGTCGACCAGAGCGAGATCGGGGATCGCGAAGTCCTCGGGTCCACCCGGCAGCCACAGGCCGATGCCTTGGAGGACTCTCGACTCCGTGCTGTGCAGACCTGCGGCGAGGAACGGGATCATGAGCGTGGTCAGCGCGTCCGCGTGCGGAGCGTCCGGGGGTGGGGCCACGGTGATGACGCCTCCGATGATCTCGACGCGATGGCCGGGATTCTGCTCGGCGAGCCGTTCGGCCGTGACGAGCAGGGGCTCCGGTCCATCGTCACAGGGGTGCTCGACTGCTGCTGCAGACATTGCGGGCCTCCTGGAATGGCTGGTGTCGAGACCATCATCGTAGGGCGGAACGGCTTCAGACCGTGTTTCTGGCATATGCCACACGGTCGAGTGAAGCAGAAACGGCCCCGCACACCTCGCGGTGCGCAGGGCCGTTCCGGGGCGTACGGCTACAGCTTCTCGATCACGTAGTCGATGCAGGCCGTCAGGGCCTGGACGTCCGCCGGGTCGATCGCCGGGAACATCGCCACGCGGAGTTGGTTGCGGCCGAGCTTGCGGTACGGCTCGGTGTCCACGATGCCGTTGGCGCGGAGGGCCTTGGCGATCGCGGAGGCGTCGATCTCGTCCGCGAAGTCGATCGTGCCGATGACCTGGGAGCGCTTGGCCGGGTCGGTGACGAACGGGGTCGCGTACTTGGACTCCTCGGCCCAGCCGTAGAGGTGGCCCGAGGAGGCGGCCGTGCGGCCGGTCGTGAAGTCCAGGCCGCCCTGGGTGTTCATCCACGTCAGCTGCTCGTTCAGCAGGAAGAGCGTGGCGAGCGCCGGGGTGTTGTACGTCTGGTTCTTCAGCGAGTTGTCGATCGCCGTGGGCAGCGAGAAGAACTCCGGGATGTGGCGGCCGGAGGCGTGGACACGGGCCGCGCGCTCCAGGGCGGCCGGCGAGAAGACGCCGATCCAGAGGCCGCCGTCGGAGGCGAAGGACTTCTGCGGGGCGAAGTAGTAGACGTCCGTCTCGGCGATGTCGACCGGGAGGCCGCCCGCGCCGGAGGTGGCGTCCACCAGGACGAGCGCGCCCTCGTCGGCGCCCGCGACGCGCTTGACCGGCGCGGCGACACCGGTGGAGGTCTCGTTGTGCGTGAAGGCGTAGACGTCGACGCCCGCCTCGGCCTCCGGGTCCGGGTGGGTGCCCGGGTCGGAGGCGATGACGGTCGGGTCCGCCAGCCACGGGGCCAGCTTGGCGGCCTTCGCGAACTTCGAGGAGAACTCACCGAAGTTGAGGTGCTGGGACTTCGACTCGATCAGACCGTGCGTCGCGATGTCCCAGAAGGCGGTGGAGCCGCCGTTGCCCAGGATCACCTCGTAGCCCTCGGGGAGGGAGAAGAGGTCGCGTACGCCCTCGCGCACCGCGCCGACCAGGTTCTTCACCGGGGCCTGGCGGTGGGACGTTCCGAGCAGAGACGTGCCGGTGGCGGCCAGCGCGTCGAGCGCCTCGGTCCGCACCTTGGAGGGACCGGCGCCGAAGCGCCCGTCTGCGGGCTTGATGTCAGCGGGAATCTGGATGTCGGCCACGAGTCGGAGCGTATCGCCTCGGTGCGGACGCCATGCGGCCTGTCCGTCGGATGAGACGGGGAGTCCGACTCGTGGCCCGTGGGCCGGGCGGTTCAGCTCAGCTCGGCGGGCAGTCCGGCGCCCGGGGCCAGGGCGGGGGCGTCCCCGGCGGGCGCGGCGGCGTCCGCGCTGCGGGCCGCCGAGAGCCGGTGCAGATGCTCGACCAGGGTGATCAGGACGTACTTGCTGGAGGACCGGTCGCGCGCGTCGCACTCCACGAGCGGGACGTCCGGGGAGATGTCGAGCGCCTCCCGGATCTGCTGCTCGGTGTGGAGCGGGCCGCCGAAGTCGTTGCAGGCGACGATGAACGGCGTGCCGTGGTGCTCCAGCCGGTCGATCGCGTACCAGGAATCGGCCAGGCGGCGGGTGTCGACGAGGACGACGGCGCCCAGGGTGCCGGAGAACAGCCGGTCCCACAGGAACCAGAAGCGCTCCTGGCCGGGCGCGCCGAACAGGTAGAGCACCGAGCGTTCGTCCAGGCTGATGCGGCCGAAGTCGAAGGCGACCGTGGTGGACGTCTTGGACCCGACGCCGTCGAGGTGGTCGACCGCCTCGCCCGCGCGGGTCATCGTCTCCTCCGTGTTGAGCGGACGGATCTCGCTCACGGATCGGACCATGGTGGTCTTGCCGACCCCGAAGCCGCCGACGACGACGATCTTCAGTCCGTTGTCGGCCGTCGCTCTCAGGGCGGCGCGGTCAGAGGTTGCGGAGTCCAACGAGCACCTGTTCCAGGATGTCGGGGGCGGGGAGCCGGTCCGAAACGCGTGCGGTACGCGGATGGCGGGCGCTGATCCGGCCGGTGTCGAGCAGATCGCAGAGCAGGATGCGCACGATGCTGACGGGCAGGTCGAGGTCGGCGGCGATCTCCACGACGGCGGTGGGTCGCTCGCACATCCGGAGGATCGCCACGTGCTCCGACTGCATGCCGGGGGCCGGCTCGCACTCGGCGACGACGAGGGTGACCAGGTCGAAGGCGGCGGAGTCGGACCGGGTGCGGCCGCCCGTCAGGGTGTAGAGCCGGTCCGGGGAGTCGTCCCTGCCGGGACGGGGGCGGGGTGTCATACGGCCGTGCCCCGGGCGGCGGCGACCGCGTCGGCGGGTTCGCGCGGCGGGGCGACCAGGTGCTCGCCCAGCTGCTCGACCAGCTCGCTCATGTTGTGGCCGACGAGGCCCACGTCGGCGCTCTCGGCGGCGACGACCGCGAGGTGGGCGCCCGCGCCCGCCTCCACGATGAGGAGGATGCCGCCGTAGAACTCGGCCATGGCGGAGCGGACGCCGCCGTTGCCGGTGCCGAACTCCACGGACGCGCCGTGGGACAGGCTCTGGATGCCGGCGGAGATCGCGGCGAGCTGGTCGGCCTGGTCCACGGAGAGTTCCGGCGTACGGCACAGCTTGAGGCCGTCCCTCGACAGCACGAGTGCGTGCCGGGCGCCGGGGGTGCGTTCGAGGAGCCCCTCCAGCAGCCAGTTGAGCTTCTCGTCGGTGGTCGCGGTCATCGGGAGCTGTCCTCCGGGGGTGGGGAGTCGGGCCGTACGGAGTTGCGGAAGCTGCTGAAGCGGGCCGCCCGGGCCTTGGGGTCGGGTGCGTCCGTGGCGCCGGCCTCCCGGGCGGGCGCGGGAGCGGAGGCCCGGGCCCGGGCCTCGGCGGCGGCCAGGGTGCGTCCGCGCGAACGCCTGGGCAGGCCGCTCTCGCCGAACTTCGGGAGATTGCCGGTGGTGTCCGACGCGGAGTCGGAGCGCAGCGGCTCCTGGGCGGGCGGCCGGGCGGCGGGGTCCGTCCCCAGGGTGTGGACGGGCTCGGGCTCGGCGGGGGCGGACGCGGGTCCGGGGGCGGTCCGGACCGCGGTGGTACGGGTGATGATCTCCTGCGGGAGCATCATCAGCGCGCCGGTGCCGCCGCGCGCGGAGGGCCGGAAGGAGACGGTGAGCCCGTGCTTGCGGGCCAGCCGGCCGACGACGGCGAGCCCGAGGCGGGTGCCGGTCAGGCCGGTGAGGTCGGCGTCCTCGGCGGAGACCGCGCGTTCCGCCCGGCGCAGCTGCACGTCGCTCATGACGAGGCCGCTGTCCTCGACGGTGATGACGATCCCGGCCGGGACCTCCTCCACGTACACGTGGACCTCGGCGGTGGGCGGCGAGAAGGTCGCGGCGTTGTCCAGGAGCTCGGCGAGGGCGTGCATGACGCCCTCGGCGGCGTGGCCGGCGACGGCGACGTCGCTGGTGGAGTGGAGGCGGACGCGCTGGTAGCCGCCGATCCGGCCCATCGCGCCGCGCAGCACGGACTCCATGACGATGGGCTTGGCCCAGCGCCGTCCGGAGCGGGCGCCGGTGAGCACGGCGACGGAGTCGGCGAGGCGGCCGGCCTGGGCGGTGCGGTGGTCGAGGTGGAGCAGGTCGGCGAGGACGTCCTCGGAGGTGTGCCGGTGCTCCATCTCACGGAGGTCGGCGAGCATGCTCGTCGCGAGGGCCTGCATCCGGCCGGCGGCGTTGGCGCAGGCGGTGAGGGCGGCGGAGCGCTCGGTCTCGGCGCGCGAGGCGCGGGCCTTCAGCCGGGCGTTCTCGGCGGTGAGGCGGGCGGCGCCGGCCTCGGCCTCCTCCCTGGCCTTCGCGGTCTCGGCTGCGGCGGCGGCCCTGAGGCGGGCGGTCTCCGCGGTGAACCGCTGGGCGTCGGCGGCGGAGGCCGAGACCAGGCGGGAGACCTCCGCCGTGAACCGGCCGCTCTCGGCGGCGTGCGTCTCGCGGAGGCGGCGCACCGCGGCCCGGGCGTGGGCGGCGGTGGTGACGGCGGCCACGAGGAGGACGGCGGCCCCGCCGGAGCCCCAGGCCACCGCGGTCCTGGCCGATCCGGGAGCGGCGAAGGTCGCCCACACGCTCAGGGCTGCGGAGAGGGCCGCCGTGACCAGAAGGGCCAGTGCGGTCGGCCGGGTAGAGGGGCGCAAAGCGGAGTCCTTGGGGCGGACGGCGGCGGACGGGGCGGTTCGGACGGGCGTGGCACCAGGGCTGAGCGGGACAGCGGGAACAGCTGATTCAGGAGTAAGTCCCCGTCACTATATGAGAATTGGGGAACCGGTTGGGAAGAACTTGTGACGGGAGCTGTTCTGTTTCTGATTTCAACTTGTCAATTTCTGACCGTTAGCCTGAGGGGAGCGGAAATACCGCACGATTCAGGACTCAGAAGGACAGGCCCCAGTGAATGACCGGCCCCCCACCACCGCCGCAGATCCGGCCGCAGCGGCCGCCGTCGCCGTGCCGGAGGCGGTCGCCTCACCGGCGGTCGGCGCGGCGGAGCGGCCCGGTGGGCGGCGGGCCGCGCTCGCCCCGGTCGCCCTGGTGGTCGCGGGCGGGCTGTCCGTGCAGTTCGGCGCCGCCATCGCGGTGCTGCTGATGCCCCGGGCCGGGGCGCTCGGCGTCGTCACGCTGCGGCTGGCCGCCGCCGCGCTCGTCCTGCTCGTCGTCTGCCGCCCGAAACTGCGCGGCCACTCGCGGGCCGACTGGGGCACCGTGGTCGCCTTCGGCATCGCCATGGGCGGCATGAACACGCTGTTCTACCAGGCCGCCGACCGCATTCCGCTCGGCGCCGCCGTCACCCTGGAAGTGCTCGGCCCGCTCGCCCTGTCCGTGATCGCCTCGCGCCGCCTGGTCAACGTCGTCTGGGCGGCCCTCGCCCTCGGCGGCGTCGTCCTGCTCAGCGGTGGAGGCTTCGACCGGCTCGACCCGGCCGGTGCCGCCTACGCGCTGGGGGCCGGGGCCATGTGGGCGGCGTACATCGTCTTCAGCGCCCGCACCGGCCGCCGCTTCCCGCAGGCGGACGGCCTCGCCCTGGCGATGGTGGTCGCCGCGCTCCTCTCGCTGCCCCTCGGCATCATGGACGCGGGCGCCAAGCTGGTCGTCCCCTCGACCCTCGGCCTCGGCGCGGCCGTCGCGCTGCTCAGCTCCGTGCTCCCGTACACCCTGGAACTCATCGCGCTGCGCCGCCTGCCCGCGCCCACCTTCGCCATCCTGATGAGCCTGGAACCCGCGATCGCCGCCATGGCCGGATTCCTCATCCTCCACCAGGCCCTGTCCCTGACGGACGCCCTCGCCATCGCGCTGGTCATCGGGGCGAGCATGGGGGCGGTACGGAGTCAGGTGCGCGGAGTCGCGAAGCGGTGACGGGGGCCGACGCGGTCAGCCCGCTTCGGGCTCCCACCACGACAGGTTCGCGGTGGCCCGCGCCACCGGCTCGATGACCTCCCAGCCCTCCGCGATCAGCCCCCGCTCGACGCGCCAGATGTCCACCACCACGATCTGCGGACCGCCGGGAAGGCCGCGCCGGGAATGCACCACGACGTGGTCGCCGTCCGCCAGCAGGTGATCGATCCCGACCTCCATCCCGGTGGTCGGGGCGATCGCCGCCTCCACGGCAGCCAGCCACTCCGCCTTGGTGGAGGTGGCCCCGCCGGGCCGGTGGTGCGTGAAGTCCTCGCTCAGGAGCGGGGCCAGCGCCTCGGTGCTGCCGGTTTCGAGCAGGGTGGCCAGGGCCCGCCCCACGATGGTCTTGTTCTCGTCGCTCATGCGGCCCATGCTTTCCGCCGCCGCCCCGGCTGTCGATGAAATGCCATGTCATGGCGGACGGCCCCGGCGGCGGGTACGGTCGGCGCTCGTGCGGACAGTCGGCGAACTCCTGCGGCACTGGCGCCACCGCCGGGGCGTCAGCCAGCTCGACCTGGCGCTCGCGGCCGACGTCTCGCCCCGGCACGTCAGCCTCGTCGAGACCGGCAGGTCGAACCCCAGCGCCGACATGGTCCTCCGGCTCGCGGAGCACCTGGACGTCCCCCTGCGCGAGCGCAACCGGCTGCTCCTCGCGGCGGGCTTCGCGCCCCGGTACGCGGAACGCCCCCTCGGGCACGACGCGCTGGCGGCGGCCCGGGATGCGGTCGAGCGGGTGCTGCGGGCGCACGAGCCGTATCCGGCGGTGGCCTTCGACCGCCACTGGGACATCGTGCGCGCCAACCGGGCCGTCGAGCCGTTCTTCGCGGGCGTCGCCCCCGAGCTGCTGCGTCCGCCGGTCAACCTCGTACGCCTGGGCCTCGACCCCCGGGGCTTCGCGCCCCTGGTCGTCAACCTCGCCGACGTCAGGACGGTGTTCCGGGCCCGCGTCGGCCGTCAGCTCGCCACCGCCCCCGACGCCCGTCTGGCCGCCCTCTACGACGAGCTGCTGGCGCCCGGCGGGGACGAGCCTGAGGGCGCGTCGATCGCCGCCGGGGCCGATGTCGTGATCCCGATGATCCTGCGGCTCGGCGGCCGGGAGGTGCGGATGTTCTCGACCATCACCACCTTCGGCACCCCGATGGACATCACGCTGGACGAGATCGCGATCGAGCTGTACTACCCGGCGGACGAGGAGAGCGCGGCGTACTTCCGCTGAGCGGACCCGGTCGCGCACCGCGCGTACCGCACGCACCGCACGAAAAAAATCATGCAAGCATGCTTGATTGTTTTGTGTTCCGCTGGCAGGCTCCCGGGCACGCCGTCACGCCCCGAGGGGAGCGCACCGTGTCCGATGCCTCAGCCGTGCTGGACGATCTGCGCAGCGAGAGCCTGGAGCTCGACCTGCTCGTCGCCGGGGCGACCGCGAGACAGTGGGCGGGGGAGACCCCGGCCGAGGGGTGGACCCTCGCCCACCAGATCGCGCACCTGAGCTGGACCGACGACGTCGCGCTGATCTCCGTCACCGACCCCGGCCGCTTCGGGGACGAGGTGGCGAAGGCCCTGAAGGACCCGGAGGGCTTCGTGGACCGGGCCGCCGACGAGGTCGTCGCCGCGTACCCGCCGGACGCGCTGCTCGTCCGCTGGCGGGAGGGCCGCGAGCGGTTGCAGGAGGCCCTGCGCGCGGCGCCCGCCGGGACGAAGTTCCCCTGGTACGGGCCGCCGATGAGCGTCGCCTCCATGGCGACCGGGCGGCTCATGGAGACCTGGGCCCACGGCCAGGACATCGCCGACGCACTCGGGGTCACCCGCACCCCGACCGCCCGGCTGCGGCACGTGGCCCGGATCGGGGTCCGGGCCCGCGACTACGCCTTCTTCGTACGCGGGAAACAGCCGCCCGCCGGGGAATTCCGGGTGGAGCTGACCGCACCCGGCGGTGAGGTGATCACGTACGGCCCCGAGGACGCCGCCCAGCGGGTCACCGGGCCGCTGCACGACTTCTGCCTGCTCGTCACGCAGCGCGCCCACCGCGACGACCTGGCCGTCCGCGCGGAGGGGGCGGACGCGGACGCCTGGCTGTCGATCGCGCAGGCCTTCGCGGGGCCCGCCGGGGCGGGGCGCGCGCCGAAGGGGGAGCGGTGACCGGGCCCGCGCCCCTCCGCGTCGGCAACGCCTCCGGGTTCTACGGCGACCGCTTCGACGCCCTGCGCGAGATGCTCACCGGCGGCCCGCTCGACGTCCTGACCGGCGACTACCTCGCCGAGCTGACGATGCTCATCCTCGGCCGCGGCCGCCTGAAGGACCCGGCCCGCGGCTACGCGTCCACGTTCCTGCGGCAGCTGGAGGACGGGCTCGGGCTCGCCCACGAGCGGGGCGTCCGGATCGTCGCCAACGCGGGCGGACTCAACCCGGCCGGGCTCGCCGACGCCATCCGGGAGCTGGCCGGGAAGGTGGGCGTGCCGGTGCGGGTGGCGCACGTGGAGGGCGACGGCATCCCCGTACCGGAGGGCTTTCTCACCGCGAACGCGTACCTTGGGGGAGCAGGCATCGCGGCTTGCCTGCGGGCCGGTGCCGAGGTCGTCGTCACCGGCCGGGTGACGGACGCCGCCCTCGTCACCGGCCCAGCCGCCGCCCACTTCGGCTGGGGGCCCGAGGACCACGACGCGCTCGCCGGGGCCGTCGTCGCCGGGCACGTCCTGGAGTGCGGTACGCAGGCCACGGGCGGCAACTACGCCTTCTTCCGCGAGCACGACGTCCGCCGCCCCGGCTTCCCGGTCGCGGAGATCCACGCGGACGGCAGCTCCGTCATCACCAAGCACGACGGCACCGGGGGCGTCGTGGACCTCGGCACGGTCACCGCCCAGCTCCTGTACGAGACCGGCGGCGCGCGGTACGCGGGCCCCGACGTCACCGCCCGGCTCGACACCGTGACGCTGACCCAGGACGGGCCGGACCGGGTCGCGATCACCGGCGTACGCGGGGAGGCCCCGCCCCCCACGCTGAAGGCCGGGCTGACCCGGCTCGGCGGCTGGCGCAACGAGGTCGTCTTCGTGCTGACGGGGCTCGACATCGAGGCCAAGGCGGCGCTCGTCCGGGCCCAGTTCGCCGACGCCTTCGCGCGCGCCGGACGGCAGCCCGAGGAGGTCCGCTGGGAGCTGGTCCGCACGGACCGGGCCGACGCCGGCACCGAGGAGACGGCGAGCGCCCTGCTCCGGCTGGTGGTCCGGGACCGCGAACAGGAGCCCGTGGGGCGGGCGTTGTCCGGCGCGGCGATCGAGCTGGCGCTCGGCAGCTACCCCGGCTTCCACGTCACCGCCCCGCCCGGGAAGGGCGCGCCGTACGGGGTGTTCGAGGCGCGGTACGTACCGGCGGAGGACGTGGAGCACGTCGCCGTGCTGCCGGACGGGACGCGCCGCACGATGGAGCACCCCGTCCGGACGCTGGAGCTCCGGGACGTCGAACCGCCCTGCCTGCCGCCGCCGTTGGCCCCCGGCCCCACCGTGCGCGCCCCGCTCGGCCGCGTCGCCGGGGCCCGGAGCGGGGACAAGGGCGGGGACGCCAACGTCGGGGTGTGGGTCCGGAGCGACGACGCCTGGCGGTGGCTGGCGCACGAGCTGACCGTCGACCGCTTCCGCCTGCTCCTCCCGGAGACCGAAGGGCTCACCGTCGTACGCCATGTCCTGCCCAACCTACGGGCGTTGAACTTCACCGTGCGCGGGCTGCTCGGCGAAGGCGTCGCCGCGCAGCACCGCTTCGACCCGCAGGCCAAGGCGCTCGGGGAGTGGCTGCGCGCCCGCCACCTGGAGATACCCATGGCCCTTCTGGAGGTGCCCGCATGACCGTCCTGCCCACCGGGCTCGACACCGCGAGCCCCGACTACGCGGCCAACCGGGCCGCCATGCTCGACAAGCTGGCCGAGCTGGAGGCCGCGCACGCCAAGGCCCTGGAGGGCGGCGGGGAGAAGTACGTCGAACGGCACCGCAAGCGGGGGAAGCTGCTCGCCCGGGAGCGCGTCGAACTGCTCGTCGACCCGGACACGTCGTTCCTGGAGCTGTCGCCGCTCGCCGCCTGGGGCAGTGACTACGCGGTCGGCGCGTCGCTCGTCACCGGGATCGGGGTGGTGGCGGGCGTGGAGTGCCTGATCACCGCCAACGACCCGACCGTACGCGGCGGGGCGTCGAACCCGTGGACGCTGAAGAAGGCGCTGCGCGCCAACGAGATCGCCTTCGCCAACCGGCTGCCGGTCATCAGCCTGGTCGAGTCCGGCGGTGCGGACCTGCCGTCGCAGAAGGAGATCTTCATCCCGGGCGGCGCGCTCTTCCGCGACCTCACCCGGCTCTCGGCCGCCGGAATCCCCACCGTCGCCGTGGTCTTCGGCAACTCGACCGCCGGGGGCGCCTACGTCCCCGGCATGTCCGACCACACCGTGATGATCCAGGAGCGCTCGAAGGTCTTCCTGGGCGGACCGCCCCTGGTCAGGATGGCGACCGGCGAGGAGAGCGACGACGAATCGCTCGGCGGGGCCGCGATGCACGCCCGTACGTCCGGGCTCGCCGACCACTTCGCCGTGGACGAGCAGGACGCCCTGCGCCAGGCCCGCCGGATCGTCGCACGCCTCAACTGGCGCAAGGCGCAGGCCGATCCGGGCCCCGCCGAGCCGCCGAAGTACGACCCGGACGAGCTCATCGGCATCGTGCCCGGGGACCTGAAGGTGCCGTTCGACCCGCGCGAGGTGATCGCCCGGCTGGTCGACGGCTCGGACTTCGACGCGTTCAAACCGCTCTACGGCACGAGCCTGGTCACCGGATGGGCCGCTCTGCACGGCTATCCGGTCGGCATCCTCGCCAACGCGCAGGGCGTGCTGTTCAGCGAGGAGTCGCAGAAGGCCGCGCAGTTCATCCAGCTCGCCAACCAGCGCGACATCCCGCTGCTCTTCCTGCACAACACCACCGGCTACATGGTCGGCAAGGAATACGAGCAGGGCGGCATCATCAAGCACGGCGCGATGATGATCAACGCGGTGTCGAACTCCAAGGTCCCCCATCTGTCGGTCCTGATGGGCGCCTCCTACGGCGCCGGGCACTACGGCATGTGCGGCAGGGCGTACGACCCGCGCTTCCTCTTCGCCTGGCCCGGCAGCAAGTCCGCCGTCATGGGGCCGCAGCAGCTCGCCGGGGTGCTCTCCCTCGTCGCCCGCGCCTCGGCCGCCGCGAAGGGGCGGCCGTACGACGACGAGGCGGACGCCGCCCTGCGCGCGATGGTCGAGCAGCAGATCGAGTCCGAGTCGCTGCCGATGTTCCTGTCCGGGCGGCTGTACGACGACGGGGTCATCGACCCGCGCGACACCCGGACCGTGCTCGGCCTGTGCCTGTCCGCCATCCACACCGCACCGGTCGAGGGCGCCCGGGGCGGCTTCGGCGTCTTCCGGATGTGAGTTGAGATGATCAAGAGTCTGCTCGTCGCGAACCGGGGCGAGATCGCGTGCCGCATCTTCCGCACCTGCCGGGCCCTCGGCATCGCCACCGTCGCCGTGTACTCGGACGCGGACGCCGGTGCGCTGCACGTCCGGGAGGCCGACACGGCCGTACGGCTGCCGGGCGCGGCCCCCGCCGACACGTATCTGCGCGGCGATCTCGTCGTGGCCGCCGCGCTCGCGGCCGGGGCGGACGCCGTGCACCCCGGCTACGGGTTCCTCTCCGAGAACGCCGGATTCGCCGCCGCCGTGCGGGAGGCCGGGCTGCGGTGGATCGGGCCGCCCGTCGAGGCGATCGAGCTGATGGCGTCGAAGACCCGGGCCAAGGAGCTGATGGCCGCCGCCGGGGTGCCGCTCCTCGCACCGGTGGACCCGGCCGCCGCGACCGCCGGAGACCTGCCACTGCTGCTGAAGGCGGCGGCCGGTGGCGGGGGGCGGGGGATGCGGATCGTGCGGGACCTGGGGGATCTGCCGGGGGAGCTGACCGCCGCCCGGGCCGAGGCGCTGTCCGCGTTCGGGGACGGGGAGGTGTTCGCCGAGCCGTACGTGGAGCGCGGCAGGCACGTCGAGGTCCAGGTGATGGCGGACGAGCACGGCGGGGTGTGGGCGCTCGGGACCCGGGACTGCTCGCTCCAGCGGCGGCACCAGAAGGTCATCGAGGAGGCGCCCGCGCCGGGCCTGCCGGAGGGGCTGCGCGAACGGCTGCGCGAGGCGGCGGTGGCCGCCGCCCGGGCGGTGGGCTACCGGGGGGCGGGGACCGTGGAGTTCCTGGTCGCCGCGGACGGGCGGCCGTACTTCCTGGAGATGAACACGCGGCTCCAGGTGGAGCACCCGGTGACCGAGGAGGTGTACGGGCTCGACCTCGTCGCGCTCCAGCTCCGGATCGCGGAGGGCGAGCCGCTGCCCGCCGCCGGGCCGCCGTCCCCGTCCGGGCACGCCGTGGAGGCCCGGCTGTACGCGGAGGACCCGGCGCGGGACTGGCAGCCGCAGACCGGAGCACTGCTCTCGCTGGACGTGCCGGGGGTGCTGGGCGCGCCGGGGGCGCGGGACGTGCCGGGGGTGCTGGGCGCGCCGGGGGTGCGCCTCGACACCGGCTACACCGGCGGCGACACGATCGGCGTCCACTACGACCCGATGATCGCCAAGGTGATCGCCCGGGCGCCGACCAGGGCCGAGGCGGTGCGGCTGCTCGCCCGCGCCCTGGAGCGGGCGCGCATCCACGGGCCGGTGACCAACCGGGACCTGCTCGTCCGGTCGTTGCGGCATCCGGACTTCGTGGCCGGGCGGCCGGACACCGGGTTCTACGACCGGCACCTGGCGGAGCTGACGGCTCCGGGCGACGGGACGTCCGCCCGGCTCGCGGCCACCGCCGCCGCCGTGGCCGAGGCGGCCCGTAACGCCACCGCCACCACCGGGGGCGGCTTCACCCGCTTCGGTGCCTGGCGCAACCTCCCCTCGCAGCCCCAGCTCCGGCGCTACCGCGGCGAACCGGACGGGGCCGACCACGAGATCACGTACCGGCCCACCCGCGACGGCGGCCTGACCGTCGGCACCGAGGGCGTCCGCGTGGTGTCGGCGGGACGCGCCCGGGTCACCCTCGAACACGGCGGCGTGACACGGCACTTCGACGTCCTCCCGGCCGACGGCAAGGTGTACGTCGACACCGCCTCCGGCTCGTACGCCTTCACCGCCCTGCCGCGCTTCACCGACCCCGCCGACCGCACCGAGCCCGGATCGCTGCTCGCCCCCATGCCCGGCACGGTGGTCCGCCTCGCGGACGGCCTCGAGGAGGGGGCGGCCGTCGAGGCCGGGCAGCCGCTGATCTGGCTGGAGGCGATGAAGATGGAGCACCGCATCCTCGCCCCCGCGTCCGGCACGCTCACCGCCCTGCACGTCGCGCCCGGCCTCCAGGTGGAGGTCGGCGCCCTGCTCGCCGTAGTCACCGACCCCGCTGAGGAGCAGCCCGCATGAGCACCGTTCTCGAAACCGAAGAGCACCAGGCCCTGCGCGCCGCCGTCGCCGCCCTCGGGAAGCGGTACGGGCGCGCCTACATGCAGTCCCTCGTCGGCGAGGGCGGCCACCCCCGCGAGCTGTGGGCCGAGGCCGCGAAGGCGGGCTTCCTCGGCGTGAACCTCCCCGAGGAGTACGGCGGCGGGGGCGCGGGAATGGCCGAACTGTCCATCGTGCTCGAGGAGTTGGGCGCCTCAGGCTCCCCGCTCCTGATGATGATCGTGTCGCCCGCGATCTGCGGCACGGTGATCGCCCGCTTCGGCACGGACGCGCAGAAGCGGCAGTGGCTCCCCGGGCTCGCCGACGGCTCCCTCACCATGGCCTTCGGCATCACCGAGCCGGACGCCGGTTCCAACTCGCACCGCATCACGACCACGGCGCGCCGGGACGGCGGGGACTGGCTGCTCACCGGCCGCAAGGTCTTCGTCTCGGGCGTCGACATCGCGGACGCCACGCTGATCGTCGGCCGCACGGAGGACGCGCGGACCGGAAAGCTCAAGGCGTGCCTGTTCATCGTCCCGCGCGAGACGCCCGGCTTTCAGCGGAACCGGATCGACATGGAGGTCCACGCCCCGGAGAAGCAGTTCGAACTGGTCCTGGACGACGTGCGACTGCCCGCCGAGGCGCTGGTGGGGGACGAGGACGCGGGGCTGCTCCAGCTCTTCGCGGGCCTCAACCCGGAGCGCATCATGACCGCGGCCTTCGGCATCGGGATGGGGCGTTACGCGCTCGGCCGGGCGGTCGACTACGCGAAGACGCGCCAGGTCTGGAAGGAGCCCATCGGCGCCCACCAGGCCATCGCCCACCCGCTGGCCCAGGCCCACATCGAACTCGAACTGGCCCGCCTGATGATGCAGAAGGCCGCCCGGCTGTACGACGCGGGCGACGACCTCGGCGCGGGCGAGGCGGCGAACATGGCGAAGTACGCGGCGGGCGAGGCGTGCGTGAAGGCGGTGGACCAGGCGGTGCACACGCTGGGCGGCAACGGGCTCACGCGCGAGTACGGGCTGGCCTCGCTGATCACCGGGGCGCGGGTGGCGCGGATCGCCCCGGTCAGCCGGGAAATGATCCTCAACTACGTATCCCACCAGACCCTGGGTCTCCCCAAGTCGTACTGAGAAGGGCACAGTTGCCCGTACGTACGCGAGAGGACGCCGCCCCCACCGCATCGAAGGGACCGAACCGGCATGGTGCACGTGTTCCGCAGCGCTTACCCCGACGTACAGCCGCTCGACGCCGCCATCCACGACGCGGTGCTCGGGCACGCCACCGAACGGTTCGGTGACACCGTCGCCCTGATCGACGGCACCAACGAGAGCAACCGCCTCACCTACGCGCAGCTCGACTCCTTCCACCGCAGGATCGCCGCCGGTCTGGCCGCGGCCGGGCTGGTCAAGGGCGACGTGCTCGCCCTGCACAGCCCGAACACCATCGCGTACCCGGCGGTCTTCCACGCCGCGACGCGGGCGGGCGCCACGGTCACGACGGTGCACCCGCTGGCCACGGCCGAGGAGTTCGCGAAGCAGCTGCGGGACTCCGCGGCGCGCTGGATCGTCACCGTGTCCCCGCTGCTCGCGGTCGCACGCCGGGCGGCCGAACTCGTGGGCGGCATCGAGGAGGTGTTCGTCTGCGACCACGCGGAGGGACACACCTCGCTCCTGGACATGCTCACCACGACCGCCCCGGAACCGATGGTGACCGTGGACCCGGCCGAGGACGTCGCGGCGCTCCCGTACTCCTCGGGCACGACGGGAGCCCCGAAGGGCGTCATGCTGACGCACCGGTCGCTGGCGACGAACCTGGAACAGCTGGTCCCGTTCGTGCCGTTGGGGGAGGGGCACCGGATTCTGGCGGTCCTGCCGTTCTTCCACATCTACGGCCTCACGGCCCTGATGAACGCGCCGTTGCGCCTCGGTGCCACGGTCGTCGTCCTCCCCCGCTTCGACCTCGCGCAGTTCCTGGCGGCGATCGAGACGCACCGCATCAACGGCCTGTACGTGGCTCCGCCGATCGTGCTGGCCCTGGCGAAGCACCCGGTGGTGGACCGCTATGACCTGTCCTCGCTGGAGTACATCGTCAGCGCCGCCGCCCCGCTGGACGCGGACCTGGCCGCCGCGTGCTCCCGCCGCCTCGGCCTGCCGCCGGTCCGCCAGGCGTACGGGATGACGGAGCTGTCCCCGGGCACGCACGTCGTCCCGCTGGCCGCGGAGAACCCGCCGCCGGGAGCGGTCGGCACGCTGCTCCCGAGCACCGAGATGCGGATCGTGTCCCTGGACGACCCGTCCGCCGACGCCCCGCCCGGCGAGCCCGGGGAGATCCTGATCCGGGGCCCCCAGGTCATGAAGGGCTACCTGAACCGCCCCGAAGCCACCGCCGAGATGATCGACCCGGACGGCTGGGTGCACACCGGCGACGTCGGCCGGGTCGACGAGGCGGGCTGGCTCTTCGTGGTCGACCGCGTGAAGGAGCTCATCAAGTACAAGGGCTACCAGGTCGCCCCCGCGGAGCTGGAGGCGCTGCTGCTCGGCCACGAGGGCGTGGCGGACGCGGCGGTGATCGGCGTCCGCGACCCCGACGGCAACGAGATCCCGAGGGCCTACGTGGTGCGGGGCGCGGGGAAGGCGGTGACGGCGGACGACCTGATGGCCTGGGTGGCGGAGCGGGTGGCGCCGTACAAGAAGGTGCGCCAGGTCGAATTCATCGAGACGGTGCCGCGGGCGGTGTCGGGGAAGATATTGCGCCGGGAACTGCGGGACCGGGCCGGGAGCCGCTGAGCGGGCGGGCGCGGGGCCCGGCTGCCGGTCCGGCGCGCTGCCTCGTGGCCCGGACCGGGCCGAGTCGATACGGTTGAGGCATGACCGCACTGCCCGACTGGATGCGCCCGCCCCGCGCGGAAGGCTGGTACGCGGAGGACCTGGACCGCCTCCCGGAAGCGCCGCGCCACACCGAGCTGATCGACGGAGCACTCGTCTTCATGATGTCCCCGCAGCGGTGGTGGCACGGCCATCTCGTCACGATGCTCACCGTGGCTCTCATGGAGCAGGCACCGGCCGATGTGCGGGTCGGACGGGAGATGACCATCAAACTCGACCAGCGCAATCGGCCCGAGCCGGATCTGCTGGTGACGACAGCCGACTTCGACGGTGACCGCACCTGGTTCGCACCGGACGAAGTACGGCTCGCCGTAGAGGTCGTCTCCCCCGAGTCCGCACACCGGGACCGCACGGTGAAGCTGCGGAAGTACGCGGAGGCCGGCATCCCGCACTACTGGTGCATCGAGGATGAGGGCGGGGCACCCGTCGTGCACGTCTACGAGCTGGACGGGCCGACCGCGACCTACGTACCCGTTGGCATCTTCAGGGGCTCACTCACCCGTCCGGTGCCCTTCGAGATCGACCTCGACCTGGCGAAGCTCGCCCCGCCCCGCCGCGGCTGAGGCGACAGGGGCCCCGCGCGTGATCGCCGTCACGCCGTCGGGTCCCAGAGGCCGGTCGCCTCGCCCCGGGCCAGGTGGTCCGCGTAGACGCCGACCTTCCAGGTGATGACCGAGCGGCACTCCTCCAGGGCGGCGATCTGGGCGTCGACGCGCTGGCGGTGGGTGTCCAGGAGGTGGAGGCGCTCGGCCTCGTTGCCCGGGCCCTGGCGTACGAGGTCGGCGAACCGTTTCAGTTCGGCCAGGGGCATTCCGGATTCCCGCAGCTTCACGCAGATCAGCAGCCATTCGACGTCGAGCGCGCTGTACCGGCGCCGGCCGCCGGAGGTGCGGTGCACCGGGCCCACGAGCAGGCCCTCGCGTTCGTAGAAGCGGAGGGCGTGGACGCCGAGGCCGGTGCGGTCGGACACCTCGCCGATGCTCAGCGCGTCCGTGGTGGTTGCCATACGGGGGAGCGTAGGACTTGATCTAGAGCGAGGTCTAGATCGTAGCGTCGCATCCATGACCGACACCGAACAGCAGCCTCTCGGCTCTCCCTTCTCCGCCGCCAGCACCGCCCAGGACGTCATCGCGGGCCTCGACCTCTCCGGCCGGAACGCCGTCGTGACCGGCGGCTACTCCGGGCTCGGGCTCGAAACCACCCGGGCGCTCGTCGGCGCCGGGGCGCGGGTGGTCGTTCCGGCGCGGCGGCCCGACGCCGCCCGTGCCGCGCTCGCCGGGGTGGGCGGTGACGTGGAGGTCGTCCCCATGGACCTGTGCGACCTCGGAACCGTACGGGCGGCGGCCGCGCACCTGCGTGCGTCGCTGACCGCGCTCGACCTGCTCTTCGCCACCGCCGGAGTCATGGCCACCCCGGAGCGGCGCGTCGGGCCCGGGTGGGAGGGCCAGTTGGCTGCCAACCACTTCGGGCACTTCACCCTCGCCTGCGAGCTGTACCCGCTCCTGGCCGCCGCCGACGGAGCGCGGGTCGTGGCCTACAGCTCCGCCGGGCACGGGATCACCGACATCCGCTGGCACGACCCCCACTTCCGTACCGGATACGACAAGTGGCACGCGTACGGCCAGTCCAAGACCGCCAACGCGCTCTTCGCCGTCCACCTCGACGCCCTCGGCCGCGAGGACGGCGTCCGGGCCTTCTCGCTCCACCCGGGCAAGATCATCACCGCGCTGCAGCGGGACATGACGCTCCAGGAGCAGATGGACAACGGATGGGTGGACGAGCACGGCAACGTGATCGGCGAGGACTTCAAGACCGCCTCGCAGGGCGCCGCCACGGGCCTGTGGGCAGCCACGTCACCGCTGTTGGCGGACCGGGGTGGCGTGTATCTGGAGGACTGCGAGATCGCCCCCGTCACCGGGCCCGAGGACGAAGCGGGCGTCCGTGCCTACGCGGTCGCCCCCGACGCGGCGGCCCGCCTGTGGGACCTGTCCGTCGCGGCCACGGGGGTGGGGCCGGTCGGGGGGTAGGGCGCGGGCGCGCCCTCCCGCATTCACCCCGCAGCAATCCCTGTGGGCGTTGTCGCGGAGTGCAGTCTCACGAGGCGCGCGGCTTCGTCGTCGCGGAAGGCCGCCACCTCGCGGCAGCGCTGGCTCATCACGAACTCGCCGAGGCTCATGCACAGGTCCATGCGCTGGATGCACACCCCGACCATGAACGGCCCGTTCGTGGCCCGGTACAGCCGGACGCCGTAGTAGCCCTCCTGGCAGTCCCGGTCGTTGTTGAAGCGGCACCCGGTGCACGTCTCGGGCAGACGTACGGGCCGGATGCTCTTGGCGTACAGGGTGCGTCCGTCCGGGAGGCGATAGCGCACGCGCTGGTCGGACGCACCGGCCGTGACGATACGGGGTACGGGGACGGCGCCCAGGTGGTCCACGACGGCCTGCATGGCGTCGAGGGACGCACCGCCCGTCTCAAGGGACACGAGCATGCGGACGACGACGGAGTGCCCGTGCCGCTCGATGATGCGGAGCACGCGCTCGACGTGGCTGTGGTCCGGGATGACGATGTTCGCCGACACCTTCACCCCGTGCGCGACGGCGGTCTCGATCGTGGCGTCGAGCGCGGCCAGCTTGCGTGCGGCCAGCTTCGGGGACGCCAGGCGGGGCCCTTGGACGGCGGCCAGCTCCTCGGGCGTCGTACCGAAGACCGACAGGTTGATGCGGTCGAGCCCGGCGGCAGCGGCGGCGGGCAGCACCTCGGCGCCGGCCTCCCCGTTCGACGTGATGCCCACAGCGAGGTCCATGCGGCGGGCGATGGAGATGAGACCGGGCAGGTCAGGGTGGAGCGTGGGCTCGCCGCCGGTGAAGTGCACCTCGTTGGTCGGCAGAGCTCCGCGTACGGCGGCGAGCGCGAGGGCGAACTCGGCGTCGGCGGCGATTCGCGCGGGGAGGAAGTCGGCACCGTTGGTGCGCAGGTAGATGGAGACACGGCCGGAGCGGCCGGGCGCACCGGTGAAATCCCCGGGCGCGCGCTCCGCGTTGTCGGTCGCCACAGGGGTGCCCTCGTTGTGGCAGAAGGAGCAGGCAAGTCCACAGGCGTCGATGATCTTGACGCGTAACGTTCGGTCCGGCCGTACTTCGACCGGCAGGTTCGACAGGTCGTACATGGGGGCGTCCCCTCTCGCGTGTGCTGCGTGGGTCTACTCGAACCGCAGGTCGCTGATGCCGTCGAGATCGATGCCGTACAGGGCGTAGACCTTGGTCGTGTTGAGCGACGTGAGTCGGTCGGGGGAGAAGCCGAGGGCGGCGGCCGCCTCCCATACCTGCCGTTCGTCGTCGCCCTCGATCTCCAGGTACGGCGGGATGCGCGGCCACTCATCGATCTCCAGGCGGACCGCGCCGAGCCTGTACGACGTACGGCGGTTCTCCTGGTAGCCGCGCGGGACAAGACCGGCGAGGTTGAGCAGCGCCGCCGCCTCGGTGAAGTCGTCCACCACCACCTCGGTCTCGCGCGTCCCGTCGACCGCGTCGGTGGTGATCTCCTTGACGCACAGCGTGGTGGTGTCGCCTGTGTCACGGAGGCGCACCCAGCGCCCGGGCACGGGCGGGACGGTGTCGTAGACGTAACGCCGCATGAGGCGCTTCGGCGTCGCCTCGACGCCGCCTGCGCCGAGGATCCTGCGGATGATGTCCCGGATGTCGATGTCGAGGGCCTTCGTCTCGTACTCGATGTTCGTCATGGTCTTCGCTCCTTGCTTTTGGTCGGCCGGCGCATCAGACCGCGTACGGCACCTCAGCCCAAACGAACTTTCCGAGCGGCCGGTCACCGACGCCCCACCGCTTCGGACACAGCGCGTCGAGGATGAACAGGCCACGCCCGCGCGTGTGCTCGCGGCCGTACGTGTTGGGCCCTGCCCGGTGACGAGGCGCGCGGCGTACGGGGTCGTGGACCTCGATGCGGGTCCGGGTGCCGTCGGTGTCGAGGACGACGGAGATCAGGTCTCCCGGCTCGGTTCCGTACCGGTAGGCGTTGGTGACGAGCTCACTGGTCACCAGGACGGCGGTGTCCGTGTGTTCGGCAGAGGCGTCGGGGACGTGGTGGCCGATGTACTCGCGGACGAACGCCCGCGTGTGGGCGGGGGATTGCCTCTCGCTGGCAAGCAGCAGGGACGGAGGCGGGCCGACGGGGCGCGTGCAGCAGGCGGACTTCGGGGCGGCTTGGGGCAGGTCGAGCACGAGTGGTCCTCAGGGCCAGTGCCGTACGCGGCAGGTGAGGCGTGCGCGTCGGCATGGCTGTCTCTGGATCACCCACTCGACGCTCACGGAGAGTGGTTTCAAGACTGCACAGCGAAGCAATCTCCGTGCAAGACTTCATAGCGATGTACCGCTTCTAAAGCATCGAACGGATGTCTTGTACTGCGTAACGAGCATCAACCTGCTTTCATCGCGAGGGGCAAAAGCCCTTCATACTGAGGCGCGTAAGGGGAGTTGAGATGGCACAGGGTCCGACCGGGTCGACCGTTCCGCGGCGCCAGCTGGGGCGAAACCTTCGAGGGTTGCGCAACCGGGCTCGCCTGACCGTGCGCGCGGCTGCGGCGAAGCTGGAGTGGTCCGAGGCGAAGATGTGGCGCATCGAGACCGGGCAGACCGCGTTAAGGAGTCTCGACGTCCAAGCCATGTGCCTCGTGTACGGGGCGCCTGCGGACCTCACACAGGCGCTGATGGGGCTGGCCAAGGAAACGAAGGCCCGCGGCTGGTGGCACTCCTACGGCGACCTGATCCCCGAGGGGTTCGACGTATACGTAGGTCTGGAAGAGGCGGCATCGTCGTTGGCGATGTACGAGAGCGACATCGTCCCCGGGCCGCTGCAAACCGAGGGCTACGCGCGCGAGATCATCCGCAAGCACATCAGTGACATCGGTGAGGCGGATCTCGACGGACGCGTGCGGCTGCGCATCGAACGCCAGGCAATGCTGACCCGCGTCACCGACCCTCCGGTGCTGCGAGCGGTGATCGGTGAAGCGGTGCTCCGGCGTCCGATCGGTGGCCGCGAGGTGATGGCTCAGCAACTCGCCCACCTGATCTACGTGTCGGAGCGCAAGAACGTCTCCATCAGGGTGGTCCCCTTCGCCGCCGGCATGCATGCCGGAGTGGTGACGGGCCCCTTCGTGATCCTGCGGTTCCCGCTGACTGGCGACGGGGTCGACACGGAGCCCCCGACGGTCTTCGCGGACGGGTATACCGGAGGGCTGTACCTGGACAAGGAGGGAGAGGTGCAACAGTACGACGCGGCCTTCGACGACATCTGGAACGCATCGCTGGATGATCAGGCGTCACTGCGCCTGATCGGTGAGGTAGCAGGGAGCTATGAAAAGGGTTGACGACGCTGCTTGGTTCAAGTCGAGCTACAGCAACGGAAATGGAAACTGCGTCGAGGTCGCGAACCTCGGTACTGCGGTGGGTGTGCGGGACAGCAAGGTGCAGGAGGGCCCGGTGCTGAGGTGCGGCGCGGGCGGGTGGCGGGCGTTCATCGGGGACCTGGTCCAGGGCGATGACGCTGCATGAGAGCACTCTGCTCGCAGCGCGTGTGGCCGAGGCATTCCCCTGGATGCTCGCGCTGTCGCCGTCCGACCGGGAGAGCTGCGCGCAGGACCTCATCGCTGCGGGCGCGCGTCACGCGTGCCACCGACCTACCGCACGTGACATTCGCCGAGCTGATTTCTTGGAAGGAAACGGCCACGGCGGTGGCCGCGGGGCTCGGTTGTGCCGACCTCGAATGGCTTGGCAAGGACGAGATCGTGCAGCGCCCCTGACAGCGCCCGCGGCCGAGTCGCCACGGTTGAGCCGTGACCGCGGCCCCGCCTATGGCAGCGGCGGGTGCGTCGACTGTGATCCGTGACCGGCGAGATAGAGCTTCATGGCGCACTGATCCTCTGCCTCGATGAACACCTGCTGCCCCCAGTGGGCACTGAGGCGGTGCGCGACATCGAGCAGTCGGCGACGCTCCTCCGGCGAGTACGCAGGGAACCGGACCCAGCCCCGCTCGGCGATGGTGTTGCCGAGGTCGCTGAACAGGACCGCCCGCGCGCGCTGCTCCTCCTCCTCGGTCAGCGGCGTAGGGCCGCCTTCCGGTAGCTGCACGCGGACGTTGTACAGGTCTCGGACCACTGGACTTCTCACCGTTCGCCGGGGTTGTTCCGGAGAGACTACCGACGGGGCTGGTGCGTCTCCCGGACACGGGCGCAAACAAGGGGCGCCGGGCGCGACACGCGGGCGTTCGGCTACGCCACCACCGCGCGGACGCCGAGGGCGATCAGGACCGCTGAAGTGGCCCGGGCGGCCATTCGTTTGAAGCGGGGACCCCGGAGGGCGCGGGTCGCGCGCGCGAGGAGGAGCGTCCATGCCGTAAGCCAGAGCGTGATCAGGAGGGCGTGGGCCGTGGCCAGGGTGAGGATCTGGGCGGGCAGGGGGTGCCGGGGCGTGACGAACTGGGGGACCAGGGTCAGGTAGATCGCGGCGGCCTTCGGGTTGAGGACGTTGGCGAGGAGCGCCTGGGCGTAGACGGAGTCCGTACTCCTCGTGCGGGAGCGGCGCGGGGTCGGCGCGGCGGTGCGCCAGGTCCACAGGCCCAGGCCGATGAGGTAGGCCGCGCCGATGAGCTTGACGGTCGTGAAGGCGACGCCGGAGCGCATGACCAGGGTCGACAGGCCGGCCACGGCGAGCGCGGCGTGTACGTACAGGCCGGTGACCGTGCCGAGGGCGACCGGGAGCGCGCGGCGGCGGCCGCCTTCGGTGACGTGCTGGACCAGCAGGGTCAGGCTGGCGCCGGGGGTGGCGATCAGGGGGAGGACCGCCATCAGGAACCCGGCGACCGCGACGGGGTGGACCACGATCAGAGCACGACCCGGTAGTGGGTGGTCAGGCGGCGGTCGTCGGACAGGACGTGGAACGCGAGGCCGGGCGGCTGGTCGAGGTCCGCGAACTCGGTGCCCTCCCAGGGCAGGCGCAGGGTCCAGGTGACCGCCGGGCCGACGATCAACGGCCGCCCGGCGAAGGCGGACGCGGCTGCCGTGTGGGCGTGGCCCGTGAGGACGGCGACGACCCGCGGGTGCGCGGCGAGCAAGTCGGCCAGTTCCTCCGGCTGTTCGAGCATGCCGGAGTCGGGCAGCGGGTGGTGCAGCTCGACGGGCGGCTGGTGGAAGGCGATCAGCGCGGGGGCGTCCTGCGGCAGCGCGGTCAGCGTGGCGTCGATCCAGGCGAGCGTCTCGGCGTCGAGGCGCCCCTCGTCGCGGCCGGGGATGGTGGCGTCGCACATCAGGACCGCGGTCCCGGCGATGTGGTGCGCCCGGTTGACGGGGCCGTCGTCGGGCGCCTCCCCGAGGAGGGCCTTGCGGTACGCCGGTCGCGCGTCGTGGTTGCCGGGGCAGGTGAGCACGGGGAACGGGGCGGCCAGGATGCGGGCCGCCTCCTCGTACTCCGCCTCCGCGCCGTGGTCGGCGATGTCCCCGGTGACCAGGAGCGCGTCCACGGGGTGGGGCAGGGCGCGCAGGTAGTCCATGACGCGGGTGGCGCGCCCGGTGGCCCGCGTACTGCCGTCCAGGTGCAGGTCGCTGATCTGTGCGAGCAGGGTCATGCCGCGGTCACCTCTAACGGTTGTTTTCAGTTTTTCCGTTAGGGACTTTAGGGTGTGCGCGAGGGTGTGTTCAAGTGGTCGGTGACAGGAAGGGGCGCCTCGTGGAGCGTTGGCCGGCAGTGGAACTGGCGAGCACGGTCCGCCATGACGGGGACGGCGGTGTCGCGGACGACCTTGCCACGGTCGCCGGTGCGACGCGCTGGATCCGGGAGCACGGGGAGCCCTCGGCAGGTGACCTCGTGGCGGACGAACGCTTCCGCCTCGACCTCGTCGAGCTGCGGCAGGCGGTCCGCGCCCTGTTCGCCCGAGCGGTCAGCCCCGCGCCCGCCAGCCCGGCGGACGCCCACCGCCTGATGCCCGCCGAGGAGGCGACGGCCCGCCTCAACGCGGCCGCCGCGCGGGAGCCGGTCGCCCCACAGCTCGACTGGCCCGCCGACGGCACCCCCACCGCGAACCTGCTGACCATGGAGGACGACCCGTACGTCCGCCTCGTCGCGGCCCTGGCCCGCGACGCGATCACCTTCCTGAGCGGCCCGCAGCGCGACCGGCTCCGCTCCTGCACCGCGCCCCGCTGCGTCCGCTACTTCGTCAAGGCCCACGGCCGCCAGGAGTGGTGCAAGCCGTCCTGCGGCAACCGCGCGCGGGCGGCTCGCCACTATCGGCGGCAGCGGGGGGAGGGTGGGGACTAGGCCGCCTCCGGGAAGTCCAGTTCGTCCAGGAGCGACGCGAACAGGTCCTCCGCGAACGGGGTGTGGGTGCGCAGCAGTTCCTCGATGTGGTGTTGCTCGGCCGTCGCTCGGACGCCGGCGGCCGTCGCCCAGGCGAGGGCGCGTGCGGCGTTGGCGGGGATTTCGGCGTCGAGTTCCGCTCGCTTACGGGCACGGGCCTCCTCGTACTCCGGGGAGTTGTTCCATACGCCGTCGTCGTCCATGCCCGCGGCGGACTTGAGGAACGTGGACGCGGCGTTGTCCGGGTTGAGCCACGCGTGCCAGTGGTGGCGCTCGGGGTCCAGGCCCGTGACGAGGGCGGTGCCGCTGTCGGTGACCTGGGCGACGCAGGCGGGCGCGCCGGTCCACTCGACCAGGCCGGACAGCATCTCGTACTCCCAGATGCCGGCCTCCAGTTGCAGGGTCCGCCAGCCGCCCGGGCGGATCGGCCACTCGTGTGCCTCGTCGCCCGGTTCCGGGGCGATGTCGGTGAACAACGGCGCTTCCAGCAGGGGGCGTTGACTGCGGGCGAAGACCAGATGACCTGAGAATCCCATGGGGGCACGGTACGGGGGCGCGCCTGCGGTCACGCCGGGGCGGCGGGATGGACACGACCCGGGGGCCGGAGTGCCGTGCGCGCGGTGCGGCCTGGATCATGGCCGGAACAAACGGTTTCACGGAGGGGGCTCGCGTGTTCGGCAAAGTGGGGCGGATGGTCAGAAACCTGGAGGCGACCGGGGTCGGGCTGGTGCCGGATCACGCGGTCGTCGTCGACGCGCCGGACGCGCGGGCCGTCGAGGCGCTGGACGCCGCCCGCCGCGGCGCCCACGCTCCGGCCCGGGCGCTGCTCGCCGCCACCCGCGCGGAGGCCGACTGGACGCTCCGGCACGAGGCCGTCGCCGCACTCGCCGAGATCGCCGTGGCCGACGCGGCCTGGCTGGGCGCCTGGCTGGACGAGTCGCCGGAGGACCCCGACGTGCTCACCGTCGAGGCGTTCCGGCGCGTCGAGGAGGCGTGGGCGGTCCGCACGGCCGCGCGTGCCAAGGACGTGAGCGAGGAGCAGTTCCGCGCCTTCCACACGTTGCTGGACGACGCGCTGCCGGTCATCGAGGCGGCCGTCGCGGCGAGCCCCGGCGACCCGGTGCCGTGGTCCGCCGCGCTGGCCCACTGCATGGGTGCCCAGGCCCCGCGCGAGGTCTTCGAGGAGTGCCTGGGCCGGGCGCTCGCCTGCGCGCCCCACCACCTGCCCACCCATCTGCACGCCGTGCAGTACCTCGCCGCCAAGTGGCACGGCAGCCACGAGGAGATGTTCGGCTACGCGGCCCGCGTCGCCGCCGAAGCGCCGGAGGACTCCCCGCTGCGCGCCCTGGAGGTCGTGGCCCTGACCGAGGTCGTCCCGGAGGAGGCGCGGCGCCGCGAGGACGGCATCCCCGGCCCGGACGGGATCGACGCGATCATCGCGACCGCGCAGGCGTACTCCGCCTCCCGCCCGCCCGAGGACCACGCGGCCCGGCTGATCCGCAACCACCTGGTGTGGGTGCTGAACGGGCGCGAGCGGTGGGCCGAGTCGCTGGACGTCTACCGCTCCATCGGGCGGTACGCCACCAGGGACCCGTGGACCTACGCGGGCGAGCCGCTGGAGATGTTCCGGGCGATCCGGGACAGCGCCCGCGCCGGACTCGCCGCCTCCATCCCCCGCAACGGCACCGTCCCCGCCCCCGCCGTGCCCCTGCCGGACTCCGTGCGGGCAGAGGCGGCCCACGAGATCGCGTACGTGCCCGGGGCGCCGCAGCGCGTCTCGCAGGAGCTGCTGCTGTGCGGGGCCACCGTCCGGCTCGCCCCGGCCGGGCGGTGGACGCTGATGGAGTCGGCCCCGTCGGAGGAGACGCCGGGCAAGCGCGGGCGCCGGGCGACGGTGCTGCGGCTCGACGGTCTGGCGGCGGTGGCGGAGACCGCGTTCGACTCCGCCGGGATGACGACGCTCGTCGCCCGCTGCGAGGGGAGCGACGCGCGTGTCCTCACCGTCGTCGCCAAGGGCCGGACGGCCGCGCGGCACCGGTGGGCGGGCGCCGGTTCGGTACCGTCCCAGGAGACCGCGCAGCAGCACGCCCAGCTGCTCGTCGCGGCGGCGGGCCAGGGCGACGCCCGCGAGATCGCGCGGCTGCTGCGGGACCCGGGGGACGCGTCGGAGCTCCTGATCCGCACCCTGAACGCGCTCGGCCTCCCGCCCCTCCCGGTCGGCTTCGGCGAGCGCGCCGAGGTCCTGGCCGACGCCCGGGGCGCCACGGTCCACCGGGCCCGCTCGCTCTGGCAGGGCATGAAGGACTTCATGAGCGACGAGACGGACCCGAACCCGCCGTTGCAGCTGGACGGGCGGTAGCCGGGACGGCCCGGACGCCGGGGCCCTACAGCCAGCGCGCCGCCTTCAGCACGGCCGCGGCCACGTCCGGGACGCGCACCTCCGTGGTGTCGACGGTGAAGTCGTCGAGCGCGGCTCGGTCGAGGATGCCGTCGAGTTCCGAGGTCCGGTCCAGGTGCCAGCGGAGGGCCTCGGGTTCGCTGTGGTGCCGTTGGGCGAGCCGCCGGTGGAGTGCCGTGGGATCGGCGCGCAGCCGGGCCACGGTGAGGTCGACGCCCACGGCCCGGGCCAACCGGTCCCGCTCGGCGCGATGCTCGATCACGCCCGCGAGCACGAGCCGTGTCGCGCCCGCGCCGAGGTAGTTCCCGGCGACGCTCCGCACGTTCCGCAGCAGCACGGCGGAGTTGAACCGGTCGCCCGGAGGCGCGGGCCATGCCTGCCGCAGCCAGTCCAGGTCCAGGACGGCGTGCGGGACGCCGCCCTCGGAGAGGAGGCCGCCCACCGCCCCGGCGACGGTGGTCTTGCCCACGCCGACGGTGCCGTTGATCAGGAGGGCGGCGGGTACGCGAGGGAGATCCGTACGCATCCCGGCATCGTAAGCCCGGAGTCCGAGCGCGTCCCCGTCGCCGGTGGGGTGCGCTTCACCGGCCGTCATGAGGATGCCGGGCCGGGCCGGGGGCCGGCTGCGCGCGACACTGGGCGGCATGGATGAGATCGAGGTCGTCGTCGCGCACTCCGAGCGGACGACGCTGCGTGTCGGGGACATGTTCCTGAAGGTGGACGCCGACCGGGCGCGGCTCGCCGTCGAGGCGGAGGCGATCGCGCTGGCGCCGGTCCCGGCGCCGGAGGTGCTGTGGCACAAGCCGTCCGTGCTGGCGCTCGCCGCCGTCCGGGGCACCGCGCTCGGCCGCCTCGGGGAGCCGTCGCCTGCGTCACCGGCGGCGTGGGCCGCGGCGGGGGCCGCGATCCGGAGGCTGCACGAGGCGCCGTTGCCGCCGTGGCCCGGCCGGAGCGCGGACGGCCTGGCGGCCGAGTTGGAGCGGGAGTGCGACTGGCTCCTGGCCAACGAGGTCCTGCCCGCCGGGCTGGTCACCCGCAACCGCCGGATCGCCGAGGCGGCGCTGCGATCGTGGGAGCCGGTGTTCGTGCACGGCGACCTCCAGATCACCCATGTGTTCACCGGCGACGACGACGAGGTCACCGGCATCATCGACTGGTCCGAGGCGGCGTGCGGGGACGCGCATTCCGACCTCGCCACGCTGACCCTGGGGCACGAGGAGAACCTGGCCGACCTGCTGGCCGGATACGGCACCGACGTCGATCCGGACACCGTCCGCGCCTGGTGGTCGCTGCGCAGCCTCACCGCGTACCGCTGGCTGGTCCAGCACGGCTTCGACCCGGCGGCGCCGGGGTGCGAACTGGACGTCCTGCGGGCCGCGATGTGATGAGTAACTGCGCCTGAAACCAACACCGTTGACGGCGTTTGGGCTTCAAGTCGCCGGAATCGCAGGCGCCCCAGGCCCATTTCGCGCACCATGGTGACGATCAGGCGTCCGTACGCAGGGGGGGCACATGTCCGATACCGAGAATCCGGCTGTCGACACGGGCGCCGGGACGACGGATGCCGCAGCGCCGGGCACGCCGCTCGTCGGGGTCGCGCTCGTCGTCGCGGTCACGGTCATCGTGCTGTGGCTCGGGCTGCTCGCCTGGCTGGCGTTCCACACCGACGCGAGCGAAGTCGCCTGGTCGCGTCTGCTCATCGTCCTCGGCTCGGTGGAGGCCGTCGCGTTCGCGGCCATCGGTGCCCTGTTCGGCACGACGGTGCAGCGGCAGCGGGTGGCGGATCTGGCGGCCCGCACCGAGGCCGCCGAGTCCCGTGCGCAGGCCAACGAGACGGCGGCCCTCAACGGGCACCGGCTGGCGGCGGCGGTCCAGGCGTCCCGTGCTCCCGGTGGCAGCGGCCCGGACACGGAACAACTGTCCGCCGACCGCCGGACCGGCCAGGACCCCCTGCTCGAACTGGCCAACCGGCTGTTCCCGGCCTGAGGCGCCGCCGTGGACCCCATCGGAAGGCTGGTGCGCGACGGCGAGCCCGTCGCGACGGCGGTCGTGCTCACCGCCGACGGCCTCGCCGCGACGGCCGCCCACGTCCTGGCGTCGCACGAGGCCGCGCGGTGGACCTTCGAGCCGATCGCCGCGCCGGGATTCTCGTTCCCCGTGGACTGCTCGCCGCCCTCGGACGGCGCGGCCGACGTGGCGCTGATCCAGGTACGCGAAGCCGGTGACTGGGACCCGATGACGCTCACCCCGCACACGAACGCCACCCCCGGCGACCCGGTCCACCTCCGCGGCTTCGCCGCGTCCCGCGACCACGACTCCGGCGTCGGCCACTACGTCGGCACGACGGCGCAGAACGGCCGGACCTGGGTGAAGGTGAGCTGCCGGCACGCCCAGCCGGGCATGAGCGGCGCACCCGTGCTGCTCACCGGCACGGGCAGCGTCATCGGCATCGTGTCGGCCCGCCTCAACTCGGCCAGCTGGAACCGCGACTCCGTGCTGCTCGCCCCCGCCTCGGAACTCGTCGCGCTCGCGCCCGGGCGGCTGCGCCTGGCCGCCCCCGCCCACCGGCACGCCGACGGCACGCTCCGGCTGTCCTGGTTGCGCGACGGAACGGCTGAACTCATCCTGGAATCAGATGACTTCACCGTCTCGTTCGGCCGCAACGTACACAACCGGGTGTATCTGCCGGACCACCGCGACAGCCGTTTCCACGGGCACCTCTCGCTGATCGGTGCCACCCTGACCTACCAGCACCTGGGTTCGCACCCCGCCTACCTGGCGGGCGCCACACGTCAGTTGAAGCTCGCCAAGGGGGACTCCTGCCCGGTCGGGGACAAGGACCGGCTGAGCGTCGGGAGCGGCACGATGCTGGTCGAGTTCTCCGCACCCGACCTGTTCGACCCGAACGCCAACGTGACGCCGGAGGCGCCTGAATGAAGGGGTGATCAACCAGTTGGACGCCGATTCCGACACGGACCTGACGGCCGCCGGACCGTACGAGCCACCTCCACCGCTCTCCGGCGCGCCCGCCGCCATCGGCGAGGTGCTGTCCGACCGCTGGGCGGTGGCGGAGATCCGCCGCGGCGGGCAGGCGTGGGTCCTCATCGTCGACGACCTCGAACGCGGCGGGCGCCGCGCGATCAAGGTCCCGCTGTCCGGCGCACTCGTCGGCGACGAGGAACTGGAGATGCTGCTCGGGCTCGAACCCCACCGGCACACCGTCACCACGCTCGGGGTCATCGATGTACGCGGGCAGCAGGGCATCGTCCTCGACTACGCGCCCTCGACCCTGGCCGACCTGATCAGGCTGGGCCCCGGGCTTTCGCTCGCCGGAATCCTGCAGCAGGTGTGCGCCGGAATGGCGCATCTGTCCCGCATCGTCGAGGTGGCCCACCTCGACCTCAAACCGCTGAACGTACTCATCGACGGGAACGGTCACGCCAAGGTCGCGGACTTCGGCCTGGCCCAGCGGGTGCGCATCCAGGACGGACGCTACGCGGGCGCGCGGGGCGGCACGTGGGCGTACGCGGCGCCCGAGGTGCTGCGGCGGGAGCCCTGCGACACCCGCGCCGACATCTTCTCCTTCGGCGTGCTCCTGTACGAGGCGTGCACGGGCAGGCTCCCCTACCCCTTCGCCCTGGCACGCGACCCGGTCGCCCAGCGGGCGCAGCTACTGGACTACTACGCGTCCCCGGGCCCGGGTGAACGGCAGAGCGAGCTCTACTACTGGGGGCAGTCCGAGCTGACCCAGGTGCCCGTCACCCCGCCCGGCGAGGGCGTCAGCATCCTTCTGTCGAGCTGCCTGCAGCAGCACCTGTCGGAGCGCCCGCAGTCGTTCACCATGGTCGCCGAGATGCTGGCCCGAGCGCTCCGGAGACCGCCGGTCGAGGCCCCGGAGACTCCGCTGCCCCAGATCGACCAGCAGCGCAGATCACTGTCGCTGGCCCAGGTGCTGATCCGGCTCGGCCGGCTCGACGAGGCCATCAGCCGGCTCAACCGGTTGCTGGCGACGCCCTTGCCCGACGCTCTCTTCGAGACCGCGCGGCAGACGGCGGTGCAGGCGCTGACCAGGGCCGGCCGGCATGCGGAAGCAACCGAACTAGCGGATTGGCGGTGACCGCCATGCGGCGGTTCGACCTGGCGGAATGGAAACGAAGCCCGCGCCTGACGGACCTGCGGCGCACGGTGGGCGATCTGCTGACGGAGGGACGGCACCGTACGGCGCTGGACGAAGTCCTGCGCCGGCTGCGCCGTGATCCGGAGAACCTCGACGGACTGTACGTGGCGCTCTCGGTGCTGGCCCAGAGCCGTACGGGGCGGCTGACGTCCATCGAGCCCCCGACCGAGACGCAGCAGTGGAGCGCGCTGCTGGCGCCGATCACGACGGCCTGCTCGGCCTGCGACGCCCGCTGGTACTCGACGCACGCGGTCCTGTTCGCCGGCAACGATGTGCAGTTCCAGCCGACGAACCCCATCGGCATCCAGTGCCAGAAGTGCCGGTACACGCTGTGCAGGGACTGCCTGAAGGCGCAGAGGCCGACCTCGTACACGGCCTCCGTCGACCAGGCCGAAGTGGTCGCGGGCTCCTGCGCGAACACCGCCTGCGACGGCCGGGAGCTGACCGTGCCGGTCCTCCCCACCGGCCGTTCCGACGTCACCCCCATGGACCCGAACGCGATCGAGGGCGTACTCGTCGTACGGGACGGCCCCATCCGTCCGACGACGGACGACGCCCTCGCCGTGGTGACCCGGTTCCTCCCCCTCCTCCCCGACGACGCGCCCCTCCTCCACATCCGCGGGGCCCGCCCCCGCACCATGGGCGACCACGCGACCCGCGACGCCCTCGCCCAGTCCGTGCTGCTCGACCTGGAACGCGAAGGCGCGCTGGCCCCCGACTCCTGGGGGCGCTCCAGGCGCATGCACATCCTGGCCGGTCCCGCGGGGGACGGCGACTACCTGCTCGTGCCGGTCCGGAAGAGCCCCGGGCGCGTCCCACCGGCCGCTCCGCACGCCGCGTCCGCCCCGGGGACGTACACCTACCTGCTGCAGATCCTGCCCCTCCGGGGCAGCTGGGCCACGCTGCGCGACCCGCGCACCGGAGACTTCCACGAGGGCACGTTCGGCGCCCTCTCGGCATCCGCCGACGCGCTCCCCGGCCTCGCACAGGAGATCATCAAGCGCTTCGAGCGCATGGGGCGGTCGCGCCGCGTCCTGTTCTTCGCGGGCGACCGCACGCAGGAGCAGGGCCTCACCATGGACGACGTCCACGGCATCGCCACGGAAGGAGGCACCTCGCTCTCGCCGTTCTCCGAGGGGCCCCGCTGAGCAGAATCATGCAAGCGCGCTTGATTGTTCCGGTGGCTGCTGCCACGCTCGACGCGACGGCCGGCAGAGAAGGAGACCGCGGATGAGCCCGCTCGCACCGCCCGCCCACACGCGCGGCGTCACCACCCTGACGCTCGACTCGCCCGGCAATCGCAACGCGCTCAGCGCCGGGCTCGTCGCCGGGCTGGCGGAGGCGCTGGACGCGTGCGCGGCCGACGCGGCCGTGCGGGCCGTCGTGCTCACCCACACCGGGGGCACCTTCTGCGCGGGCGCCGATCTGCGCGCCCCGGCCGATCCGCACGACTTCGTGGCGCTGATGCGGCGGATCGTCGCGCTGCCCAAGCCCGTGGTGGCCCGGGTGACCGGGCACGTCCGGGCCGGAGGGCTCGGGCTGCTCGCGGCGTGCGACATCTCCGTGGCCGGGGCCGGGGCGACCTTCGCGCTCACCGAGTCCCGGCTCGGGCTCGCGCCCGCCGTGATCTCGATGCCGCTGCTCCCGCGCATCGACCCGCGCGCCGCCGCCCGCTACTACCTGACCGGCGAGAAGTTCCACGCGGACGAGGCCGAGCGCATCGGGCTGGTCACGATGGCCGCCGACGACGTGGACGGTTCGGTCGACGGCGTACTGGACGATCTGCGGCGGGCCTCCCCGCAGGGGCTGGCGGCCTCCAAGGCGCTGGTCACGGCTACTGTGCTGCAGAGTTTCGACCAGCACGCCGAAGACCTCATCGCCCGCTCCGCCCGGCTCTTCGCCTCCGAGGAGGCCCGGGAGGGGATGACGGCCTTCCTCGAACGACGGGACCCCGCATGGGCGTTGTGACTCCGGGCTCCACCGGCCCGGGCCCCAAACAGGACCGCAGCCGCGCCACCCGCCGCCGTCTCCTGGAGGCCGCCGTGGCCTGCCTCGCCGAGCACGGCTGGGCCGGGTCCACCGTCGCCGTCGTCGCGGAACGGGCCGGGGTCTCGCGGGGCGCGGCCCAGCACCACTTCCCCACCCGCGAGGACCTGTTCACCGCCGCCGTCGAATACGTCGCCGAGGAACGCTCCGCCGCCCTGCGCGCCGTCCCCGACCAGGACCGGGCCGCCGTCGTCGCCGCCCTGGTCGACCTCTACACCGGCCCCCTCTTCCGCGCCGCCCTCCAGCTCTGGGTCGCCGCGTCCAACGAGGAGCAACTGCGGCCCCGCGTGACGGAGCTGGAGGCCCGGGTCGGCCGCGAGACCCACCGCATCGCCGTCCACCTCCTGCGCGCCGACGAGGAGCGGCCCGGGGTGCGCGAGACCGTGCAGGGGCTGCTCGACATGGCCCGGGGGCTCGGCCTCGCCAACGTCCTCACCGACGACACCGCCCGCCGCCGCAAGGTGGTCGCCCAGTGGGCCGAACTCCTGGACCGGGCCCTGGGGTGAGCGGACCGGGGCGGCACAAACGCCTTGGTGTCCGGGGAGCGCCCGGATAGGGTCCCCACCATGACCAGCAGCGCCACGCCCCCCTTCCCCCAGCACATCGAGCTCACGGGCGAGGGGCTCGTCCTGCGCGACTGGGCCGAGGACGACCTCGCCGCCATGCCGGAGCTCTTCGACCACCCGGACATCGCGTACTGGACGCCGATCGTCTCGCCCTTCGACGCCGAGGCCGCCCGCACGCGGCTGGTGAAGGCCCGGCAGCTGCGGGCGGACGGCACGGCCGTCCTGCTCGCCATCACGCTCGACGGCGGGGCCCCGCTCGGCGAGGTCATGCTGCGGCGCGCCCCCGAGGGCACGGAGCTGGGTTACGCGGTCGGCCCCGCCCACCGCGGGCAGGGGCTCGCCGGGCGGGCGGTGCGGGTGATGGCCGCGTACGCCTTCGAGGAGCTGGGCGTCGACCGGGTCATCCTGGAACTGGAGGCGGAGAACGCGGCGAGCGTCGCCGTCGCCACCGCGAACGGCTTCCGGCTGCTCGGCGTACCGCTCATCGAGGGCGAGGAGAAGGGGCGTCCGTACGCCCTGCAGACCTGGGCGCTCGACCGGGACTGAGGCCCGCCCCGGACCTCGACGCCCCGGACCCCCGACGCCTCAGACCCCCGCCTCCTCGCGCGCCCCTGGCACCGGCAGTTCCTCCACCGCGTCCACCGGGCCGTCCAGCACCCGCAGCGAGCGGGTCAGGTGCAGGGTGACCGCCAGCGCGGCCATCAGCACCATGAGGAACAGCACCGCGCCCTGCACCCCGATCCGGTCGCCCAGGAAACCGGCGCCCAGCGGGCCCGTCCATTGCAGGGCCTGCATGCCGAAGCGGCTCACCGCGGAGACCCGGCCGCTGTACTCGTCGGGGACGAGCCGGACCTCGTACGTCTCCAGGATCACGTTCAGCGGGACCATCGCGGCCGTCGCCACCAGGAGCACCGCGCCGATCTGCCACGGCTCGGGGACCAGCGCGACCACGGCGAAGGACTCCACGAAGACCCAGGCGGAGACCAGCAGGGCGGTCCGGGCGCGGACCCGGGCCAGCAGGAGCGGGCCGATCACCGCGCCGACGACCCCGCCGACCAGGGCCGTCGCGTTGACGAAGCCGATGGTCTGCGGGTCGCCGCCGCGGTGCTTCACGAGGGCGATCAGCAGCAGGAAGAAGCCCTGGGCCACCGCGTTGAGCAGCGCCATCCAGATCACCGTGAACCGCAGATAGGCGTGGTCGCGGACGAAGCGATAACCGGCCACCACGTCCCGGCCGATGCCGGGGCGCTCCGCCCCCGGCTCCCGGTCCGGGCCGAGCGGGCGGCGGATGAGCGCGGCGCCCAGGGACGCGAAGAGGAAGGACACCGCGTCCGCCAGGAACGGCGCCCAGCGCGCCGCCGAGAACAGCAGCCCGCCCAGCGGGGCGCCGATGACGCGGGCCGCCATGTCCCGGCCCATCGAGCGGGCGGTGGCCTCCCCGATCTGCTCCTTCGGCACGATCCGGCGCAGCGAGGGGATCGTCGACCCCGAGGTGATCCCGGACGCGGCACCGGCCACGCAGGCGAGCGCGGAGAGCAGCCACACCGCCGCGTCGCCGCGGTGGACCGCGTACGCGACCGCGCCGAGCGCCGCCGCCTGCACCAGGGGGCCGGTGATCAGGATGAGCCGGCGGGAGACCCGGTCGGCGAGTGCGCCGCCGAGGAGCGTGGTCGCGAGGGTGCCGACCATCGTGGCGGCGGTGATCACCCCGGCCCGGGCGACCGATCCGGTGGCGTACAGGATCAGCAGCGGGAAGGCGATGTTCGAGACGCTGGTGCCGAGCGCGGAGAGGCCGTGCCCCGCCCACCAGCCGACGTAGTCCCGGTTGCGCCACAGCGAGGGCCGGGCGCCGACGGGCGGATCGTCCTGGGGCGGCCCCGTCTCCGTACCGTCACGTCGCATGCCCTGGGGTTCCTTTCGGCGGCGGGGTTCGCGCACTGGTCCCATTCGATGCTGCCGGGGCGAAACGCCGCCGACCAGGCAACGAACCGGCAGTACGGGGCCGTTGGGCGCGTGCCGTCAGTTGCCGGGTTCCTGCCTGGAAGGCGTTCCCGGGCGTTGGCAGGATCGCCGGGGACCCGCCCCCCGGCAGACGTACAGAGGAGACCCGCTATGCCCGCCAGCACCGGCCCCCACGCCGTCGTCCCGCTCGCGGCGGCCGTCGCAGCGGAGGGGGTGGCGGCCGGTGACCCCGGCCGTCCGGAGCGGGGCGGGGACGTCGCGGGGCGGGGGCTGCCCGAGATCCGGGCGGCCGTCGCCGCCGCGCTCGCCGGGGTCACCGGACTGCCGGCCGACGACGTGCCGTGGGACACCGGGCTGACCGCGCTCGGCGTGACCTCGCTGGAGATCGGCCGCATCTGCGCCCGGCTCGGCGACGCGCTGGGGCGGCCGGTGCCGATCTCGCAGATCTACCGGCAGCGGACCGCCGCCGGGCTCGCGGAGTGGATCCACGCCACGGACGGGCGGCCGCACGCGGCGCCCGGCGGGGGCACGGAGGCCGGTGACGACACGCGCGCCCCGCTCTCTCCGACCCAGACCTTCATGTTCATGAAGCACGTCTTCAAGCCCGACGACCTGTCGCTGCACTCGGTGCGCTGCTGGCGCATCGAGGGCCGCCCGGACCGGGCCGCGCTGGCCGCCGCCGTGGAGTACCTGCACCGCAGGCACCGCTACCTCAGCGCCGAATACCTCTTCCAGGAGCAGCCGTACGTCCGCCCCGCCGACCTGCCCGCCCCGCCGCTCGGCGCCTTCCTCGCGGACACCGAGGAGGACGCGCGGGACGTCCTGGCGCGCGAACTTGCCAAGCCCTTCCGGCTGGTGCGGGGCGACGTGTGGCGGCCGGTCTTCGTCGCGGTGCGCCAGGCGCACGTCACCCTCTTCGGGTACGCCGTCCACCACGTGGCGTTCGACGGCGGCTCGTCCGAGGTCCTGGCGCACGACCTGTCGGCCGCCTACAACGCGTACGCCGAGGGCCGGACGCCCGACCTGGAGCCGGCCCCCGGTCCGCGCGAGGTGGCCGAGGCGCTGGAGGCGCACCTGCCGTACGTGGACCTCGACGCCCAGCGCGAGTACTGGCGGCGCACGATCAACGGCATGACCCCGCTGGAATACCCGGGCGGTGCGGAGGCGCCGCGCGGGACGCCCTGCCGGATGACCGACCTGCCGCTGCCCGCCGGGCTCGCCGACGGGGTGCGGGGGCTCGCGCAGCGCCACGGCGTCAGCCCGTTCGCCGTGTACCTGAGCGCGTACGGGCAGGCCATGGCGGAGCTCATCGGCGAGCACGACTTCGGCGTCGGCACGCCCGTCAACCGGCGAGGCAACAGCGTCCTCAGCCGGGCCGCGGGCTGCCTCATCGACATCCTGCCGCTGCGGCCGAGGACGGACCCGGACGCCTCGCCCGCCGCGTCGATCGCCGCCACCGCCGCGGCCGTCGCGGAGGCGTTCTCCGCGCAGGACCTGTCGATCTCCGAGATCGCCGGGCTCCAGCTGAAGACGGAGTCCACCGACCGCAACCGGATGTTCCAGACGATGTTCGTGCTCCAGGACAACGGACTCGGCGAACTGGCCCTGAAGGGGCTGCCGTCGCAGTTCTTCCGGCCGCGCTACCCCGGAGTCTCCGGCGAGGTGCACGCCGAGGTCTGGCCCGCCGCCGGGAAGCACGGGCGGCTGGTGATCGGCTACCACCCGGACCGGACCTCCGGCGCCTTCTGCGACCGGCTCGCCGCGGCCATGCTCGACCGGCTCAGCGGATACCTGGCCTGATGACCGGGTCCGGGGACAACCCGTGGATCGGCAGCCGGATCGGTGCCGTGGACCGGCCGCGCACACGGGTGATCTGCCTGCCGCAGTCGGGTGCGGGGCCCGCCGCGTTCACCGCCTGGCGGCCGCATCTGCCGCCCGGTGTCGAGATCGCCACCGTGGCGCTGCCCGGCCGGGGCCCCCGGACCGCCGAACCGCTGCCGCCCGACCCGGACACCGTGACGCGCCTGCTGCTCGACGGGCTGCGCCCCGAACTCGACGTGCCGTACGTCCTGTTCGGCCACAGCCTGGGCGCGCTGCTGGCCCACGCGGTGACCGTCCGGGCCGCCCGGGAGGGGCTGCCCGCACCGGCCGCGCTCGTCGTGTCCGGCTCTCGGGCGCCGCACAGGCCGCCCGGGGCCTCGGTCGCGGAGTACGACGACCAGCGGCTGGCCGCCTGGCTGACCCGGATCGGCGGGCTGCCGCCGGAGCTGCTGCGGCGCGGCGCGTACGCCGCGTACGTGTTCCGCACGGTCCGCGCCGACCTGGCGCTGGCCGAGCGGATCGGGACGGCCGGGCCGGTCCGGGTCGGCTGCCCGCTCCACGCCTTCGGCGGGGTGGACGACACGCTCGCACCGCCCGCCCTGATCGAGGAGTGGCGCGCCTGCGCGGCCGGGGAGCACACCACGACGCTGCTGCCCGGCGGGCACGGCTTCCCGCAGTCCGAACCGGCGGCGACCGTCGCCGCACTGGCCGGCGTCCTGCCGGTATCCGCACATCCATCACAGGAAGGACCGCCACGGTGACCACGACCGAGCAGACCGAAGCCATCCGTACCCAGGTGAGGGCCTATCTGACCGAGGAGCTGGCGACGCCCGTCGCCGACGACCTCAACATCTTCGGCGCGGGACTCGCCAACTCGCTGTTCACCATCCAGCTCGTGACCTACGTGGAGCGCGCCTTCGGCGTCCAGGTCGGCACCGACGAGCTGGACGAAGTGCACTTCTGCTCCGTCGACGCGATCACCGCCTTCGTGGCGGCCAAGCCGTCGCGCCCCGCCGCCGCCTGACCACCCCGCCCGCTCCCGCCGGAGGCCCGAAGTGAAGCCGTCGCCCCTAGAAGCGGCCCTGCCCCTGTCGCCGTTGCAGGAAGGGATGCTCTTCCACGCCCTGTACGACGAGGAGGGCGTCGACGTCTACACGATCCAGGTCGCCTTCGGGCTGAGCGGCGCGCTCGACGCGGACCGGCTGCGGGCCGCGTGCGGGGCGCTCCTGGAGCGGCATCCGGTGCTGCGGGCGGGCTTCCAGCAGCGGAAGACGGGCGAGCCCGTCCAGCTGGTGCGGCGGCGGGCCGCGGTGCCCTGGACGGACCTCGACCTGAGCGGGCTCCCGGCGGACGAGCAGCAGGGCCGGCTCGCCCGCTACCGGACCGACGACCGGGCCCGGGGCTTCGACATGGGCCGCCCGCCGCTGATCCGCTTCACCCTGGCCCGGCTCGCCGACGACGAGCACGTGATGATCCTGACGTACCATCACATCCTGCTCGACGCCTGGTCGTTCCAGATCGTGCTGCGCGACCTGCTGGTGCTGTACGCGGCCGGGGACGACGGCGGGGCGCTGCCGCCCGCGGTGCCCTTCGCCCGCTACCTCTCCTGGCTCGCCGGGCAGGACCGGGCCGCGTCCGAGGACGCCTGGGCCGAGGCGCTGGCCGGGCTCGCGGAGCCCACCCTCGTCGCGCCCGGCGCTGACGCGGCCGGGGGCGCCGCGATGCCCCGCATGGCCGCCGCCGAGCTGACCGAGGAGACCACCGGGGCGCTCACCGCCGCCGCCCGCGCGGCCGGGCTCACCCTCAACTCCGTGGTCCTGGCCGCCTGGTCGCTGGTCCTCGGCGGGCTGACCGGGCGCTGGGACGTGGTCTTCGGGCAGACCGTGTCCGGCCGCCCGGCCGGGCTGGACGACGTGGAGGACATCGTCGGCCTGCTCATCAACGCAGCCCCGGTCCGGGTGCGGCTCGACCCGTACGAGGCGCTGGGCGCGCTGGCCGCCCGCGTCCAGCGGGAGCAGTCGGCGCTGGAACCGCACCACCACGTGGGCCTCGCCGACATCCAGCGGCGGGCCGGGCTCGGCGAACTCTTCGACACTTCCGTGGCGTTCGGGAACGCCCCGATGAGCTGGGACGACGTGCGCGCCCCGGCCGGAGGGCTGCGGCTGACCGCCGTCGAGGGCGACGGGTCGGCCGGGTCCACGCACTACCCGCTCAGCCTGATGGCCGTCCCCGGCAGGCGGCTGCGCCTTGAGGTCAACTACCGGCAGGACCTGTACGAGCGGGCCGACGCGGAGAGCGTCGCCGCCCGGGTCCGCCACCTCCTGGAGGCCTGGCTCACCGCCCCGGACACCCCGGTGGGGCGCGTCGGACTGCTCACCCCGGACGAGCGGCAGCGGGTGCTGGACACCTGGAACGACACCGCGCACCCGGTCGAGGACACCACCCTGCCCCGGATGTTCGCCGAGCAGGCGGCCCGTACGCCCGACGCGCTGGCCCTCGTCGCCGAGGACGCCACCCTGACGTACGCCGAGACCGCCGAGCGGGTCCGGTCCCTGGCCGCACGGCTGCGCGGGCACGGGGTCCGGCACGGCGACACCGTGGCCGTCGCGCTGCCCCGGTCGGCCGCCCTGGTCGTCGCCCTGCACGCGGTGCAGGCGGCCGGCGCCGCCTATGTGCCGGTCGATCCGGACCTGCCCGCCGAGCGGATCGGGTGGCTCCTGGAGGACGCCGCCCCCGCGCTGCTGCTCACCGAGACCGCGACGGCCGCCGCGCTGCCGGAGACGGACGCGCCCCGGCTGCTGCTGGACGCGCCGGGGGAGCCGGTGGAGGACGTCTCCGGGGCGCCGGACGGGCCGCGGGGGGCGAGCGCCGCCTACGTCATCTTCACGTCCGGGTCGACCGGGCGGCCCAAGGGCGTCATGGTGCCGCACGCCGCCGTGGTCAACCGGCTGCGCTGGATGCAGGACCGCTATCCGATCGGGCCCGGCGACCGGGTGCTCCAGAAGACCCCGTGCGGCTTCGACGTCTCGGTCTGGGAGTTCTTCTGGCCGCTGCACACCGGCGCCACCCTGGTCGTGGCGCGCCCGGACGGCCACAAGGACCCGGCCTATCTGGCGGAGCTGGTCCGGCGCGAGAACGTCTCCGTCGCGCATTTCGTCCCCTCGATGCTCCAGGTCTTCCTCCAGGAACCCGCCGCCGCGCTCTGCACCGGACTGCGGCGCGTCTTCTCCAGCGGCGAGGCGCTGCCCGTCGCCACCCAGAACCGCTTCCTGGACCTGCTCGGGCCGGAGGGCGCCGAACTGCACAATCTGTACGGCCCGACCGAGGCCGCCGTCGATGTCACGTACTGGCAGTGCCGCCCGGTCACCGGGGCCGGGTCCGTGCCCATCGGCCGGCCCGTGTGGAACACCCGCCTGCTGGTGCTCGACAAGGCGCTGCTGCCCGTGCCGCCCGGCGTTCCCGGCGAGCTGTACCTCGCGGGCGCCCAGCTGGCCCACGGCTACGCGCACCGGCCCGTCCTCACCGCCGAGCGCTTCGTCGCCGACCCGTACGGGGAGCCCGGCGCCCGCATGTACCGCACCGGTGACGTGGTGCGCTGGACGGCCGACGGGGTCCTCGCATACCTGGGCCGCAGCGACGACCAGGTCAAGATCCGGGGCCTGCGCGTCGAGCTCGGCGAGATCGACACCGTCCTGGCGGGCCACCCGTCCGTGGCCCAGGTCGCGACCGTGGTCCGGGAGGACCAGCCCGGCGTGAAGCGCCTGGTGGCCTACGTGGTGGCCGCGGGGAACCCGGACGCCGGGCGGCGTACGGCCGCGCTCACCGAGCACGCGGCCGGGGCCCTGCCCGACTACATGGTGCCCGGGGCCGTCGTCTGGCTGGACCGGCTGCCGCTGACGCCGAACGGGAAGCTGGACCGCCGCGCGCTGCCCGCCCCGGCCGCCGCGACCGGGACCGGCGGGCGGGCGCCCTCCGGGCACGCGGAGGAGACCCTGTGCGCGCTGTTCGCCGAGGTGCTGGGCGTGCCGGGGGCGGGCGTGGACGACAGCTTCTTCGACCTCGGCGGCGACTCGATCGTCTCCATCCAACTCGTCGCCCGGGCCCGCAAGTCGGGCCTGGTGATCACTCCGAAGGACGTTTTCACGCACCGGACCGTCGCCGCGCTCGCCCGGGTCGCCCGGACGGTCGCCGACCGCCCGGCCGAGCACCCGGACGCGGGCACCGGACCGCTCCGGCCCACCCCGGTCATGCACTGGCTCCGCGAGCGCGGCGGGCCCTCGGACGGCTTCCACCAGTCGGTCCTGCTCCGCGTCCCGCACCTCGGTACGACCGGCCGGCTGGCCCGGGCGGTCCAGGGGCTCCTGGACCGGCACGACGCGCTCCGCGTGCGCCGCCTCGCCACCGGACCGGACGGCCGGGACTGGGCCCTCGACATCGCCGCGCCCGGCACGGTCCGCGCCGAGGACCTGGTGCGCCGCCGTGACGTCGACGGCCTCGGCCCGGACGCGCTGCGGGCGGCCGTCGCCGAGGAGTCCGCCGCCGCGCGCGACCGGCTCGACCCGGCCGCGCGCCGCACGGCCGATGCGGTCTGGTTCGACGCGGGCCCCGGCGCCGACGGGCGCCTCCTGCTGACCGTGCACCACCTCGCCGTGGACGGCGTCTCCTGGCGCGTCCTGCTCCCCGACCTGCACCGGGCGTGGGAGGGCGCCGCCGACGGCGGTACGGCCCCGCTCGACCCCGTGCACACGTCCTTCCGCACCTGGTCCGAGCGGCTGCACACGGCGGCCCTCGACCCCTGGCACACCGACCGGCTGCCGCTGTGGGAGGAGATCCTGTCCGGCGGCGACCCCGCCCTCGCCGCGCGCCCGCTCGACCCCGCGCGGGACGTGTACGGGACCGCCCGCTCGCTCACCCTGACCCTGCCGGCCGCGTACACCGAACCGCTGCTGACCGCGGTGCCCGCCGCCTACCGGACCGGGGTCAACGACATCCTGCTCACCGCCCTCGCCCTGGCGGTCGGCTCCTGGCGCCGGGCGCGCGGGACGGGTGGCGAGGGCGGGGTGCTCGTGGACCTGGAGGGGCACGGCCGCGAGGAGATCGCGGACGGCCTCGACCTGTCGCGCACGGCGGGATGGTTCACCAGCCTCTACCCGGTCCGCGTGGACCCCGGGACCGGCGACCTGAACCGGGCCGTGAAGCGGGTCAAGGAGCAGCTGCGGGCGATCCCCGGCAACGGCATCGGCTACGGGCTGCTGCGCCACCTCAACCCGGACACGGCCGGTGTCCTCGCCGCCCACCCGGCCCCGCAGATCGGCTTCAACTACCTCGGCAGGATCTCCGGACCCGGCGAAGGCGTGTGGGACATCGCCGCCGAGGCGGACGCCGTGGTGCCCGGGACCGACGCCGGGCTGCCCATGCCGCACGTCATCGAGGTCAACGCGGCGACCCACGACCTGCCCGACGGGCCCCGCCTCACCGCGACCTGGTCCTGGCCCGGGGCCCTGCTCACCGAGGCGGACGCGGCGGGGCTCGGCGAGGCGTGGTTCGCCGCCCTCCGCGACCTCGTCGACCGCACCGCGCGCCCCGGAGCGGGCGGACTCACCCCCTCCGACGTGCCGCTGGTGGACATCGGGCAGGACGAGCTGGAAGCCCTGGAGGCCACCTGGCCCGCGGGCCCGCCCACCGGGCTGCTGCCCGCGACCCCGCTCCAGGAGGGACTGCTGCACCACGCCCGGTACGACAGCGGGGCCGCCGACGTCTACCACGTCCAGCTCGTCGCCGAACTCGAAGGCGCCCTCGACACCGGGGCCCTGCGCCGCGCCTGCCAGGCCCTCACCGACCGGCACGAGGCCCTGCGCACCGGCTTCCCGCTCCTGGACTCCGGCGAACCCGTCCAGGCCGTCGCCGCACGGGTCGAAGTCCCGTGGGAGGAGCTGGACCTGACCCGCCCGGACGGTTCGTCGCCGCGCCCCCGCCTGGACGCCTTCCTCGCCCGCGACCGGCGCGCCCGGTTCGCCATGGACCGCCCGCCGCTGCTGCGCTTCACGCTGCTCAGGACCGGGCCGGACCGGCACGCCCTCGTCTTCACCAGCCACCACATCCTGACCGACGGCTGGTCCACCTCGGTGCTGCTGCGCGACCTGTTCACGCTGTACCTGAACGGCGGCGACGCCGCCGCACTGCCCCGGCCCGTCCCCGCCGGGGAATACGCCGCCTGGCTGGCGGGCCGGGACCGCGAGGCCGCCCGCGAGGCGTGGCGCACCGCGCTCAAGGGCCTGCCCGGGCCGTCCCTGATCGCCCCCGGCCACGACACCGGCACCCTCACGACGCTCCCCGAGCGGATCACCGCCGAGCTCCCGCAGGACCTCACGGCCGCGCTCACCTCCGCCGCCCGCACGGCCGGGGTGACCCTGAACACCGTGGTCCAGGGCGTCTGGGGGCTGCTCGTCGCCGAGCTGACCGGGCGCCGGGACGTGGTGTTCGGCGCGACGGTCTCCGTCCGGCCGCCCGAACTGCCCGGCATCGAGGACATGGTGGGGCTGTACATCAACACCGTGCCGGTCCGCGTCGAGGCGGCCGACCCCGCCGAACCCCTGCGCGCCCTGCTCGTACGCGTACAGGCCGCGCAGGCCGAACTGGCGGACCACCACCACCTCGGACCGGCTGCCGTGCAGCGCCTCGCGGGCGCGGGGCCGCTGTACGACACGTCGATCGTCTTCGAGAACTACCCGAGGGCGTCCGCCCTGCCCGCCGTGCCGGGTGCCGGGCTGCGCGTCGCGGACTTCCACGGCCGGGACGCCTACCACTACCCGCTCAAGCTGATGGCGGTGCCCGGCGACCGGCTGTACCTGGAGGTCAGCCACCGCGCCGAGCTGGTGGACGCCGGACGGGCCGCCGCCGTGCTCGACCGGCTCACCGCGCTGCTCACCGCCTTCGCCACGGACCCGGAGACCCCGACGGGGGCGCTGCCCGGGGACGCGCTGCCCGCGCTTGCCGTGCGGGCCGTGCCGGACGAGCGGCCGGCGCCCGCCGCCGGGCCCTCCGCGCGGACGGAGGCGCTGTGCGCGCTGTTCGCCTCGGTGCTCGGGCGCGGACACCACGGCGCCGACGAGGACTTCTTCGACGCGGGCGGCGACTCGCTGCGGGCGCTCCGGCTCGCCGGGCGCGCCCGGGCCGTGCTGGGCGTCGAGCCCGACCTCGTACAGATCCACCACCACCGCACTCCGGCCGCCCTGGCCGCCGTGCTCGTTCCCGTGCGGGACCACCAGGAAGGAAGTCAGTGATGGCGAATCCGTTCGACGACGAGGAGGGGACCTTCGTGGTCCTGGTCAACGACGAGGGGCAGCACTCGCTGTGGCCGTCCTTCGCGGAGGTCCCGGCGGGCTGGACCGTGGCGCACGCGGAGTCCGACCGCGCGTCCGCGCTCGCGTACATCGAGGCCAACTGGACCGACATGCGCCCCAAGAGCCTCGTCGACGCCACCGCGTAACACCCCGTCCCCTTCGTACGCCGCTTTCGTACGCCGCTGAGGAGTATCGAGTCCATGTCCCGCACCCTGCACGACGTCGTGGTCACCGGCCTCGGAGCCACCACCCCGCTCGGCGGCACCGCCCCGGCCACCTGGGAGGCGCTGCTCGCCGGGCGCGGCGGCGCGGTCGCGCTCACCGGGCGCTGGGCCAAGGACCTCCCGGTGCGGATCGCCGCCCGGGCCGCCGTCGAGCCGTCGTCCGCGCTGGACCGGATCGAGGCGCGGCGGATGGACCGGGCCGGGCAGTTCGCCGTCGTCGCGCTCCGCGAGGCGTGGGCGGACGCCGGGTTCTCCGCCCCGGCCGGTAAGGACGGCGGCCCCGACGCCGACCGGACGGCGGCGGTCGTCGGCACCGCGTTCGGCGGGCTCGGCACGGCCCTCGCGGGCGAGGAGGTGCTGCGGACGGGCGGGCCCCGGCGGGTATCGCCGATCGCGGTCCCGATGCTGATGGCCAACAGCCCGGCCGCCCAAGCCAGCATGGCCATCGGCGCCCAAGCCTGCGCGCAGGCCCCGGCCACCGCGTGCGCCGCGGGTGCCGAGGCCGTGGCGGCCGGGCTCGACCTGATCCGGCTGGGCCGCGCCGATGTGGTCGCGGTCGGCGGCAGCGACGCGGCGATCAACCCGCTGGCGATGGCCGGGTTCGCGAACATGACCGCGCTGTCCCGGCGCAACGAGGACCCGGCGCGGGCCTCGCGCCCCTTCGACGCGGGCCGGGACGGGTTCGTCATGGGGGAGGGGGCCGCGGTGCTGGTCCTGGAACGGGCCGAGCACGCGCGGGCCCGGGGCGCCCGGATCTACTGCGAGGTCGCCGGGGCCGGGATGAGCGCGGACGCCCACCACATGGCCCGGCCCGAGCCCACCGGGAAGTCCCTGGCCCGGGCGATGGAGCGGGCCCTCGCGGACGGTGGCCTGACCACCGCCGACGTGGTCCAGGTCGGGGCGCACGCCACCTCGACCCCGGGCGGCGACATGATCGAGAGCCGGGCGATCGGCGCGCTGTTCGGGCCGGGCGGGGTCCCGGTGTCGGCGATCAAGTCGATGACCGGCCATCTGCTGGGCGCCGCCGGGGCGTTGTCCGCGGTGGCGGCGGTGCTCGCGCTGCGGGACCGAGTGGCCCCGGCCACCGTCAACGTCGAGGAGCTGGACGAGACCATCGAGCTGGACGTGGTCCGTGCGGCCCCCCGCCCTCTGCCCGCCGGACCCGCCGCCGTGCTGAGCAACGCGTCGGGCTTCGGCGGCCACCAGGTGGCGCTGGCCCTGCGGGCGGGGTGAGGGGGAGGGGGCGAGTGGGCGGCAGGACCGTCAGGCGCCGAGCGTGCGGCCGGACTCCTGGTCGAGCGCATCGACGTACGCCTTGATCCAGCCGTAGACCCGGTAGCCGTAGCGGGTGCCGCGGTGCACGCGGATCAGGGAGGCGTCGGCGAGCTCGGCCAGGCCGCAGACGACGCTGCCCGCCGTCCAGGCGCCCGCCGGATGGTCGCTCACCACGTCCTCGACGGTGAACGAGTCGAAGGACCGCGCCAAGTGGTGCAGCAGGTCCCGCTGTTCGGCGGTGAGCAGGTCGTAGCTCCAGCGCACGCTGTCCGCGAGGGTCCTGTGGTGGGAGACCGCCGACAGGTCGAACCGGTCGAACACGTACAGCGCGGGACCGCTGTACAGCAGGGACTCCAGCGACACGGTCCGGATGCAGTGCGCGGCCGCCTCGATCGCGCGCGGCAGCCCGTCCAGGCGCCGGCACAGCTCGGCCACCTGCGGCAGCCGGCTGCCCAGGTCGAGCGTGGGCACGGTGGACCTGGCGCGGCGCAGGAACAGCTCGACGGCGGCGGGCAGGGCCGCCCCGTCCTCCGCGGAGCCGTCGGCCGCGTGGGGGGCCGTCCCGTCCGCGCTCGGTTCGCCCGCGGGGAGCGGGGACACCTCCCAGACGTCGGCCGAGAGCACGGCCAGCGGCCGGCGTGAGGTGATCAGCACCCGCAGTCCGGGATGCGTCACGACGAGCCGCAGGACGAGCCGGGAGACCGTCGCGACGACGTGTTCCGCGTTGTCCACGACGAGCAGCAGGTCCAGCTCCCGGCCCGGTTCGCGGGCGGCCGCGTCCGCCAGGACCGCGTCCACGGCCCGGTGCACCTGGTCCCGCGCCGCGGCCGGGTCCGCCGATTCGGGGGTGCAGGGGCCGAGTTCGACCACGCCGACGCCGTCGCGGAAGCGTTCCTGGAGGCGGGCGGCGGCGGTCAGGGCGAGCCGGGTCTTGCCGACGCCGCCCGGTCCGGTGAGGACCAGCAGCCTGCCCCGGCGCATGGTGCCCAGGACGTGGCGCAGGTCGTCGTCGCGCCCGGCCATCGCCTCGGTGAGCGGGCGGGGGCCGCGCCAGCGGTCCGGGTCGACCGGGTACGGCCAGTGCCCGGAGCCGTCGCGCGGGCGGGGCAGGAGGAGCGGGGTGACCTCGTGGCCGGGGTGGAGGCCCTCGGCGCCGGCGAGTTCGGCGAGCGAGGTCCCGAAGGCGCCCAGCAGGAGGTCGACGGAGGCGCGGCGGGGCCGCTTGTTGGAGCCGGTCTCGATGTTGCGGATGGTGCGCACGCTGACCCCGGAGCGCTCCGCCAGCTCCTCCTGGGTCCAGCCGCGCGCCTGTCTTCGCTCGGCGAGCAGATGGCGCAGCCGGCGGACGTCCGGCGTCGCGGACATGGGCTGTTCGATGGCCTCGATCATGTTCCAGATCCCCCGATTGCTTCTCGTGACCGTGGCGGTGTGACGCCCCGCCCCGTCCGCCCGGGAGCGGACCGGGGCCGGGGGCGTCCGGCGTCAATGGATCACGAGGCGGGGTCGCTGCCGACGTGGGCGATGCGGTTGTTCTCGTCGACGAAGACGACGCGGGGCTCCCGCTTGCCGATCTCGTCCTCCTCCACCGACCCGTAGGCGATGATGATGACGATGTCGCCCGGGGCGACCAGCCGCGCCGCGGCGCCGTTGATGCAGACGACGCCCGAGCCGCGCTCGCCCTCGATGATGTAGGTCTCCAGGCGCGAGCCGTTGTTGACGTCCACGATGGCCACCTGCTCGCCGACCAGCAGGTCCGCCGCCTCCATGAGGACGGGGTCCAGGGTGAGCGAGCCGACGTAGTTCAGGTCGGCCTCGGTGACCGTCGCCCGGTGGATCTTGGACTTGAGCATGGTGCGGCGCATCGGGAAGTTCCCCCTTCGAAGCGGACCGGATTCCGGTGAGGCGAATGAGAGATGGAGGGAATCCGGCCAGATGTTGACGTTGGCGTTTCGGGTGGGGGGCCGTCCGTACATGATGGAAGAAACCCCCGCCGGGTGGATTCTGCTCATGCGAACACACGCGCGGAAGGGGGTATTGGTGGCAGCATTTTCCCGGTGGCAGCACCGTGCCAACGGTGTGGCGCGGGTCCGGCCCGCCGGCCCGCCGCACCCCTCGCCATCTGCGGTGACGTTCGGCCCGGTGGTCGGGGTGGCATGAGGCTGCCGCTGGTCTTTTCCTGCCACCGGGAAACCTTTCCCGCCGCCTCCTTTTCGCTCAGAATGGATCACGGACAGAGCAGAGTTACCCGCTGCCGCCCGGTTCCCAAGACCGCCGGGCGGGCGGGGATGACAATTGGGGGACAAAGACATGAGCAGCGCTGGTCGAATTCTGGGCTTCGCGACCGCCGCGGTTGTTTTCTCATTCGCTTCCCTGGGCGCGACCGCCCAGGCCGACACCGGCGCCGGTCCCGCGGACGCCGGGGTCTCCCTGCGCTGCGAGGCCGCGGGCGCGTCCCTGGAGGGCAACCTGAACTGGGACCTGGTGCCCGACGGGAACCTGAACTGGGACTCCGTGCCGGGCGGCCTGGACCTGGACCTCGGCCTCGACGTGGAGCTGCCCGACGGCAACCTCAACTGGGACTCGGCGCCGGCCTGCACGGTCGCCGCCTAGGTCCTGGCGTCCTGGCTCAGAGCCAGCCGCGCTGCCCCGCCCGGAGACCGGCCTCGAACCGGCTCCGGGCGTTGAGGCGTTCGCTCAGGTCGGCCGTCATCCGGCGCACCGTACGCAGCGAGACGCCGAGGCTCTTGCTCGCGGCCGCGTCGGTGAGCCCCTGGGCGAGGAGCCGCAGCAGCTCCTGCTCGCGGCGGGCGAGTCCGTGCTCGTCCAGTTCCTCGCAGCGGTCGTGGCCGTCGCCGAGCGGGACCGCGTCCGCCCACACCCGTTCGAAGAGCTCCACGAGCGCCTTCACCACCCCGGGCGAGTTGATCTGGACGGCCCCCTTGCGGGTGTGGTCCGGGTCCATGGGCAGGATCGCCACCGCGCGGTCGATCACCGCCATCCGTATCGGCAGCACCGGCACGGTCCGGACCTGGCCGCCGATGCCGGTCAGCCAGCCGGCGTACTCCACGGTCGTCGGGTCGTTGCGCACGCTGTCCAGGTAGACCGTGCGCATCCGCACCCCGCGCCCGATGACGTCGCTGTCGAGCGGCTTGCTGGCGGCCAGGCTCTCGGCCGACTGGCCGCCGCCCGGATTGAACGTCATGCACTCCTGCCGCGCCGCGTCCGCCAGGTCCTGCATGCGCTCCTGTACGGAGTCCATGCCGATCAGGCGCTCCGCGTCCGGCTGGGAACGCGACGGGTACAGGTGCCCGAACTCCGCCAGCATCGCGCGGATGTCCGCCCGGGTGCGCTCGTACTCCTTCTGCCGGTCGTGCAGTTCGGTGAGCTGGTCGCTCAACAGGGAGTACAGGCTCAGGTTCGGGTCCACGGGCCGCAGCTCGTCCTGGCGCGGGACCGCCAGGAGTTTCCGGTCGATCAACTGGTCGACCGCGCGCTGCACCTGATCCTCAGTCAGGTTCAGCCGCTGCCGCACGTCGCTCGGCCGCAGCCCGTGGTTCTCGAGGATGAGCCGGTACACATCCTCTTCATGGGATTCGAAGCCCAGTCTGCTCAGCATTGTTGTCCCCCACAACGCATACCGAGGGGTCACGCCACAGCCGCGCAACCCCTATGGGGCCCCTGTCCTTCGACCCCTCGACCCGCAGGAGTGTAGCTCCGGTGAAGGGTTGACTGTAGGTGCGTGTATGCGTATATGTCCTACTCTTTTGACGGCACGGTTGGCCTAGTGCCGGTCAAAAGAGGGTCAAGAGAGGGTAGGGAGAAGCGAGAAGTCTTCACCCTTTGCCAACACTTCCTCCATACGACGCACAAACTCTTCCCGGTGCCGCTCATCCGGCAGCCGGCCGGGTTCGAGCCGCTGTACGAGGCGCTGGAGCGCGGGAATCAGCCATGCGTCACCGCGCACCGCGCTCCCCTCCCGCTCACCCCCGTACAGCCACGCGTACAGGCAGGACGCCGCCGCGTGCAGCACGCAGTGCCGGGCCGCCGCACGGGACGCCGCCACCGAGTCCGGGGACCGGCCCGCCCCGGTCACCTCGGCATACAGGGCCTCCCGGTGTGCCGTCAGCTCCGCCAGCACGTCGGAGAGTCCGGCCGCCGACTCCTCGTCCAGGCGCTCCTTCGCGGCGACGGACGCCTCGTCGACGGCCTCCGTCCAGCCCCGGGTGATCTCGTCCTGGGCGGCGCTGGTGAGCTGGAGCGCGTCGCCGGACGGGGACCACACCGGCGCCTCGCGCGACCAGTCGAAGAGGGCGCGCAGCACCTCGCGGCCGCCCTCGGCCGGCCGGTCCGCGACGGCGGCGACCGTCGGGAGCTGTGTGGCGATGCTGTGCAGATTGACGTGCGTCGTGCCCTCGAAGACCGTCGTGATCGCGTGGTCGCGGCGCAGCTTCTGCAAGGCCCCGGACGCGACGCCCTCGCGCAGGTAGCCGCGCGCCCCGAGCACCTTGCCCACGTGGTCCAGCACCTCCTCGCCCATCACCGGGACCAGGTACTTCACGACCGAGGACCACAGGCTCATCCGGGACGGCACCACCGACAGGGCCCGCGCCACGGGCAGCGCCACGCACTCGGCGATCAGGAGATCCAGATGCGCGTCCACCAGGTGCTCCCGCACCACGGGGATCTCCTTGACCGGCGACCCGTACAGCACCCGCTCGTTCGCGTACCGCATCCCGATCCGCAGCGCCGAGTCCATGGTGCCCAGCGACATCGCGCCGATGGCGGTCCGGGTGATCTGGAGGGTCTTCAGCACCGAGGCGAGCCCTCGGTACGGCCGGCCGACCAGTGCCGAGCGGGGGACGCGCGCGTCGTGGAACGTGATCCCGCTCAGGTCGTGGCCGCGCAGACCGGCGCCCTTCACGAACGGGGTGTTCGTCCACGCCCCGTCCGCCAGCCGCTCCTTGTCCACCAGGAACAGCGAGAGCCCGCGCCCGTCGTGCTGGGCGAGGACGCTGACGAACCGCGACCTGGTCGCGTTGCCGACCGGCCACTTCTCACCGTTGAGGACGATCTCGTCCCCGTCCGAGACGGCCGTCGTGCCGCTCGCCGCGAGATCGCTGCCGTGGTCGCGCTCCGAGATGCCGAAGCAGGCCATGGCCCCGGCGGCCAGCCCCGCGGCCACCCGGGCGCGCTGCTCCTCGGTGCCCCACAGCCACACCGGCGCGGCGCCCAGCAGGGTCGAGCCGAACAGCACGGAGAAGGTGAGGTTGCGCCGGGCCAGGGTGCGGGTCAGCAGCAGGGCCGACTCCAGGTTCCGCAGCCGTCCGCCGTCGCCCTCGGGCACCAGGAAGTCGGCGAACCCCCAGTCCAGCAACAGCTTCTTCGCGCCGTCGGGCAGTTCGTCCCGCTCCTCGGCCGGGACGATCGCGGCGAACGAGAAGGGCCCTTCGCCGTCGACCGGGTCGCCGAGGAGCCGTTCGAGGGAGGCGACGGTGGCGAGGGTGGGACGGGCGTGCTCCAGCGTCATAGGAACAGCTCCATGAGGGTGTGGGAGGTGTGCCCACCGGGTCACGGGGGCGGGAGCGCCCATGCTCGGCGCGCGGGCGCGCGGGCCACCAGGCAACCGACCGGCAGCTGTTGATGCCCGCAAATTGCCCAGGGCCTTCCTGGCCGGGTGCCTTCGGGCGGGCGAGGGTGTGGGCCGGGGCCGACGGGCCACGGTGGATGAAAGGATCGCGTTCCCGATGACCGACGTTTCCTTCGAGGGCTCGGCCCCTCCGCGCGCCGAGGACGGCTCCGCCGACTCGACGCTCTTCACCCTCGACCGGGCCCGCGAGGACCTGATGGAGGTCGACGCCTCCATCCGCGCCTGCCTCACCTGGGACTACGACGGGCGCGACAGCCGCATCTGGAAGCTGTACCAGCGCAACAAGCAGAACCAGTGGGACGCCGACACGTACATCGACTGGAGCTACGACGTCCGCTTCGGCGCGCCCCTCTCCGACGACCAGAGCGCCGGCCTCGCCTCGTTCGTCGTCTCCGAGAACAGCCCCGTCCCCCGCGAACTGCTCAACAGCTTCCGCTGGGAGTACCAGGCGTGGATGGTCAGCCAGTTCCTGCACGGCGAACAGGGCGCCCTCGTCACCACCGCCCGGCTGGTGGAGACCGTCCCCGACCTGGAGGCGAAGGTGTACGCGGCCTCCCAGGTCGCCGACGAGGCCCGGCACGTCGAGGCGTTCGCCCGGTACATCGACGAGAAGATCGGCGTCTCGTACCCGATCAACCCCGGTCTGAAGGCCCTGCTGCGCGACCTGCTCGCCGAGTCCCGCTGGGACGTCGTCTACCTCGGCATGCAGGTCATCGTGGAAGGGCTCGCCCTGGCCGCGACCCGGCTCGCCAGCAGCGGCTTCGGCGACCCGCTGATCACCTCGATCACCCGGATGATCGCCAAGGACGAGGCCCGGCACATCGGCTTCGGCGTGGTCTCGCTCACCGGCCTCTACAACGACATGACGACCCGGGAGCGCGACGAGCGCGAGGCGTTCCTGCTGGAGGCCGTCCATCTGATGTCCCGCCGGTTCCTGCTGCGCGAGGTCTGGGAGAACATGGGCCTGGACGTCGAACGGGGCCTGGCCTTCGCCCGGACCGACCCGATGATGTTCGGCTACCGGCAGCTGCTGTTCCAGCAGGTGATCCACGTCCTGCGGCAGCTCGGCCTGCTCACCCCGAAGCTGCGCGACCTGTTCCTCGCCGAGAACCTGGCCCGCCCCGAGGCGCTGCGCACCGCCTGAGCCGTGTCCGGAAGCGGAAGGAAAGGACCGGCGATGTCCGTCGCCCGTACGCGCCTGCCCGAGGTCGTCGTCACCGGCCTCGGCGCCACCACCCCGTTGGGCGGCGACGCCCCCGCCACCTGGGAGGGCATCCTCGCGGGCCGGTCCGCCGCCCGCGCCCTCAGCGAGCCCTGGGCCGGGACGCTGCCCGTCCGCATCGCCGCCCGGGCCGCCGTCGAACCCGACACCGTCCTGGACCGGACCCGGGCGCGTCGGCTCGATCGGGCCGCCCGGTTCGCGCTCGTCGCCGCCGAGGAGGCGTGGCGGGACGCCGGCTTCCGCGGCCCGGCCGGTGACCGCGGCGGGCCGCCGGCCGAGCGCGTCGGCGTCGTCATGGGCAGCGGGATCGGGGGCGTCGGCGCCCTCCTGCGCGCCCAGGAACAGCTGCGCACCGGACGGGAGCGCGCCATCTCCCCGTACACCGTGCCCATGGTCATGGTGAACGGCGCCGCCGGGGCGGTCAGCCTCGCGCTCAATGCCCGGGCCGCCGCCCTCTCCCCGGCGGGGGCCTGCGCGGCCGGGGCGGAGGCGGTCGCGGCGGGCCTGGACATGATCCGGCTCGGCCGGGCCGATGTGGTCGCGGTCGGCGGCAGCGAGGCCATCATCGGACCGCTGACGCTCACCGCCTTCGCGTCGATGCACGCGGTGTCCCGGCGCAACGACGATCCGGCGGGCGCCTCCCGCCCCTACGACAAGCAGCGCGACGGTTTCGTCCTCGGCGAGGGCGCCGCCGTCCTCGTCCTGGAGTCCGCCGAGCACGCCCGCGCCCGGGGCGCCCGGGTCCACTGCGTGCTGGCGGGGGCCGGGGTGAGCGCGGACGCCCACCACATGGTGCGGCCCGAACCGGACGGCCTCGGCCTGGCGAGCGCCCTGCGCAAGGCGCTCGCGGACGCCGGGCTGACCCCGGCGGACGTGAAGCACGTCAGCGCCCACGCCACGTCGACCCCGCAGGGCGACGTCGCGGAGAGCCGGGCCCTGAACCACGTGCTGGGGGAGTCCGGTTACGCCGTCTCCGCCGTCAAGTCGGCTGCCGGGCACCTGATCGGCGGCTCCGGGGCGCTGGGCGCGCTCGCCGCGGTGCTGGCCCTGCGCGACCGCACGGCCCCGCCCGTCGCGAACCTGGCCGACCAGGACGACGCCATCGCGCTGGACGTGGTGCGCACCGTGCCCCGCACCCTGCCGTCCGGTGACCTCGCGGCCCTGTCCAACGCGGCGGGCTTCGGCGGCCACAACGTGGTGCTGGCGTTCCGCTCGTAAAGCCTGAACGGAAGAGGGGGCCGGTCGGTGACCGGCCCCCTCTTCCGTTCGGGCGCGTACGGGTCAGACCGCCGCCGTGTCCGCGAGCGTGCCGTCGCACAGCTGCTTCCACATCAGCCGCCGGCGCGGCTTGCCGCTCGACGTGACCGCCAGGCCGCTGCGGCGGACGTGGACGAGCAGCAGCTCCGCGTCGGGCAGCGACTCCGTGACGACCTCCCGGGCGACCGCGTCCCACTCCGGCTTCGCGCCCTCCATGACCACGGCGGCCGTCGCGACGCCGTCGCGGAAGCCCAGCAGGACCGCCGCCCGGCGCTCGGTGACGCCCAGCTCGTGCAGCCGGCCCTCCAGGCTCTCCGCGAAGACCATCTTGCCGTTCATCTTGATGCCGTCACCGAGGCGGCCCAGCACGAACAGCTGGCCGTCGCGCAGGAATCCGGCGTCGCCCGAGCGCAGCACGCCCGACGCCAGGCTGGTGCCGGACGCCGAACCCGCCTCGCCCACATAGCTGTTGCCGCGCACCGACGTGCCGCCGACGACGATCTCGCCCACGGTGCCGTCCGGCACGGGCCGGTCGTCCTCGTCCAGCACGGTCACCGTGACGCCCTCCATCGGGCGCCCGCAGCCCACGATGCGGGCCGTGCCGGGCCGCCCGTCCTCGCCGTCCGGCGCGGAGGCCGCCCAGCCCTCGTCCGGGGCCAGGCCGGTCACCCCGAGCGTCGCCTCCGCGCCCCCGTACGCCGGGGTGAAGACGCCGCGCCGGAAGCCGTACGGGCCGAGCAGCGCCTCGATCGCCTCCAGGGCGTCCGGGTCGATGCGCTCGGCGCCCAGGCTGACCGATTGCAGGGCGCTGAAATCCAGGCCCTCCAGGGCGGCCGGGCGGACCCGGCGCAGGATGTACGCCAGGCCGAAGTTGGGCATCGCGGTCAGGCCGATCCGGTTCTCGCTGATGCAGCGCAGATAGCGGACCGGGTCGCGCAGGAAGTGCTCGGGCTGCATCAGCCAGCCGTCGCACCCGGTGACCACCATGTTGATCAGGCAGCCGGTCAGGCCGAAGTCGTGGTGCACGGGCATCCAGCTGATCCCGGCGTCCTCGGGCCGCCACCGCAGCCGCCGCCGCATCGCGGTGATGTTGGCGCGCAGCGCGTCGGAGGCGACCCGCACCCCGCGCGAGAAGCCGCTGGACCCGGAAGTGAACTGGAGCAGCGCGTGGTCCGGCAGCGGATACGGGCCGGCGGCCGGTTCCACGTCGCGCACCAGGTCGTCGAAGAGCACCGGCTGGCGGATGCCGAGCCCGGCGCACGTCTTGCTGACCGCCTCGAAGGAGTCCTCGTCGCAGATGGTGAGGGCCGGGGCCGCCGTGCGGAAGAGGTGGTCGACGTGGCGCTGGTAGTCCTCGCTCCGCTGGAACGCGAACGGCGGCGCGATCGAGGACGGCGTCGCCCCGGCCGCGAGCGAGCCGAACAGGCTGGCCGCGAAACCGGGGCTGGAACGCTGCACCACGACCACCACGTCGTTGTGGCGCACACCGTGCGCGCGCAGCGCGGCGGCCGTGGTGAGGGTCAGCCGGGCGAGCGACCGGTAGGAGTGGAAGTCCCAGCTGTCACGGGGTCCGGCGAAGTAGAGCCCGCGGTCGGCCGGCGCGTCGGTCAGCCACTCCAGCAGGGCGCGGTCGGGATAGCTCTCGGGACGGGTCAAAGCAGTGGTCCTCTCAGCCTCTGCGGGCATTGCTGCGCATCATGCCGAGCGGCGGCGGGCCCCTTCCAGGCAAGAATCCGGTAACTCGCCCCGGCGGCCGACCGGCAGCCCGTGACGCCGGTTGCCGGTCGCTTTCCTGGTGACCGCACGTGCGTTCGGCGAGCATCGATGCCACGGCGCCGGCCCGTCGACACCCTGCCGTCGCCGCCCCGCACGTCCCGGGGCGGCCGCGCCCGCCGTCACCCCGGCGCCGCCCCACGACCGCCGGACGTCCCGCCCTGCGGACCGCGCCGAACACCCCGCGGTCCGGCCCAGGGCACCAGACCGAGGCGCGCTGGAACGCGCCGGGAAGGTGGTCGTCGTCCGATGACTCCGCTCGTCACCGAAGGCACCCCGTTTCCGCTGACCGCCGCCCAGCGCGGGGTCTGGTTCGCACACCGGCTCGCCTCGCCCACCTCGACGTTCAACCTGGCCGACTACCTGGAGATCCGGGGCCCGGTGGACGCCGGAATCCTCCGCCGCGCGGTCCGCGCCGCCGAGGTCGAGAGCGGCACCTTCGACGTCGCCTTCGGCGAGGGCCCGCAGGGCCCGTACCAGACGGCCGTCGCGCAGGCCGGCGAACTGCTCCGGGAGATCGACCTCTCGGACCGGCCCGACCCGCACGCCGAGGCACTGCGCTGGATGGCCGCCGACCGGCACACCGCCCTGGACATCGTCCGCGACCCGCTGTTCAACGAGGTGCTGCTGAAGCTCGGGGACGCGCACTTCATCTGGTACAAGCGCTGCCACCACATCCTCATCGACGGCTTCGGCAGCGTCCTCTTCACCCGCCGGGTCGCCGAGCTGTACGCCGCCGAGGCGGCCGGTGAGGAGCCCGCGGGCGCCCCGCTGAACACCCTCGCCGAGCTGGTCGCCGAAGAGGCCGCCTACCGCGCGTCCGACCGCTTCACCCGCGACCGCGCCTACTGGCTCGACCGGTTCGCGGTGCAGCCGGAGACCGCGACCCTGTCCGACCGCACGGTGCCGGGCCGGGCCGGAGAAGTGCTGCCCACCCGCACCGCCGAACTGCCCGAATCCGCGCTGGCCGCCCTCCGGACCGCCGGACGCGAGGCCCGGACCACCTGGACGGTGCCGGTGCTCGCCGCGGTCGCCGCGTACCTGCACGGCATGACCGGGCAGCGCGACCTCACCATCGGCGTCCCGGTCGCGGCCCGGCGCACCGACATCGCCCGCAACAACCCCGGGATGATGGCCAACCAGCTCCCGCTGCGGCTCACCGTCGACCCGGCCACCACCCGCTCCCAGCTGCTGCGCCAGGTCGCGACCCGGCTGGCCGAGCTCCTGGAGCACCAGAACTACCCGTACGACGACCTGCGGCGCGACCTGAAGCTCGTCGGCAGCGGCGGCCACCTCTTCGGGGTGCAGGTCAACATCATCCCGGGCAGCGCCGACCTGCTCTTCGACGGCCACCCCACCTACGCCCGCACCCTCCAGGGCGGCCCGGTCCCCGACCTCAACATCAGCGTCCGCCCCCAGGGCACCGGACAGGGCGCCGCCATCGACTTCGAGGCCCCCGCCGACCGCTACACCGAGGACGAACTCGCCGCCCACCAGGAGCGGTTCCTGCGCTACCTCACCGCGCTGGCCACCGCCCCCGCCGACCTCCCCATCGGCCGCGTCCCGCTCCTCGGCCCCGACGAGCGGGCACGCGTCCTCGTGGAGTGGAACGACACCGGCCGGCCCGACGCCGGGACCACCTTCCCCGAGCTGTTCGAGCGGCAGGTCCGGGCCACCCCGCACGCCGACGCCGTACGGGCCGGGGAGACCACCCTCTCGTACGAACGCCTCAACGCCCGCGCCAACCGGCTGGCCCGCCTCCTCGCCCGCAAGGGCGCCGGGCCCGACACCCGGGTCGCCGTCGCCATGGACCGCTCACCGGACGCGGTCGTCGCCGTCCTGGCCGTCCTGAAGGCGGGCGCCGCGCACCTTCCGGTCGACGTGTCGTACCCGGCCGAGCGCATCGCGTACATGCTGGACGACGCCCGGCCCGCCCTCATGCTCACCACCCGCGCCGCCGCCGCCCGGCTCGACGGCCTCGCGGACCTCCCCGAGCAGCTGTTCCTGGACGAGCTGTTCGTCGGCGACCTCTTCCTGGACGAACTCGTCCTGGACGAGGCGTCCCTGGCGCCGCACGCCGACGACAGCGACCTCACCGACGCGGACCGGACCGCGCCCCTGCGCCCCGGCCACACCGCCTACGTCATCTACACCTCCGGGTCCACCGGGCGCCCCAAGGGCGTGCTGGTCCCGCACACCGGGATCGCCGCCCTCGCCGCCACCCAGGCCGACCGGCTCGCGCTGCGGCCCGGCGAACGCGTCCTGATGTTCGCCTCGCCCAGCTTCGACGCCTCCGTGTGGGAGCTGTGCACCGCGCTCCTCACCGGCGGCTGCGCGGTCGTCGCCCCCGCCGAACGCCTGCGGCCGGGGCCCGCCCTGGCCGCCCTGATCGCCGAGACCGGCGTCAGCTGCCTGCTGCTCGCCCCCTCCGCGCTGTCCGTGATGGCCGAGGGCTCGATCCCGCCGGGCGTCACGCTCGTCGTCGGCGCCGAGGCGTGCCCGCCCGACCTCGTGGAGCGCTGGTCGCCCGGCCGCCGCATGGTCAACGCCTACGGGCCCACCGAGTCCACCGTCATCACCACCATGAGCGACCCGCTCGCCGGGCGCACCGTCCCCCGCATGGGCCGCCCCGTGCACCGCACCCGGGTGCGCGTCCTGGACGAGGCGCTGCGCCCGGTCCCGGCGGGCGTGGCCGGCGAGGTCTACATCGCGGGCTCCGGCCTGGCGCGCGGCTACCTGAGCCGCCCCGGCCTGACCGCCGGCCGGTTCGTCGCCGACCCGTACGGCGGGCCCGGCGCCCGCATGTACCGCTCCGGCGACCTCGCGCGCTGGACGCCCGACGGCGAGCTGGAATACCTGGGCCGCGGCGACGACCAGGTCAAGGTGCGCGGCTTCCGCATCGAGCCCGGGGAGATCGAGGCGGTCCTCGCGGCCGACCCGGCCGTCGGCCACGCCACGGTCGTCGTCCGCGAGGACGCCCCCGGCGTGCGCCGCCTCGTCGCCTACGTGGTGCCGGAAACGGACGCGGCGCCCGAGCCCGCCGCGCTGCGCGAGCTGGCCGCCGCCGGGCTGCCCGCATACATGGTGCCCGCCGCCGTCGTGGTGCTCGACGCGCTGCCCCTCACCCCCAGCGGCAAACTGGACCGGAACGCCCTGCCCGCACCGGAGTTCGCCGGCGCCGCCGAGAGCCGCGCCCCGCGCGACGACCGCGAGCGCCTGCTGTGCGAGCTGATCGGCGAACTCCTCGGCGCCACCGCCGTCGGCATCGACGACAACTTCTTCGACCTGGGCGGCGACTCGATCGTGGCCGTCCAGTTCGTCACCCGCGCCGCCCGCGCCGGGATCGGCCTGACCCCGCAGGACGTCTTCACGCACCGCACCGTCGCCGCCATGGCCGCCCACGCGGCGGGCATCGACGCCCCCGGCGACGGGACCCCGGCCGCCCCGCCGGTCCCCGAGCCCGTCGGCCCCGAGGAGGCGGCGGCCCTGCGCGCCCGCTGGGCCGGGCGGAACGCGGAGGCGCTGCTCCCGCTCGCCCCGCTCCAGGAGGGCATGCTCTTCCACGCCTTCTACTCCGGCGCCGCCCTCCGCGACGGCGACACGGACGCCGGCCCCGACCCGTACAACGTCCAGAAGGTCTTCGGGCTCGCCGGGCCGCTCGACGCCGAGGCGCTGCGCCGCGCCTGCCGGGGCGTGCTCGACCGGCACCCCGCGCTGCGCGCCGCGTTCGACCGCGCCGGGTCCGGGGTGCCCGTGCAGGTGATCTGCGGCGGCCTCGACCCGGACTGGGCGTTCCACGACCTCGCGGACCTGGCCGAGCCTGAGCGCGCCGCCGCGCTGAGCGGGCTGCTCGCCGCGGACAAGGCCCGCCGCTTCCCGATGGACACGCCGCCGCTGATCCGCTTCGGCCTCGTGCGCACCGCCCCCGACGAGCACCTGCTCGTCATCACGAACCATCACATCCTGTACGACGGCTGGTCGTTGCCGCTGGTGCTGCGCGACCTGTTCCTGCTCTACGCGGACGGCGGCACCGGGTCCGCGCTGCCGCCCGCCGTCCCGGTCTCCGACCACCTCGCGTGGCTCGCCGCCCAGGACCGCACGGCCTCCGAGGACGCCTGGCGCACCGCGCTCGCGGGCCTGGACGAGCCGACCCTCGTCGCCCCCGGTGCCCAGGCCGCCACCGGCGCCCCCGCCCTCGCCGTCACCGAGCTGGACGAGGAGCTGACCCGGGCGGTGAACGCGGCCGCCCGCACCCGGGGCCTCACCACCAGCACCGTCGTCCAGGGCGCCTGGGCGCTGCTCCTCGCGCTGCTCACCGGCCGCGACGACGTCGTGTTCGGCACCACCGTCTCCGGCCGGCCGCCCCTGCTCCCGGGCGTCGAGGAGATGGTCGGGATGCTGATGAACACCGTCCCGGTCCGGGTCCGCGTCGACCCCGCGCAGCCGTTCGCCGCGCTCCTCGCCACCGTGCAGTCGGAGCAGGCCGCGCTCACCGGGCACCACCACCTCGGCCTCGCCGCGCTGCAGCGGCTGACCGGGATGCCCGAACTCTTCGACACCAGCACGGTCTTCGAGAACGCCCCGGTGGACCGCGCGTCCATCGGCCGGGCCGTCCCGGGGCTGCGGATCAGCGTCGAGGAGTCCGACGCCACCGGCGCCACGCACTACCCGCTCAGCCTGATCGCCGCCCCCGGCGACCGGATGCGCCTGGAACTCACCTACCGGGCCGACCTGTACGGCGCGGCCGAGGCGGACGCCGTCCTGACCCGGCTCCGGCTCGCCCTCGCGGCGTTCGCCGCCGACCCGGACCAGCCGGTCGCCGGGATCTCCCTGCTCACCGCCGAGGAGACGGCCGGGGCGCTCGCGGCGGGCGAGGGCCCGGTCCGCGCCTTCCCGGACGCCACCCTGCCCGAGCTGTTCGCGGCCCAGGCCGCCCGCACCCCGGACGCGGTCGCCGTCGTGTGCGGCGCCGAGACCGTCACGTACGCCGCACTCGACGCACGGGCCGGCCGCCTCGCCGCCGCGCTCGTCGCGAAGGGGGCGGGACCCGGCCGGGTCGTCGGGGTGAGCCTGCCCCGCTCGGTCGAGCTGATCGTCGCCCTGCACGCCGTGCACCGCGCCGGGGCCGCCTACCTGCCGATCGACCCGGAGTACCCGGCGGAGCGGGTCCGCAACATGCTCGACGACGCCGGCCCGGTCCTCGTCATCGACCCGGCGAACTACGACGCCCTGACCGCGGGCGCCCCGGCCGCCGACGGCCCGGCCCCGGACCGCGCGCTGCCGCTGCACCCGGCCTACGTCATCCACACCTCCGGCTCCACCGGCCGCCCGAAGGGCATCGTCGTGGCGCACGCCGGGGTCGCCAACTACCTGCACTGGATGCAGGACGCGTTCCCGCTCGGCCCCGGCGACCGGGTCCTCCAGCGCACCTCGATGAGCTTCGACCCCTCGGTGTGGGAGATCTTCTGGCCGCTGATCACCGGCGCCGCCGTCGTGATCGCGGAGCCGGACGGGCACACCCGGCCCGGCTACCTCCCCGACCTCATCCGCCGGGAGAAGGTCACCGTCGCCCAGTTCGTCCCGTCCACGCTCGAAGTCTTCGTCCAGGAACCGGGCGCCGACCGCTGCGACGGGCTGCGGCGGGTGTTCTGCGGCGGCGAGGCCATGACCTCGGGCCTGGTGGAACGCTTCCGCGCCGTGAGCGGGGCCGCCCTGCACAACCTGTACGGGCCGACCGAGGTGTCCGTCTACTCCACGAGCCACCTGGCGGTCGCGGGCGCCGAACCCGCCGCCGTGCCCGTCGGCCGTCCCGCCTCCAACCTGCGGGTGTACGTGCTCGACGCCCGGCTGCGACCGGTGCCCCCGGGGGTGAGCGGCGAGATCTGCATCGCGGGGCCCGGCGTCACCCTCGGCTACGCGGGCCGCCCCGGGCTCACCGCCGAACGCTTCGTCGCCGACCCGTACGGTGCGCCCGGCACCCGGATGTACCGGACCGGCGACCTCGGCCGCCGCCGGGCCGACGGGGAGCTGGAGTACCTGGGCCGCGCCGACCACCAGACGAAGATCCGGGGCCACCGCATCGAGCTCGGCGAGATCGAGACCGTGCTCACCGCGGACCCCTCGGTGGCCCGCGCCGCGGTCATCGTCCGGGAGGACCGGGCGGGCGCCCCGCGCATCGTCGCGTACGCCGTCCCCGCCGCGGGCTCCCTCGACGCGGACGCGCTCCGGGAACACCTCGCCGCCTCGCTGCCCGGCTACATGGTGCCGTCCGTCCTGATGGAGGTCGCCGCCCTGCCGCTCACCCCGAACGGAAAGCTGGACCGCAAGGCCCTGCCCGTACCGGAGTCCTCGGCCGCCCCCGCCGGACGCGAACCGCGCGACGCCCGCGAGACCTTGCTCTGCGGCCTGTACGCCGAAGTGCTCGGCCTGGAACGCGTCTCGATCGACGACGACTTCTTCGGCCTCGGCGGCGACTCGATCATGTCGATCCGGCTGGCCGGCCGCGCCCGCACCGAAGGGCTCGACCTCACCCCGCGCGACGTGTTCACGCACAAGACCGTCGCCGCGCTCGCCCCCCACGCCACGGACGTCGCGGCGGGCGAGGGCGACTGGACCCCCGCCCAGCAGCCCCTCGTCCCGCTCGACCTGGACGAGCTCGAAGAGCTCGAAGCCCAATGGGAGAACGCCAAGTGAAGCAGACCTCGCTGGAAGCGGTCCTGCCGCTGTCCCCCTTGCAGGAGGGCATGCTCTTCCACGCTCTCTACGACACCGAGGGCGTCGACTTCTACAACATGCAGACGCCCCTGGAGCTGGCCGGGGCGCTGGACGCGCAGGCCATGAAGCGTGCCTGCGGGCAGCTCCTGGAGCGCCACTCCGGTCTGCGCGCGGGCTTCCTGCAACGCCGGTCGGGACAGGCCGTCCAGGCCGTGGCCCGGGCCGTCGAGGTGCCCTGGGAGGAGAGCGACCTCAGCGGCTTCGGCGAGTCCGAGCAGCGGGCCCGGCTCACCCGGCTCCTCGCCGCCGACCGCGAACGCCGCTTCGACCTGGCCCGGCCCCCGCTCGTCCGCTTCACCCTCGTCCGCCTCGGCGCCGAACGCCACGTCCTGGTCATCACCAACCACCACATCCTGGTCGACGGCTGGTCCCTGCCCATCGTGCTGCGCGACGTCTTCCGCCTCTACCGGCGGGCCCGGGGCGACGCCGGGCTGCCGGACCTGGAGGCGGTCGCCCCGTTCAGCGACTACCTGGGCTGGCTCGACGCCCAGGACCGGGCCGAGGCCGAACGCGCCTGGGCCGAGGCGCTGGACGGGCTCGCCGAACCGACGCTGGTCGCCCCGGCAGCCGCCGCGGGCACCCCGGGCCGTCAGCAGCGCGTCATCGCGGACCTCCCGGCCGAGCTGACCGCCGCGCTCGGCACGGCCGGGCGGCAGCGCGGGCTGACCCTCAACACCGTCGTCCAGGGCGCCTGGGCGCTGCTCCTCGCCTCCCTCACCGGGCGCGACGACATCGTGTTCGGGGCCACCGTCGCGGGCCGCCCGCCGCAGATCCCGGGCGTCGACCACATGGTCGGCCTGCTCATCAACACCGTGCCCGCCCGGCTGCGCATCGACCCGGACGAGCCGCTGTCCGCGATGCTGGCCCGGCTCCAGGACCAGCAGGCCCGCCTCGGCGGCTACCACTACCTGGGCCTCGCCGACATCCACCGGACCACCGGGCACACCGAACTCTTCGACACCACCGTCGCGTTCGAGAGCTTCCCGATCGACCCGCTCGCCGCGTCCAAGGCGATCCCCGGCATGGCCATCGCCATCGTGGAGGCCACCGGCCACGACGCCCACGAGGGCACCCACTACCCGCTCAGCCTCGCCGTCTACCCGGGCGACGAACTGCGCCTCGAACTCAACCACCGCCAGGACCTCTTCGACACCGAAGCGGCGACCGCCCTCCTCGGCCGGCTCCGGCTGCTCCTCGAAGGCTTCGTCTCCGCCCCGGACACCCCGGCCGGCCGCGTCGACCTCCTCACCGACGAGGAGCGCCGCCGCGCCCTCCACACCTGGAACGACACCGCCCGCGAGGTCCCCGACGTCACGCTCCCCGACGTGTTCGAGGCGCAGGTGCGGGCCACCCCCGACACCACCGCCCTCGTCGGCGGCGGGCAGGCCCTCACCTTCGGCGCCCTCAACGCCCGCGCCAACCGGCTCGCCCGGCTCCTCGCCGCCCGGGGCGCCGGACCCGACACCCTCGTCGCGCTCGCGCTGCCCCGCACCGCCGACACCTTGGTGGCGATCCTCGCCGTGCTCAAGGCCGGGGCCGCCTACCTGCCCATCGACCCCGAGTACCCGGCCGCCCGGATCACCGCGCTGCTCGCCGACACCGCGCCGCTCCTCCTGGTGACCACGGACGCCGTCGCGGCCGGGCTCCCGGACGGCGGCCCGGACCGGCTCTCGCTGGACGCCCTCGCGGACGGGCTCGACGGCGGTGCCGGAGCACCCTCCGACGCCGACCTCACGGACGCCGACCGCACCGCCCCGCTGCTCCCCGCGCACCTCGCGTACACCATCTCGACCTCCGGCTCCACCGGGACGCCCAAGGCGGTCGCGGTCGAGCACCGGGCCCTGGTGAACATGTTCCACAGCCACCGGGACCGGTTCTTCGCACCGGAGTCCGAGGCGGCGGGCGGCCGGCAGATGCGGGTCGCGCTCACCAACGCGCTGGTCTTCGACGCCTCCTGGAGCCAGCTCCTGTGGATGACCGGCGGCCACGAACTGCACCTGGTGGACGACGAGACCCGCAAGGACCCGCACGCGCTGACCGCGTACGTCACCGAGCGGCGGATCGACGTCCTCGACACCACGCCCAGCTTCGCCCGCACCCTCCTCGCGGCCGGGCTCCTCGCCGCCGGGGGCCACCGCCCGACCACGCTCGCGCTCGGCGGCGAGGCCGTCGGCGACGACCTGTGGGACGAACTGCGCGCCACCGAGGGCGTGAACGGCTACAACCTGTACGGCCCCGCCGAGTGCACCGTCGACGCGATGCTGTGCCGCACCGGCGACAGCGAGCGCCCCGCCATCGGCCGCCCCGCGCACAACACCCGCGTCTACCTCCTGGACGGCCGGCTGCGCCCGGTCCCCGTCGGTACGGACGGCGAGCTGTACATCGCGGGGGCCGGGCTCGCCCGCGGCTACCTCGGCCGCCCCGGTCTCTCCGCCGAACGCTTCGTCGCCGACCCCTTCGGCGCGCCCGGCGCCCGCATGTACCGCACCGGTGACCTCGGCCGGTGGCTGCCCGACGGCACGATGGTGTTCGCCGGGCGCGCCGACGACCAGGTCAAGATCCGCGGCTTCCGCGTCGAGCCCGGCGAGATCGAGGCGGTCTGCGCCGCCGACCCGGCCGTGGCCCGGGCGGCCGTCGTGGCCCGCGAGGACCGGCCGGGCGTCAAGCGCCTCGTCGCCTACGTGGTGCCCGCCGACGCCTCCGCCGACATCGCCGGGCTGCCCGGCCGGCTCGCCGGGGTGCTGCCCGCGCACATGGTGCCCGCCGCCGTCGTCACGCTGCCCGAGCTGCCGCTCACGATCAACGGCAAGCTGGACCGCCGCGCCCTGCCCGCCCCGGAGTTCGCGGGCACGTCCGGCGGCCGGGCGCCGAAGGACGACCGGGAACGGCTGCTGTGCGAGCTGTTCGCCGAGGTGCTGCACGTCGAACGCGTCGGCGCCGACGACAGCTTCTTCGACCTGGGCGGCGACTCGATCCTCTCCCTCCAGCTGGTCTCCCGGCTGCGCAAGGCAGGGCTCGTGCTCACCCCGAAGGACGTCTTCACGCACCGCACCGTCGCCGCGCTGGCCACCGCCGCCGCCGCGACCGCCGAGGCCGGGCCGTCGTTCGTGCCGCCGGAGGGACCGCTCGTCACCCTCGGCGCCGAGGAGCGGGCGGAGCTGGACCGGGACTACCCCGGACACCTGGACGTCCTGCCGCTGACCCCGCTCCAGCAGGGCATGCACTTCCACGCCCTGCTCGCCGAGGACGGCGTCGACGTCTACAACACCCAGCGCCCCCTGCAACTCGACGGTGAGCTGGCCCCGGGCGTGCTGCGGACCGCCTGCGAGGCGCTGCTCGCCCGGCACGACAACCTGCGCGCCGCGTTCGTCCGCCCGGCCGGAGGGGCCGCCGTGCAGGTGGTGCCGGCCGCCGTCGCCCTGCCGTGGACGGACCTCGACCTCAGCGGACTCGACGAGGAGACCCGGCGCGACCGGGTCGCCGCGCTGCTCGCCGAGGACCGGGTCCGCCGCTTCGACCTGGCCGAACCGCCGCTCGTGCGGGTCACCCTGGTCAAGCTCGCCGACGACCGCCACCTCTTCCTGCTGACGCACCATCACATCCTGCTCGACGGCTGGTCGCTGCCCCTGATGTTCCGCGACCTCTTCGAGCTGTACGCGAACGGCGGGGCCTCCGCGTCCCTGCCGGCCGTCACCCCGTACCGCCACCACCTCGGCTGGCTCGCCTCCCTGGACGGTACGGGCGAGCGGCTGTGGAAGGACGCGCTGGCCGGGCTCGACGGACCGACCCTGGTCGCCCCCGGCGCCGACGCGGCCGCCGCCGTCGTCCCGGACCTCGTCGCGCACCGCCTCGGCGCCGAGGAGACCCGCGCGCTCACGGCCGCCGCCCGCGCCCACGGGCTGACCCTGAACACCGTCCTCCAGTACGCCTGGGCGGTCGCCCTGGGCCGCCTCACCGGCCGCCGCGACGTCGTCTTCGGCGCCACCGTCGCCGGGCGCGCCCCGCAGCTGCCCGGCGCCGAGTCCGTCGTCGGCATGCTGATGAACACCATCGCGGTCCGGGTGCGCTGGGAGCCCGGGCAGCCCCTCTCCGGCGTCCTGGCCCGGCTCCAGGACGAGCAGGCCGCCCTCGGCGAGGCGCACCACGTCTCCCTGGCGGCCGTGCAGCAGAGCGCCGGGCACGGCGAACTCTTCGACACGGTCCTCGGATTCGAGAACACCCCGGTCGACCGGGCCGCCGTCCAGGAGCAGGTGCCCGGTCTCCGGATCTCCGTGGACGACACCGCGGCGCCCGGCGCGACCCACTACCCGCTCAGCCTGGTCGTGGTCCCCGGCGAGCGCCTGAGCCTCGAACTGAACTATCGGGGCGACCTGTTCACGCACGACGAGGCGGACGCGCTGCTCGCCGTGGTGGGCCGCGTCCTGGACGCCCTCGTCACCACCCCGGACCTGCCGACGGGCCGCATCTCGCTGCTCTCCGCGCCCGAGCTGGACCGCCTGGTGACCGGGCCCAACCGGGAGGCCGGCGCCCGCGCCGCGGCCCCGGCCACCTTCCCCGAGCTGTTCGCACGGCAGGTCGCCGCCCGCCCGGACGCCCCCGCCGTCACCGGACCGGGGGGCACCCTCTCGTACGCCGAACTCGACGCCCGCGCGAACCGCCTGGCCCGCGTCCTCGTCGCCCACGGCGCCGGACCCGAACGCCTGGTCGTCGTCGCCATGCCGCGCTCGACGGACTCCGTGGTGTCGATCGTCGCCGCGCTCAAGGCGGGCGCCGCCTACCTGCCGCTCGACGTCAACTACCCGGCGGACCGGATCGCGTTCATGCTCCGTGACGCCGCCCCGCACCTCGTCCTCACCACCCGCGAGGCCGCCGGGGGCCTGCCCGCCCAGGGGGACGGGCCCGCCCGGCTGTACGTGGACGAGCTGACGGTCCCCGCGTCCACCTCCGACGCCGACCTCACCGATGCCGACCGGACCGGCCCGCTGCGCCCGGCGTCCGCCGCGTACGTCATCTACACCTCGGGCTCCACCGGCACCCCGAAGGGCGTCCTCGTCACGCACGGAGGGCTCGCCTCGATGATGGCCGCCCAGGCCGACGGGCTCGACGCGAAGCCGCTCGGCAAGGTGCTGCTCTACGCCTCGCCCAGCTTCGACGCCTCCGTGTGGGAGCTGTGCACCGCACTGCTCACGGGGTCCTGCGCCGTCGTCGTGCCGGCCGGCGAGCTCCTGCCGGGGCAGCCTCTCGTGGACACCGTCGCCCGGTACGGGGTGAACTGCCTGCTGCTGCCCCCGTCCTCGCTGGCCGTGGTCCCGGAGGGCGGGCTGCCCGAGGGCGTCACGCTCGTCGTCGGCGGCGAGGCGTGCGCGCCCGACCTGGTGGCCCGCTGGTCCGCCGGGCGCCGCATGGTCAACGCGTACGGGCCGACCGAGTCCACGGTCATGGCCACCATGAGCGCCCCCCTGGCCGGGCGCACCGCCCCGCCCATGGGCCGCCCGGTCGCCGGCAGCCGCGTCTACGTGCTGGACGAGACGCTGCGCCCGGTCCCGCCCGGGGTCCCCGGCGAACTGCACATCGCCGGTGCCGGGCTCGCCCGCGGCTACCTCGGCCGCACCGCGCTCACCGCGCAGCGCTTCGTCGCCGACCCGTACGGCGCCCCCGGCACCCGGATGTACCGCACCGGCGACCTCGCCCGGTGGACCGCCGACGGGCAGCTGGAGTACCTGGGCCGCAGCGACGAGCAGGTCAAGGTCCGCGGCTTCCGCATCGAGCCCGGCGAGGTCGAGGCGGCGCTCACCGCCGACGCCTCCGTGGACCGGTCCGTCGTCGTCGCCCGCGAGGACGCCCCCGGCATCCGGCGCCTCGTCGGCTACGTCGTCGCCGCACCGGGCCAGCGGGTCAGCCCGGCCGCCCTGCGGGAGCGGGTCGGCGCGGTGCTGCCGGACTACATGGTCCCGGCCGCCGTGGTCGAGCTGGACGCCTGGCCGGTCACCCCGAGCGGCAAGCTCGACCGGAACGCCCTGCCCGCCCCGGACTTCAGCGCCGCCGCGACCGGGCGCGCCCCGCGCGGCGAGGCGGAGGAGCTGTTCTGCGCGCTCTTCCAGGAAGTGCTCCAGGTGGACCGGGCAGGCGCGGACAGCAGCTTCTTCGACCTGGGCGGCGACTCCATCACGTCCATCCAGCTCGTCACCCGGGCGCGCAGGGCCGGGTACGAGATCGCCCCGCGCGACGTCTTCGCGGGACGCACCGTGGCCGGTCTGGCCGCGCTGGCGAAGCGGCTCGGCTCCGAGGCCCGGCAGCCCGCCGCGGCCCCCGAGGAGCCCCTGGTCGCCCTGGACCAGGACGAGCTGGACGAGTTCACCGCGGAGTGGGACGACGACTCCGCCTGAGACCTCCCCGGCGCGCCCGTGCGCGCCGGGGACCACGCCCCACGACGAACCGGCAGGGACCCTGCTCGGCCGGTTCCGAGGGCGGCACCACCCGCGGCCGACGGGGCCGCAACAGGACCGGATGCGACCGGCCCCGGCCGGCCAGAGAGAGGACACGACGATGGCGAACCCGTTCGACCACGAGGAGGGGACCTTCGCGGTCCTCGTCAACGACGAGGGGCAGCACTCGCTGTGGCCGTCCTTCGCCGAGGTCCCGGCCGGCTGGACGACCGCGCTGGGCGACAGCGACCGGGCCTCCGCGCTCGCGTACATCGAGGCCAACTGGACCGACATGCGCCCGAAGAGCCTGGTCGCCGCCACCGAGGGGAGCGCCCGATGACCGTCCTGGAGAGCGTCGCCGCGTACACCCTCACCGGCCGCGAGGCCGCCGAGCTCGGGGAAGGGCTCGCCTCGCTGCGCGACAGCGCGGGCGACCCGTCGTTCCCCGACTTCTACGACCACTCCTGGCAGGCCGTAGAGGTCCTGCCGGCCGGGCTGCGCGCCTTCCTGGAGGACTTCCGGCGCACCGAGCAGTCCGCCGCCTGCCTGGTCCACGGCTTCCCCGTGGACGACGAGGCCCTGGGCGCGACCCCCGCGCACTGGAGCGAGGCGATCACCGTCAAGAACGCCCTCGACCAGGAACTGGCCCTCGCCCTGTGCGGGATGGTGCTCGGCGAGCCCTTCGCCTGGGCCACCCTCCAGCAGGGGCGGCTCGTGCAGAACGTCCTGCCGATCGCGGGCGACGAGGAGAACCAGAGCGGCTACGGCAGCGAATCGCTCCTGGAGTTCCACACCGAGGACGGCTTCCACCCGCAGCGCTGCGACTACCTGATGCTGCTCGGCCTGCGCAACCACGACCGGGTGCCGACCATCGTCGCCTCCGTCCGCGACGTCCGGCTCTCCGACGAGGACCGCGACATCCTCGCCTCCGAGAGCTTCCACATCCTGCCCGACACCGAGCACATCCGGCAGCTGGAGGCGTGGGACCCGGACCACCCGGCGCTCGCCGAGGCACGCCGGATGCTGGAACGGCCGGTGCCCAGCGCCGTCCTGCTCGGCGACCGGCTCAGCCCGTACCTGCGCATCGACCGGCCCTTCATGCGCTGCGTGGACGACGACCCCCGGGCCGTCGCCGCCCTGGACCGGCTCATGGCGGAGCTGGAACGGGTCCAGCAGGACGTGGTCGTGGAGCAGGGCTCCCTGCTCGTCGTGGACAACTACCTGGCCGCGCACGGCCGCCGCTCGTTCCGGGCCCGCTACGACGGAACCGACCGCTGGCTGAAGAAGCAGCTGGTCAGCCGCAACCTGCGGCGCGGTCTGAACACGTCCACCACGGACAGCCACCGGGTGATCCTGTGACCGGGGGCCGCACCGTCGTCGTCTCCGGCGCGTCCAGCGGCATCGGCCGCGCGGTCGCCGCCCGCTTCGCGCTGGACGGCGACCACGTCGTCAACCTGGACGTGGCGAAGCCGGACGGCGAGGTCCCCGGCGTCCGGTGGCTCGACGTGGACGTGGCCGACTGGGACGCCGTGGGCGAGGCCGTCGCCGCCGTCCGGGAGTCCACCGGCCGGCTCGACGTGGTCATCGCCAACGCCGGGATCAGCATCCGCCACGGCGTCCTCGAACTCACCGAGGCCGAGGCGCGCAGGACCCTCGACGTCAACCTGATGGGCGTCCTCGCGCTGTGGCGGCACGCAGCCGGGCACATGGTCCGCCAGGGCCACGGCGTGCTGCTCGCCACCGCGTCCGTCAACGGCTCGCGCGGCTACCCGCTCTACGCGGACTACAACGCCTCCAAGGCTGGGGTCGCCTCGCTCTGCCAGACCTTCGCCATGGAGCTGAGCCCGGTCGTCCGGACCGCCTGCGTCACTCCGGGGGCGGTGCTCACACCGATGCAGGAGGCGGAGTACACCCCGGCCATGCTGGACGAGGTCAACGCCCGCATTCCGGCGCGGCGGCACGCCCTGCCGGAGGAGATCGCCGCCGCCTTCCACTATCTGGCGTCCGACGGGGCCCGGTTCATCACCGGGCAGGAACTCGTCGTGGACGGCGGCGAGACCGCCGGCGCCACGACGGCCTTCTTCCCGGGCCACACGTCCTAGCCGCGCCTCCGGGGCCGCCGGACCCCTCACGTCCGGCGGCCCCGGACTGCCCACGACCGCCGCCCACGACCGCAGAAATGGAACGATCATGACCGAGCGCCCCGTGTTCGACCCGGCGCACCTGGACACGGCCGACCTGTCCGATCCCCGGCTGCACGCCACGTACGACCTGCACGAGCTGTGGAGCCACCTGCGGACCGAGTCCCCGGTGCACTGGCACCCGCCGGCCGGACAGACCGACGGCTTCTGGGTGCTGACCCGCTACGAGGACGTCGCCGCCGTCTACAAGGACAGCCGCACCTTCACCTCCGAGCGCGGCAACGTGCTCGACACCCTCCTGCACGGCGGGGACTCCGCCGCGGGCCGGATGCTCGCCGTCACCGACGGCCGCCCGCACTCGGCGCTGCGGGGCGTGCTCAGCAAGCCCTTCTCACCGCGCTCGCTGGACGTCGTCGTGGACAGCGTGCGGCGCTCGACGCGCGAGCTGATCCGGCAGGCCGTGGAGCGCGGCAGCTGCGACTTCGCGACCGACGTCGCCGCGCACATCCCGCTCGCCGCCATCTGCGACCTGCTCGGCGTCCCGCCGAAGGACCGCGGTCTGATCATCGAGCTGACGTCCTCGGCGCTCTCCTCCACCGACGGCGCCCCCACCCAGGAGGGCACCTGGTCCTCCCGCAACGACCTGCTGCTCTACTTCTCCGAACTGGCCCAGTCACGGCGCGAGAAGCCGTACGACGACGTGGTCAGCCTGCTCGTCAGCAAGGAGGTCGACGGGCGCCCGCTGACCCACGAGGAGATCATCTTCAACTGCTACAGCATCATCATGGGCGGCCACGAGACCACCCGGCTCGCCATGATCGGCGGCTTCCGCGCCCTGGTCGACCACCCGGAGCAGTGGCGGGCGCTGTGCGCGGACGAGGTCCCGGTGGCCCAGGCCGTCGAGGAGATCCTGCGCTGGACCACGCCCGCCCTGCACAGCGGCCGCACCGCGACCCAGGACACCTTCCTCGGCGGGCAGTTCATCGAGGAGGGCGACGTCGTCACCGTCTGGAACGCCTCCGCCAACTTCGACGAGACGGTCTTCCCCGACCCGTACCGCTTCGACCTGGCCCGCACCCCGAACAAGCACCTGAGCTTCGCCCACGGCGCGCACTTCTGCATCGGCGCCTACCTGGCCCGGGCCGAACTCTCCGCCGTGGTCGAGGGCTTGCGGGAGTACGCCTCCGAGCTGGCGGTCACCGGCGAGGAGAGCCGGGTCTACTCGAACTTCCTCAACGGCCTCGCGAGCCTCCCGGTCACCCTGACCCCTCAGCCCGCCGCGGCCCTGACCTCCGCCTGAGCCCTCGTCCCCGGCCCCGTACCGCCGTCCGGTACCGGGGCCGGTACGGCGAGGCCCACCCGCAGCAGCCCGCGGCCGGCCGCCCAGGCCCCCCGCAGCAGCTCCGGGAACGGCGGCCCGTCCGGCACCGGTCCGCCCGGCACCCGTGCGGTGAAGGTGCCGTCCGCCGACAGGGACACCTCCGCGTCCAGGAACCCCAGCGGCAGCCCGGTCAGCGGATGCCACGCCTTGTACACGGCCTCCTTCACGCAGAACACCAGCCGGTCCCATGCCACCGGCCCCCCGGCCCGCCCCAGCTCCGCGACGGCCGCGCGCTCCCCGGCGCTCAGCACCCGCCCCGGCACCCCGTACGGCAGCGGCGCGTCCGGCTCCGCGTCGATCCCGACCGCCCGGAACGCCCCGGCGGGGGCGACGGCGGCGGCCCGGTAGCCCACGCAGTGCGTCAGGCTGCCCACCAGGCCCTCCGGCCACGTCGGCCCGTCCGGTCTCTTCCGTACCAGCGGCGCGGGCTCCCGGCCCAGCTGCCGCATGGCCTCGCGGGCGCAGCCCCGTACGGTCGTGAACTCGCGCCGCCGTTCCTCGACCACGTCCGCGACCAGCGCCGCCTCCTCCGGGAAAAGGCTGATCCCGGCCGCGTCCCCCGTGTCACCGAAGGACTCGACCAGGATCACCCCGGCGGGCAGCAGCCCGGCGGTCGTCACTCCGAGGTCCGGGGCCCGGCGGCCGGGGTGGCGGCCGTCTCGCGCACCGGCAGGGCGGAGTCCTTCGCCCGCAGCCCCAGGAAGTACTGCTGGACGAGCAGCGTCACACCCATGCCCAGCCACAGCGCGTTGACGTTGATCGGCTCACCGGTCGTCACATGGGCGATCGCGCCCACCACGAGCCGCGCCGCGATCGTCGCCAGCCACAGCCACATCGTGCCCATGCCGCCCTTGCGGATCACCTTGCCCGCGGGGGTCCGCCACATCGGCATCGACCGGGCGCGCAGGGCGCCGAACACCACGGAGACGGCGAGCGCGAGCACCAGGAAGCCGATCCCGCCCGCCGTCGCCTCGCTCGGCCCCGGCGGCACACAGCCCCGCGCCACGAGCAGCGCGCACCAGATGTACATCTGGGGCCGCACCTCACGCGCGGTGAACTGGGTGATCAGCACCCCCACCGTGATCCCCACGACGAGAACGGTGTTGAACACCACGGCGAAGTCGCCGCTCCCGTCGGCATGGACCGCCGCGAGCTGCGCGGTGGGGGCGACGGAGCCGTGGGCGAGCAGGCTGAGCATGGGCGTTCCCTCGGGAGTAGGGGGGGTGGGTGTACGGGTTACGCGGTGCGGGCGAGCGCGTCCGTGAGCGCGGCCACCATCGCGGCGGGGTCGGTGTGGGGGAAGTGGTGACCGCCGGGCAGCAGGGTGAGCGAGAAACCGGCCCCGGCGCAGGACCGCCACCCGGGCAGCCCGTCGGCGCGCGTCACCTCGTCGTCGGCGCCGCCGAACACGTGCAACGGGCCGGGCAGCGGGTCCGGCGCGGCGAGCAGATAGCTCTCCGCGAACCGGAGGTCGGTGCGCATGGGGCGCATGATCTGGGCCAGGAACTCCGGGAACTGGAGGAGTTCTTCTGGCAGTCCGCCGTTGCGGAGCAGCCAGTCGAGCAGCCCCTCGTCGGACGCCTGCGACATGGTCGCCGGGGGAGGGGTGTGCGGGGGCCGGAAGCCGGAGACGAGCGTGGCGACCGGGGCCGGCAGCCCCCGCGCCGCGATCCGGCGGCTCAGCTCGTAGACCAGCGCGCCGCCGAAGCTGTGCCCGAACAGGGCGTACGGCATGGTGAATTCGGGTTCGAGCCCGGCCAGCAGCCGTTCGGCCAGCTCGTCGAAGTCGTCCGGCATCGGCTCGTCCTGCCGCGTGCCCCGGCCCGGCAGCTCCACGGGGGCCAGCTCGATGCCCGGCGGGATGTGGCGCCGCCACCCCGCGAACGCCCCGGCGCCCGCGCCCGCCTGCGGTACGCAGATCAGCCGGGTGTGCGCGGTGCCGACGGCGAGCCGGCCGGAGACCCAGCGTTCGTCCTGCGGCCGTGCCGTCACACTCATGCCGTCCACCTCTGCTGTCCGTCACGGTCGGACAGCATTCTGGCAGCGGCCGGATGCCCTCTCCAGGCAACGGTTCCGGCACGCGGCAGGCAACTGGGACGCCCACCGGAAGCCGGGATTCCGTACGGAGTTGCCGCGCCCTTGCCGGAGTTGTTGCCTGGAGTCCGGGTGATCACCGCGCGGAACATGGGGCCCGGCGCATCCGTACCGGTGTCCGGCACGGCACCCGAACGTGGAGAAGTCCCATGACTGACAGCAGCACCGTGATCGACTCCGGCTCGGTGGAGGAGCTGGTGAGCAGGCTCGTGCTGCTCGTCGCCCCCCAGAAGAACGAGGACGGCAGCCCCGAGCAGCGCCTCATCTCCGACCTGGGCTACCACTCGCTGGCCCTGGCCGAACTCGCCTTCACCCTGGAGGACCTGTTCGGGCTCGACCCGCTCCCGCCGGAGAAGGCGATGTCGCTGGAGAGCGTCGGCGACGTCACCGGGCTCATCGCCGCCGAACTGGAAGGCGGAGCCGGGCACCTGCCCGACGGCGACGACATCCAGCTGATCTTCGCCCGCTACGGCGTCGAGTGGGCGCCCCAGGCCGCCTGAGGCGTTCCCGCCACCCCCCGAAACGGCCGCATGCCGTGATGTCCCCCGCACGCGGCATGCGGCTTCGCCTCTGATCAGCGCGTGTTCAGCTCCGCGTACCCCGCGACCTCGCGCGGGCTGCGCGCGCCCGGGCCCACGTAACGCGCCGACGGGCGCACCAGGCGGCCCGTGCGCTTCTGCTCCAGGATGTGCGCCGACCAGCCCGCCGTACGGGCGCACGTGAACATCGACGTGAACATGGGCGCCGGCACCTCGGCGAAGTCCAGCATGATCGCCGCCCAGAACTCCACGTTCGTCGCGAGCACCCGGTCCGGGCGCCGCGCGTGCAGCTCCTCCAGCGCGGCCTTCTCCAGCGCCCGCGCCACCTCGTAGCGCGGCGCGCCCAGCTCCTCGGCGGTGCGCCGCAGCACCCGGGCGCGCGGGTCCTCGGCGCGGTAGACGCGGTGCCCGAAGCCCATCAGCCGCTCGCCCCTGTCCAGCGCCTTCTTCACGTACGCCGTGGCGTCCCCGGTCCGCTCGATCTCCTCGATCATGCCGAGGACCCGGGACGGGGCGCCGCCGTGCAGCGGGCCCGACATCGCCCCCACCGCGCCGGACAGCGCGGCGGCCACGTCGGCGCCGGTCGAGGCGATGACCCGGGCGGTGAACGTCGAGGCGTTCATGCCGTGCTCGGCGGCGGACGTCCAGTACGCGTCGACCGCCTTCACATGGCGCGGGTCCGGCTCGCCCCGCCAGCGGATCATGAACCGCTCCACGACGGACTCGGCCTTGTCGATCTCCCGCTGCGGGACCATCGGCACGCCCTGTCCGCGCGCCGACTGCGCCACGTACGACAGCGCCATCACGGCGGCCCGCGCCAGGTTCTCGCGCGCGGTCTCCGCGTCGATGTCGAGCAGCGGTTTCAGCCCCCAGACCGGGGCGAGCATGGCCAGCGCGGCCTGCACGTCGACCCGGACGTCACCGGAGTGCACGGGGAGCGGAAACGGTTCGGCGGGCGGCAGCCCCGGCTCGAATGCGCCGTCCACCAGCAGCCCCCACACATGGCCGAAGGAGACGTGGCCGACGAGCTCCTCGATGTCGACGCCCCGGTAACGGAGCGAACCGCCTTCCTTGTCGGGCTCGGCGATTTCCGTCTCGAACGCGACGACTCCTTCGAGCCCGGGTACGAAGTCGGACATCAGGCGGCTCCCTCGGTTCGACGGTTGCGCCGGGCGGACCTCCGGCCCGTCCGGCCGCTGCGGCAGGATGGCACCGTGCCCACCCCAGACTCCTCATTCGATTCCACCACCGATCCGGCCGCGATGCGCGAGCAATACCGATCCGAGACCTTCACGGTGGACTCGCTCGCGCCCGATCCGATGGACCAGTTCGCGCGCTGGTTCCGCCAAGTCGCCGCCGGAGGCATGCTCCACGAGCCGAACGCCATGGTGGTCTCCACGGCGACCCCCGACGGCCGCCCCTCCTCCCGCACGGTGCTGCTGAAGATGTACGACGCGCGCGGCTTCGTCTTCTTCACCAATTACGGCTCCCGCAAGGGCCGCGAGCTGACGGACAACCCGTACGTCTCGCTGCTCTTCCCCTGGCATCCGCTGGCCCGCCAGGTCATCGTGACCGGCACCGCCGCCCGCGTCCCCCGCGAGGAGACCGTCGCCTACTTCCGGACCCGCCCGCACGGCTCCCAGCTCGGGGCCTGGGCGAGCGAGCAGTCCACGGTGATCGGCAGCCGCGAGGAGCTGACCGCCCGCTACGAGGAGTTGTCGGCCCGCTACCCGGAGGGCGAGAAGGTCCCGGCGCCCCCGCACTGGGGCGGCTTCCGCGTCGTCCCCGGGACGATCGAGTTCTGGCAGGGCCACGAGAACCGGCTCCACGACCGGCTGCGTTACGTCCGCGAGGGCGGCGAGGACGGCACGTGGCGGGTCGAGCGGCTGTGCCCGTGACCCCGTACCGGGCCTGAGAAAAAGCAGAACCCGCAGGCTCTGGTTCCCTCCTCGCGGAGGGAGCCGGCCGGATCTACCGGCGAGCCTGCGGGTCGGTGACTGCTTGGGTTTCGGCGGACAGCCCGCCGAGGTGCACGAAGTGCGACGACGGGCTGTCAGCCCGCAGCCACCTCACGAATCCGATAAGACTGCACTTTTCGGATCACCTCCTTTCGCGTGTACCGCCACCTTAGGAACCGCCTCCGTCCCGGGCAAGCGAATTAACGACGGAACTCCGGGGCCCCTCAGTGCCGGTAGAAAATGCGGTCCGCGTACCGCGCCATCACGCGCCCGTTCCACTCGTGCCCGCCGTCCACGTTCCCCGACCGCAGCAGCGGCGGCTCGATGCCCCGCTCCAGCAGCCGCTCCGCCGCCGCGGCCATCATGCTCTGCATGATCGCGCTGGTGACCACCGTGGACGCGGGCGCGAACGGCGCCTCGATGCCGTCCACCTCCAGCTCCGCGTCGCCGATCGCGATCTTGCTGTCGAGGACGATGTCGCAGTGGTCCCGCAGGAAGCCGCCCGAGCTGTGCCGGGACCGGGTCTCCTCCGCGTACGCGACCGAGGTGACGCCGATGACCTTCAGGCCCAGCGCGCGGGCGTTGAGCGCCATCTCGACGGGCAGGGCGTTGCGCCCGGAGAGCGAGATGATCACGAGCACGTCGCCGGACTTCGCGGGGCTGGAGTCGAGGACCGCGCCCGCGAGGCCGTCCACGCGTTCCAGGGCCGAGCCGAGCGTGGCGGGCATGACGTCCACGCCGAGGGCCCCGGGGACGGCCATGAGGTTCATCAGGGCGAGCCCGCCCGCCCGGTAGACGACGTCCTGCGCGGCGAGCGAGGAGTGCCCGGCGCCGAAGGCGAAGAGCCGCCCGCCCGCCTCGACGGTGTCGGCGATCGCGGCACCGGCGGCCGCGATGTTCCCGGCCTCCTCGTCCCGCACCCTCCCCAGCAGGCCGATCGCCGCATCGAAGAACTGACCGGCCAGCTTGCTTTCGCTCATCGGGGAGGACCTTTCCGGCGGGGTGGGGTGTCCAGGGGGCGTCCGTAACGCCGATCACGTTGCGGTCTGGACCAGTGGCCTGTCAATACCGCACGGCCCCGGCGCCGACGGCACGGCACGGTTATCGGCGCGATGCGTCAGAATTGGAGCCAGGGCCAGCGCACGATTGCATCGAGGGGCACGAATGTCCGGACTGATCGACACCACGGAGATGTATCTCCGCACCATCCTCGAACTCGAAGAGGAAGGCGTGGTCCCCATGCGCGCCCGGATCGCGGAACGGCTGGACCAGAGCGGGCCGACCGTCAGCCAGACCGTGGCGCGGATGGAGCGCGACGGCCTGGTCCAGGTCGCGGGCGACCGCCATCTGGAGCTGACGGAGGAGGGCCGCCGCCTGGCCACCCGCGTCATGCGCAAGCACCGGCTGGCCGAGTGCCTGCTGGTCGACGTGATCGGCCTGGAGTGGGAGCAGGTCCACGCCGAGGCGTGTCGCTGGGAACACGTGATGAGCGAGGCGGTCGAGCGCCGGGTGCTGGAGCTGCTGCGGCACCCGACGGAGTCGCCGTACGGGAACCCGATCCCGGGTCTCGAGGAGCTGGGCGAGAAGGCCGAGGCCGACCCGTTCCTCGACGAGGGCATGGTCAGCCTGTCCGAACTCGACCCGGGCAGCGACGGGAAGACGGTGGTGGTCCGCCGGATCGGGGAGCCGATCCAGACGGACGCCCAGCTGATGTACACGCTGCGGCGGGCGGGCGTGCAGCCCGGCTCCGTGGTCAGCGTGACGCAGTCGCCCGGCGGAGTGCTGGTCGGCAGCAGCGGCGAGGCGGCGGAGCTGGACTCCGAGGTCGCCTCGCACGTCTTCGTCGCGAAGAGGTAGACCGCGTTTCCGGGAGACCGGGCATCGGCAGCGGCCGGTGCCCGGTTCTTCTTTTTCCGTCCGGAACCGCAGCGCTCCGGCGCGGACCGTGCCAGTCTGTGGCGGAGGGGTGGCTGAGCGTGCCGGCCGCCGCCCCTGCCGCCGGGAGGGGAGCTGTGATGCACCCGTCGTACGCAGAGCACGCGGACAAGCGGACGGCCCCGGCGCCGCGAGGCGCCGGGGCCTGTCCCTCCCTGTGTCCGACCCGGAGCCCCGAGCTCCCGAGGTCGGTCCCGCGGGCCCTCATCCCCGAGTGGCCCGCCTCCCGCAGAACATCTCCCCGCGGCTGCCGTCGTCAATCCTGGGAAGCAGTCACTCGAACGAGCGGTGTTGCCCGGCAGAACCCGGATTTCGAATAAAGGTTCGATAGTCTGGCCGAGACAGACCACCCGGTGATCCAGCCGGTGATCCAGGGAGAGAAGGGGGTGCCAGAAGCTATGGCGCGGCGCATCGAAGTGACCGGATCGGACGGCGTACGCCTCGCGGCCTGGGAGTTCGCCGACCCGCCCCGGGCGGGCGCGGACGGCGCCCCCGCCCCCGCCGTCTTACTGCTGCACGGCCTGATGGGCCGGGCCTCGCACTGGGCGTCCACCGCCGAATGGCTCGCCGAGCGGCACCGCCCGGTCGGCCTCGACCAGCGCGGCCACGGCGACAGCGGGAAGCCGGCCGACGGCCCCTACACCCGCGACGCCTACGTGGCGGACGCCGAGGCGGTCATCGAACAGCTGGGGCTCGCCCCCGTCACGCTCGTCGGCCATTCCATGGGGGCCCTCACCGCCTGGCAGCTCGCCGCCAAGCGCCCCGACCTGGTCCGCGCCCTCGTCGTCTGCGACATGCGGGCCTCCGCGCTCGGCGCGGCCTCGCAGCGCGAGTGGGAGGACTGGTTCGGGAGCTGGCCGCTCCCCTTCGCCTCGCCCGACGCCGTGCGGCGGTGGTTCGGCCAGGAGGACCCCTGGGTGGAGCGCCCCAGCCCGTCGCGGGGGGCGTTCTACGCCGAGGTGATGGCCGAGCGGGACGGCGGCTGGTGGCCCGTGTTCTCCCGCCGCCAGATGCTGGAGTCCCGCGCCACCTGGGTGTTCGACGCGCACTGGGAGGAGCTGGCCCAGGTCAGGTGCCCGACCCTGGTGCTGCGCGGCCTGGACGGCGAGCTGGGCCGGGCGGAGGCCCAGGAGATGGTCCGGGTCCTGCCGCGCGGCCAGTACGCGGAGGTGGCCGACGCCGGACACCTCGTGCACTTCGACCAGCCGGAGGGCTGGCGCGCCGCGGTCGAGCCCTTCCTCGAACAGCTCTCCGAGGACGCGCGGGACGACCGCGAGCCCGTAGCCCCGTAGCACCCCCTTCAGCCCTTGCTGACCGCCGTCAGGATCTCCGGCAGCCGCATGGCCATGCGCGGGGCCGCCAGGCGCAGACCGCCCCAGGCGATCAGTGACCCGTACACCGCTCCGACCGGGAGCAGCAGCCACAGCCAGTCCGTGCGGTCCGTGACGTGCAGGGTGATCGTCAGGGCGATCACGGGGGCGCTCAGCACGGCCGCCGCGACCATGCCGCCGAGGATCGAGATCCAGGCGAGCCCGGCCTGCCCCGGCGCCACGTTCTTGAACGCCCCCTCCTGCGGCACCGAGTACGGGAAGCTCACCGAGGCCACCGCGCCCGTCGCCAGCATCGCGCCCAGCAGCGCGAACGACAGACCGGTCACCCCCGGCAGCGACTTCCAGTCGCCGAGCAGCGCCGCCGTCACGACCGCCACGAGCACCGTGTACGGCAGGGTGATCAGCAGCAGCGCCAGCGCCCGCGCGCGCAGTTCGAGGTACGCGTCCCGGGCCGAGGAGATCGTCTGGGCGACCATCCAGAACGCGGAGGTGTCCTGCCCGAACTGGTTGTACATCTGCATGCCGAGCATCCCGGCGGCGAAGCAGGCGAAGTACACCGTGCCCTGGCCCTGGAGGGCGTTGATCAGCGGGACGATCAGCCCGATCGCCAGCGCGGTCACCCAGGCGGCCTTGGTCTTCGGGTCCCGGGCCACGTACCGCAGGGCCCGCTGCATCACCGTGCCGGTGCGGTCCTCCGGGAGCAGGGCCCACAGGCCCGCGCCGATCCTGCCCGACTTCTCGCGGTCCGGCCCGGCGGCGGCGGTCGTGGAGCCGTCCGGCGCGGTCATCAGCTTCGTCAGGCTGCGCCGCCACAGCCACAGCAGCACCACCAGCGCGGCCGCCGCGATCAGCAGCTGGACGACGGCCCGCCCGTACGCCCCCTCGGCGGCCGAGTCCACGGACCCCACGGCCGAGGCGGGCGGCAGCCAGCGCACCACGTCCGCCGCCGGGTCGAGCGGGGCGAGCCCGCCGGTGCTGCCCAGGCGCTGGGCGCCGAAGTTGACGACCTGGATGCCCACCGCGATCAGCAGGCCGCTGAGGACCGCCAGGTCCCGGCCCTTGCGGGAGGTCAGCAGCCGGGTGTTGGCGGCGGCGACCGCGCGGGCCAGGGCCACGCAGACCAGCAGGGTCAGCGGCACGGCGAGCACCGCGAAGACCACCGCGCCCGCCCCCTCGGCCAGCGCCGCCACCGAACCGGCCGCCAGGCACAGCGTGAACAGCGGGCCGAGTCCGATCAGCGAGGAGACCAGCAGCGCGACGATCAGCGGCCGGGGCCCCAGCGGCAGCATCACCAGCCGGGTCGGGTCCAGGGTCTCGTCCCCGGCCGAGAAGAACAGCGGCATCACCGCCCAGCCGAGCGCCAGGACCCCGGCGAGCAGCACCACCAGCGAGTCCGCGTGGTCGTGGCCGCGCAGCAGGACGAGCCCCAGCAGCAGCACGGCCGCGAACAGCAGCGAGCCCACGACCGAGACCAGATAGACGGCCTTGCGCCCGCTGGACTGGCGCAGCCCGTTGCGGAGCAGGGCCAGCTTGAGCCGGGCGAACACGGGGATCAGCGCGGACGCGCCGGTCGCGGCCCCGGTCCGGGGGCCGGTGCCCGCGGGGGCGTCGAGCACGCTCATCGGTCGCCGCCCAGCCAGTCCAGGGTCTCCCCGGTGTCGCGGTCGCCCGCGCCGACGAGCTCCAGGAACGCGTTCTGCAGGGAGGACGCCTCGCCGCGCACCTCGGCCAGCGGGCCCTGGGCGCGGATGGTCCCCGCCGCCATGACGGCCACCCAGTCGCACAGCGACTCGACCAGCTCCATCACATGGCTGGAGAAGACGACGGTCGCGCCCGAACGCGTATAGCGCTCCAGCACCTTGCGGATGGTCTGCGCCGAGACGGGGTCGACGCCCTCGAACGGCTCGTCCAGGAACAGCACTTCGGGGTTGTGCAGCAGGGCGGCGGCGAGCCCGATCTTCTTGCGCATCCCGGTCGAGTAGTCGATGACCAGCTTGTGCTGGGAGCCCGCCAGGTCCAGCACGTCCAGCAGCTGGGTGGCCCTGCTGTCCACCTCGCGCCCCGGCAGCCCGCGCAACCGGCCGGTGTACGCGAGGAGTTCACGGCCGGACAGCCGCTCGAAGAGGCGCAGGCCCTCGGGCAGCACCCCGATCCGGGACTTCACCTCGACCGGGTCGCCCCAGACGTCGCGCCCGCCGATCTCGATCCGCCCCTGGTCGGGCCGGAGCAGCCCGGTGACCATCGAGAGCGTGGTGGTCTTCCCCGCCCCGTTGGGCCCCACCAGGCCGATGAACTTGCCCGCGGGCAGCTCCAGATCGATGCCCGCGACCGCGGTCTGCTCGCCGAACCGCTTCCACAGCCCCTGCACGCGCACCGCGGGCGGTGTCCCGGCCCGCTGCGTTCCCCCGCGTTCTGTCCGGTCCGCCATGTGCACGCCTTTCGAAGTCCCCGTACGTACGTGGGGACCACCCTACGAAAGGCGCTCCTGGCGCGCGTCGGCCGCCGCCCGCCCGCAGGCGTACGCGAGCGGGCCGATCAGCTCCTCGACCTCGGGCAGCCAGCGGTTGGCGGTCGTGGGGGAGCGGGCCCACTGCACCGCTCCGGCCCCGCCGACCCGGGTCGGCGGGGCGACGACGTAACCGCCCTCGCCGACGCCGCGCAGGCCGATCGACGCGGCGTTCCACCCGGCCCGGCGGACCAGGTCCTCCGCCTTCGCGGCGGCGCCGGGCAGCACGAAGAACTGCATGCGGCGGTCCGGGGTGCGGGTCACCGGGCCGAGCGGCAGGCTCATCCGCTCCATCCGGGCGAGCGCCAGGAAGCCCGCCGACTCCGGCACGTCCACGGCGTCGAACGCGCGCCCGGTGGGCAGCAGCACCGCCGCCCCGGGCCGCCGGGTCCACATCCGGCGGGCCGCCGCGCCGCTGCCGGTGGCCCCGTCCGCCCAGCCGGCCCCGGCCGGGTGGGCGCCGGGCGCGGCGCACGCCTCCTCGCCGCACGAGCAGCGCGGGCCGCCGCCGGACGGCTCCAGCCAGGTGCCCGGGCACACGTCCCAGTGCCTCTCCTCCGTGTACCGCACGGCGGCGTCGAGCAGCTGCTCCACGCGCTGCCGGGGGACCCGCTCCGCTTCCTTGACTCCGATGGGCTCTTCCACGTCCAGCCCAACTACAGGCTTCACGAAGAGTTACGGCCGCCCGTCGCGCGGTTCCGCACACGGGGCGCACGGGTGCACGGGCGGGGGCGCGTGGGAGAGGCACGGGCCCTGGGCGGGTAGCTGGTTACGGGACGTCCGGCAGGTGCGGTCCGGCGCGGCATTTTAGTGACCGGCCGTGACGAATGAGGTAAGTCGCGCAGAAAGTGACCAACACGATGAATGGGCGCATTTCTCGGACATATGCCGGGCAGTGATCCCGCCACCTATCACTGCGGCCTCAGGGGGATACGCATGGCAGCCAGGCCACTCGTCGCACGGCAGCCGAACGAACGGCTCCAGGCGCTCATCCAGGAAGCCGGATGCTCCAACGCGGGCCTGGCCCGCCGGGTCAACATGGTCGGCGCCGAACGCGGCCTCGACCTCCGCTACGACAAGACCTCCGTGGCCCGCTGGCTGCGCGGCCAGCAGCCGCGCGGCCGGGCGCCGGGCACCATCGCCGAGGCGCTGGGCCGCAAGCTCGGCCGTACGGTCACGATCGACGAGATCGGCATGGCCAACGGCAAGAACCTCGCCTCGGGCGTCGGCCTCCAGTTCGCGCCGACGGTGATCGGCGCCATCGAGCAGGTCTGCGAGCTCTGGCGCAGCGACGTCGGCCGCCGCGACTTCCTCACCGGCTCCACGGTCGCCTCGTCCGCGCTCGTGGAGCCCAGCCGCGACTGGCTGATCACCGGCGCCGACCCCCAGGTCGCCCGGGCCGCCGGGTCCCGGGTCGGGATGTCCGACGTGGAGGCGGTGCGGGCGACGACCGCCGCGCTGGTCGACCTCGACCACCGCTTCGGCAGCGGCCATGTGCGCCCGGTCCTCGTGCACTACCTCAACAGCGTGGTGTCCGGCCTGCTTTCGGGGGCGTACCGCGAATCGACGGGCCGTCAGCTCTTCGCCGCGGTCTCCCGGCTCACCGAACTCGCCGGTTACATGGCGATCGACACGGGCCAGCCGGGCCTGGCCCAGCGCTACTACATCCAGGCCCTGCGCCTCGCGCAGGCGGCGGGCGACCGCGCCTACGGCGGCTATGTGCTGGCCGCCTCGATGAGCCACCTCGCCGCCCAGCTCGGCAACCCGCGCGAGATCGCCCAGCTGGCGCGCGCCGCGCAGGAGGGCGCGCGCGGCCGGGTCACCCCGCGCGCCGAGGCGATGTTCTACGCGGCGGAGGCGCGCGGCCACGCACTGCTCGGCGACGCCCGCACTTGCCTGGAGATCGCGGGCCGGGCCGAAGCCGCCCTGGAACGGGCCGAGCCGGACAGCGGGGACGACCCGGACTGGATCGCCCACTTCGACCACGCCTACCTCGCGGACGAACTCGCGCACTGCCACCGGGACCTGGGGCAGGCCGAGGCCGCCGCGCGCCGGGCGAAGGAGTCGCTGGACGGCCACCCGGAGTCCCGCGCCCGGCGCCGGGGCATCGGCCTCGCGCTGCTGGCCACGGCCCAGGTGCAATTGCGGGAGGTCGAGCAGGCGTGCCACACCGGGACCCGGGCGATGGAACTGCTCGGCACCGTGCGCTCGACCCGGGGCGCCGAGTATCTGGAGGACCTCCAGCAGCGCCTCCTGCCGTACGGGGACGAGCCCGCGGTACGGGAGTTCGGCGCGCGGCTCGAGCTGCAGGCGGCGTGAGCCGGGCCGGGCGGGCCCTTAACTGCGTCTTGGGGGGCCGCGGTGTTACACCCTGTGTCACGGGAGGGCTGCGGACCGCGTGCACTTGGCACACCGCGGCTGCCACCCGATAGCGTGAGCCGACGATTCCATAGTTGACACGCACGTAGGAGTCCCGGTGACACAGAGCGGACAGGGCGACGAGCAGCAGAACCCTGCTGTACGACCCGCGCACGAGGGTGTCGTGCTGCCCTCGGACGGCGGAGAGCCCTGGACGCCGGGGAGAGCGGCGGACCAGGCGGCCCCGGCCGGTGGCCGGCCATGGGGGCAGGCGTGGGGCCCGCAGCCCGGCGGGCAGGACGCTTACGGGCAGCCGCAGTCGCAGCCGCAGCAGCCGCAGTCACCGCAGGCGTACCCGCAGCAGCAGGACCCGTACGGGCAGCGGCCCGGCGGGTACGGGCAGGACGCCTACGGCGGGAACCAGGGCGCCGCGCCCCTGCCGCCCGCGCAGCCCCGGCCCCAGCCCCAGCCCTACGCGCAGCCGCTGCCGCCCGAGGCCGGGCCCGGGGCGGCCCCGGGCGGGGACGCCGAGGCCACGCAGTACATCGCGCCGATACCCGGTGGCCCCGGCCCCGGCGGGCTGCCGCCGGAGAACCCCGCGGAGTCCACGCAGCTCCTGGGCCGCGCCGTGCGGGCCCCCCGGGGCGGCGGCGACGCCGAGGCGACGCAGTACATACCCCCGGTGCCCGGCGGAGCCCCGTACGGCATCCGGCCCGGGACGCCCGGCGAGCGGCAGCCGCCCGCCGAGTTCGACAACCTCTTCCGCAGCGACGAGCCCGAGGGCGCGACGCAGCAGATGCCCCGGTTCGACCCGGCCCGGCAGCCCCCGTACGGCCAGGGTCCGCAGCAGCCCCCGTACCAGGCGGGCCCGCCGCCGCAGCAGGGCTTTCAGCAGCCGCCCCCGTACAGCGGTCCCCAGGACGGGCCGGGGCTGGACGAGGGCGACGGCGGGCGGCGCAAGAAGTCCGGCGCGGTGCCGCTGATCGCGGCCGTCGTCATCGGCTGCGCGGTGATCGGCCTCGGCGCCGGCGCGCTGATGAGCGGCGGCGACGACGACAAGGACAGCAAGCAGCCGGTGGCGTCCGCGAGTTCACCGGCCGCCGGTGAGCCGTCCAAGGAGCAGGAACAGCCCGCCGCCGACCCGGCGAAGCCGCAGGCCGAGGAGCTGGACAAGCTCCTCGCGGACAGCAACAACAGCCGCGCGGCGGTGATCGGGGCGGTCGAGAAGACCAAGTCCTGCACCGATCTGGACACGGCCGTCTCCGACCTCAAGGGCGCCGCCAAGCAGCGCCGCGACCTGGTCACCCGGCTCCAGGCGCTCTCCGTCGACAAGCTGCCGGACCACGAGCGGCTGACCGCCGAGCTCACCCGGGCATGGCAGGCGTCCGCGTCGGCCGACGACCACTACGCGGCCTGGGCGGTGCAGGCCAAGAGCAAGAAGGTCTGCAAGCACGGCCACGCGAAGACCACCTCGCACACCCAGCAGGCGACCGTGAAGAGCGGCGAGGCCAGCAACGCGAAGCGGCAGGCCGCCGCGCTGTGGAACAAGATCGCCGAGAAGTACGGGCTGACGAAGCGCCAGGCGACGGCGCTCTGATCCCCTGGGCCGCTGAACCGGTGCGACCGCGCCGGTTCAGCGGGTCGCGCTGGCCTCCGCCATGGTCTCCGTGACGTCCACGAAGTCCTTGCGCGCCGCGACCAGCCGCCCGTCGCGCACCACCTGGAACGTCACCTCGCTGTTGACGACGCGCGGGTAGGACCGCGAGCCGATCATGTCCTCGTAGCGCCAGCGCAGCGGAGGCGTGAGGCCCCCCGTATCGGCGCGCGCGCCCCGGCCGAGGGCCTGGGTGAGCTTCGCCGCGGTGATCCCGGACCCGTGCATCGACTCGATGACCGACTTCAGGGCGGTGTACGCGACCCAGGTGGTCTGCACGCCCGTGTCGTCCGGGTCGATCCGGTTGTCGCCGAAGGCGTACGCGCGGATCACCTTCCGCATCGCGTTCCACCGGGCATCGCCCGGCGGCGGGTACCAGCCGGTGACGTACGCCCCCTCGAACGGGCTGTCCCGCCCGCCGGTGCGGTCGATGAGCGGCTGCTCCACGCTGCCGAGCACGGACGCCACGCGCACCGCGGTGTCTTCCGGTTCCAGCCGCCGGAACGAATCGAAGAAGGTCTCCGTGCGGTCGCCCAGCACGGACGTCACGCACCCGCCGGGCCCGCCCGCACCGGACAGCGCGCGTTCCGCCTCCGCGTCGTACGAGGTGACGCCCTCGGCGGCCGGTATGTCGAGCGGCGCGGGCCGCCCGGCCTCCTTCAGACCGGTGCGCAGCAGCCACGCCTGGCTGTCGCCGGACAGGGTGTCCGGGCGCACCAGCGAGACCCGGTCGCAGTCGTGCGCCAGCTGCTCGGCGGTCCCGGCGAGCAGCGCGGACTGGCCCCCGGTCACCGGGTAGGACGCATAGCTGCGGAACTCCTCCTCGGAGGCTCCGTAACCGCCGATGTACGGAATCCCGGCGACCTCCAGCGGGGCCAGGAACGCCCGCCCGTGCCGGCTGTACGAGCCGACGACCGCGACCGCCTTCGCCTCGACGGCCTTGCGGGCGCAGTTCCCCGCCCCGGTCCAGGCGTCCTGTTCGTCACAGGTGACGACGCGCAGCTCGTGCCCGTCGATCCCGCCGTGCGCGTTGATCCAGCGCCCGTACGCCTGCGCCATGGCGGTCATCCCGGCCATGTTCTCGGTGTCCGGTCCCGCGGTGCCGCCCGGCGCCCAGGTCATCACGGTGACGGGCTCCCTGGAGTCCCCCGAACCCCCAGGGAGCGCGCCGCAGCCGGACAGCAGCAGGGCCCCCGCCGCCACCGCACCGGTGAGCGATCCGAAGGGGCGGGAGAGGAGGGGGCGTCGCCGTCCGGTCATGGACCGAGACCTTTCCGCGCCCCGGGTAACGCCGTGGTGTGGCGCCGTCAACGGCCGGTGACGTCACCGTGAACGCCAGGGGCCGGTCAGGACCGCCGAAAGGGGAACGTACGATCGACAACCGTGCAGCAAGGTTCCGAGAACTCTTCCCGTCGCGCCCGTCGCTCCTCCACCATGGGCGGCATGCCGCTCAACGACCTTCCGTGGTGGCGCTGGCGCAGCAACGTGCGCTCGGCGCTGCACATGCTCTCCGACCCCGTCTTCCACCGCGACTGCTGGCTGGCCGGCCGGGAGGGGTACGGCGACGTCACCGACGCCGTGTACCGCCTGGTCGAGGACACCTGGCTCGACAACTGGTCCGCCGAGAAGTACGTCGGCACGATATTCCGGGACGCCACCGAGGCCGCCCTGGTGGACGCCGCCGTGCTCCGGGTGCTGCGCATCCTGCACCAGGTCGGAGCGGACGCCCCCGTCTCCGTCTACCTGGAGCACCCCGGCTGGCCGGAGGCCGTCGCCGCCGCCCGCGAGGCGCACGTGCTGCTCGCCGCCAACGACGGCGAGGACCCCGACGCCCCGCCGCGCTCCCTGGACGTCCTCCGCATTCTGACCAGGTCCGCCTGACGCCGCGAGGTTGTGGCACGCTACAGGGATGACCGCGCCGCAGCCTGCCCCCGACCAGTACGTCCTCACGCTGTCCTGCCCCGACAAACAGGGCATCGTGCACGCCGTGTCGAGTTACCTCTTCATGACCGGCTGCAACATCGAGGACAGCCAGCAGTTCGGGGACCACGACACCGGTCTGTTCTTCATGCGCGTCCACTTCTCGGCGGGCACCCCGGTCACCGTCGACAAGCTGCGGGCCAGCTTCGCCGCGATCGGTGACTCCTTCGCCATGGACTGGCAGATCCACCGCGCCTCGGAGCGCATGCGGATCGTGCTCATGGTCAGCAAGTTCGGCCACTGCCTCAACGACCTGCTCTTCCGGTCCCGGATCGGCGCCCTGCCGGTCGAGATCGCCGCCGTCGTCTCCAACCACCCGGACTTCGCCGAGCTCGTCGCCTCCTACGACGTGCCCTTCCGGCACATCCCGGTGACCCGCGACAACAAGCCGCAGGCCGAGGCGGAACTGCTGGACCTGGTCCGCGAGGAGAACGTCGAGCTGGTCGTCCTGGCCCGCTACATGCAGGTCCTCTCGGACGACCTGTGCAAGCAGCTCAGCGGCCGGATCATCAACATCCACCACTCCTTCCTGCCGAGCTTCAAGGGCGCCAAGCCCTACCACCAGGCACACGCGCGCGGTGTGAAGCTCATCGGCGCCACCGCCCACTACGTCACCGCCGACCTGGACGAGGGCCCGATCATCGAGCAGGAGGTCGAGCGCGTCGGCCACGGCGTCACCCCCGACCAGCTCGTCGCCATCGGCCGCGACGTCGAGTGCCAGGCGCTGGCCCGCGCGGTGAAGTGGCACGCGGAACGCCGCATCCTGCTCAACGGCCGCCGCACGGTCGTCTTCGACTGACGGGCTCCCCGGGCGGGGCTACAGGCGGCTGAGCGAGGCGGCCGCGGACAGCACGTCGCTGATCGCCTCGCGGTCCCCGCGCTGCCCGGCCGCCGCCTCGACCGGCGGCACGTGCCCCGCCACCAGCCGGCAGAACTCCACGCCGTCCAGCGCCACCTGCGCCACCGTGTGCTCGGCGGACCCGACGGCGGCGGGGGAGTCCAGCGAGATGTACCAGTGGCCGCCGCCCGAGCCCTCGATCTCCAGGTGCAGCGAGCGTCCCGGGGACCCGGCCGACACCAGCCGCCCGGCCGGCCCCGCGAGCCCCGCCCGGCGCCGCACCGCCAGCGCCCCCGGCAGCAGCCGGACCGCGAGGTCGATCATCCGGTGCAGATGCCCGGCGGACGGCGGCTCGTACGGATAGTCCACGGCCTTCGCGATGTCCCGGCCGTGCACCCAGCACTCGAAGGCCCGGTCGAGCATCGCGTCCTGCAACGGCAGCGAGAAGTCCCCGTACGGCACGGACAGCTCCGAGGACCCGCGCCGCGCGAACGACACGGTCCTGATCAGCGTGTGGCTCTGCTCGCGCCACGGCTCACGCACCGTGCGGGTGAGCGGGCGCCGGGCGGACGACCAGTACGCCTCGGTGCGGGCGGTCGGCGTGAGCGGGGCGTCGGGAAGCGGGTCGTCCAGGCCGAGGGCCGCGCCCACCAGGCCGTCCACGCTCATCAGGTGCCCGATCACCCCGGCGACGGTGGTCCGGCGGCCCGTCTGCCGCTCGCCCTCGAACCACTTCAGCCGCACCGGGGCGTGCCACTCGGCGGCGCCGATGTCCCGCAGCAGCGCGTCGAGCCGCGCCGTCTCGGCGTCGTACGGGGCGGCCCAGTCCGGCACCGGGACCTTCGCGGGGCGCCGGCTCAGGCAGCTCTCCAGCACCCGGGACCGCAGCAGCGGATCGAGGTCCAGGCTCCGGTCGGTGTGCAGCAGCCCGACCGCGTCGCGCAGCCGCAGCGCCTCGTCGGCACAGGGCTCGCACCCGGCCAGGTGCGCCTCGACGGCCGCGGTCTCCTCGGCGGAGCACGCGGAGAGCGCCCAGGCCCCCAGGAGTGCCTGAAGCACGCGGTGCGGGAGGACCGGGGCGGGCGGGGCCCCGGGCGGCGGCACCCGCCCCAGGTCCCCGAAGTCGTCCGCGGCGGGCCGGGGCCCCGGTATGCGCCGGGCCCCGCGCACCTCGTCGCGGCCCTCCTCGTCCCGGTCGCCGCCCGCGCCGCCGCTCACAGCGCCCTCCCGTATCCGGGCGGCGGGGCGCCCTCCACCGGCCGGGTCCGGGCGGTGGACAGCAGCTGGAGCCCGAGCCGCAGCCGCCTGCGCGCCTCGTCCTCCGTGACGCCGAGGTCCGCCGCGGCCTGCCGGTAGTCGCGGCGCTGTACGTACGCCAGCTCCAGGGCGGCACGCAGCGGCGCCGGCATGGAGGTGACGATGTAGTCGGCCCGGGCCGCGGCGGTGGCCCGGCGGACCCGCTCGTCCAGGGCGTCCGGACCGCCGGGCTCCCCGCTCTCCTCGGCGTACGCGGCGTCGCGCAGCCGCCGCACGGACTCGCGGTGCGTGAGGAAGGCCAGCCAGGCCCGCATGGAGCCCTGCTTCGGGTCGTACATGTCCGGGTTCTCCCAGACGTAGCCGAAGACCTCGCGGGTGACCGCGTCGGCGGCGTCCTCGTCGTCCAGCATCCGATTGGCCTGGCTGTGGACGAGGACGGCGAACCGGTCGTACATCTCGCCGAGGGCGGCGGCCTCGCCGCGCGACAGCCGCTGCTGCATCCTGCGGTCCCAGCGGGGTGGTGCGTTTTCGGCCATCTGCCCCCCAGCCCTCTGCCGTCGGACCTGTGCGTCCCTGTCCCACTCGTCCTGTCCGAATGTAGTCCCCACCTCCCCGGAAGCACGCCCCTTTACGACAAGTACGTCCTGGGAACACGCCGTCTTTGCGAGACGGGTGTTTCGCGAGGGACGTACGGGGGCAGCCGCCAGGGAGGAACGCAAACTTCCGGATCACCGGGCTGCCCCGGAATCCCCGGAACGAGAGGCCCAGTCGCGTGACCCTGAAAGTCTCGGAGACCGAGCGGGGCGGATGGACCGTGCTGCACATAGGCGGCGAACTGGACCTGCTCACTTCGGCCACCGTCCGCCAGTCCGTCCACGAGGTGGTGGCCGTGGGCCGCCACGACGTGGTGCTCGACCTGTCCGGGGTCCAGTTCTGCGATTCGAGCGGGGTCGGGGTGCTCATCGCCCTGCGCCGCCTGATGCGGTCCTGCGGGGGGCGGCTGCGCCTGATCCTGCCCGCCCGCGGCGCCGAGGAGGGCTCCCACGTCAACCGCGTGCTCGCCGCCCTCGGCGTGCGCCGCTTGTTCGATGTCTTCCCGGACTGGGACGCGGCCGTGGACGAGAAGGCCGAGCCCCTGACGGCCTGAAACGGCCGTCGGCGCACCGGCCCGTGCGGAGCTGTCACGGGGCTGAGTCCCGTAAGTGACACGTGACGGCGGAAGGCGTCGTACGCTCCCCGCATGGACAGCGCAGAGTATGAGCGCAAGATCGCCTTCCGCTTCGCCGCCTTCGACCAGGACGGCAACGGATACATCGATCGCGCGGATTTCAACGCCGCCGCGGCCCGTCTGCTCACCGAGTTCGGTACGACGGCCCGCTGCGACAAGGGCCAGGCGCTCTACAACGGCGCCGAGGCGTTCTGGCAGGGCATGGCGGGCATCGCCGACGTGGACGGGGACCAGCGGGTCACCCGTGAGGAGTTCGTGGGCGGGGCGGTGAAGCGGCTGCGCGACAACCCCGAGCGGTTCGCGGAGATCGCGCGCCCGTTCCTGCGGGCGGCGCTCGCGGTCGCGGCGGGACCGACCGGCGGCGACAGGGCACCGGTGCCGGCCGTGGAGCGGGCCCTGAGGGTCCTCGGCGCGAGCCCGGACGCGGCGGCGTTCGCCGCGCAGAGCCTGGACACGGACCGGGACGGCGGGGTCGTCGAGGAGGACGCGGTGGCCGCGCTGGCCTCGTACGTGACGGTCATCGAACCGGACTAGCGGGTCGTGCCCCGGGGGCCACCCGGCCCCCGGGGGTGACGCAGCGCGACCGTCGGTCACCGATACCGGCTCGTGTCCTTCGCGTGATTCGTCACGGCGTGGAGTCGGTGCCCCGCTCGGGTACCCTCCGAGGGATGCGAGTGGTTCCGGAACCTGACGGTCCGGACGCGGCCTGCGGGGCGCGTCGGGTCCGGGTGAGGTGCTGTTCGACTCTCCGCAATGTGCGTCGCACAGTATGCACTACGCGTACTCCTTCGCGCTGGAATATGCCCGAAGCGCTTGTTGCGGTGACTGTACGTCAACCATGCTGTCGTGCAGGGGAATCACGTTCCGTGACCCCATGGAGGCGCGAGGCGATGTGTCCGCCGGTTCGGATGGTGTGAGCGGTGCAGGTGCTTCAGGTTCAGTTGGAGGTCGGGCCCGACCCCGCGGAGGTCGGACGGGCCCGCAGATGGGCGCGCTCACGGCTCGCCGGTTCCGGCGTCGGAGACGACGAGCCGCTGGCCGAGACCCTCATCCTGCTCATCTCGGAGCTGGTCACGAACGCGGTCGTGCACACCGGCTGTCCGGCCGTGCTGCGCATGCTCTTCGGCCCGGAGGGCGCCCCGGGCGGCGCCGGGACCGTGCGCGTCGAGGTGGCGGACGCCAGCTGCCGGCCGCCGCAGCAGCGGCACGCGCGCGGTGAGGACACCGGCGGACGGGGCCTGGAGCTGGTCGACGGCCTCGCCGACCGCTGGGGCTGGCAGCCGGAGGGCGCGGGCAAGCGGATCTGGTGCGAGGTGGACCGCAGCGTCCCGCTGATCCAGGGCCGGCTCCAGCCGGGCGCGCACGGCGCCGAGCCCGCGGTTCCCTAGGCGCTCTTCCCCGCCGTCGCGCGGAACGTGCGGCGGTAGACCGTCGGCGAGACGCCCAGCGCCGCCTGGAGGTGCTGCCGCAGCGAGGTGGAGGTGCCGAAGCCCGCGTCCCGGGCGACCTGGTCGATGGACAGGTCCGTGGACTCCAGGAGCCGGCGCGCCAGCTCCACGCGCTGCTGGGTCAGCCACTGCACGGGGCTGACGCCGACCTCCTCGCGGAACCGCCGGGTGAACGTCCGTACGCTCATCGACTCCTGCTGGGCCATGTCCCGCAGCAGGATCGGCCGTTCCAGCCGGGCCAGCGCCCAGGCCCGCGCGTTCGTCGTCATCGCGAACCGGTTGTCCGGCACAGGTCGCTGGATGTACTGCGCCTGGCCCCCGTCCCGGTGCGGCGGCACGACCGTGCGCCGGGCGACGTCGTTGGCGACGGCGGCCCCGTGGTCGCGCCGCACCAGGTGCAGGCAGAGGTCGATCCCGGCGGCGACCCCGGCGGAGGTCAGCACGTCGCCGTCGTCGATGAACAGGACGTCCGGATCGACCCGGACGGCCGGGAAGAGCCGCTGGAAGTGGTCGGCGTGGGCCCAGTGCGTGGTGGCGGGGCGCCCGTCGAGACGGCCCGCGGCGGCCAGGACGTAACTGCCGGTGCAGATGGACACCATGCGGGTGCCCGGCCGGATGTACGCGAGCGCGGCGGCCAGTTCGTCGGTCAGCCGCCCCTCGTCGTACACGGGCCCCATCTCGTAACTGGCCGGGACGACGACCGTGTCGGCCGTGGCGAGGGCCTCGGGTCCGTGCCCGACCATGATCGAGAAGTCCGCGTCGGTGTGGACCGGTCCCGGCGGCCGGACCGAGCACGTCACGACGTCGTACAGCTTCCGCGCCCGGTCCGGCTGCTCCACGGGGCGTGCGAGCCCGAAAATCCGCTGGGGGATGCCCAGTTCGAAGGGGAGCAGCCCGTCGAGGGCGAGAACGACGACCCGGTGCGGCACAGCGGACTCCCTTCGGCCGGCCGGGGCCCGAGAAAAGCCCCTAGCTGGTATAGACCATAAGCTGATACATGTCATCGGTGTGAAGGAAAAGTCAGCAGACTCCGTGCGCATTCCCGCCACGGACCCCCAGGCCGCCCTCGGTGGCCCGTCCCCTCTCCCACCCCTGCCGCCCCTGTTCGAGGAGCCCGGCAGGCAGCTCTGGAACCGTAACTTCAGGCTGTTCTTCGTCGCCCGCACCGCCGCCGTGTTCGGTGACGGCATGATCCCCGTCGCCCTCACCGCGGGGCTTCTCGGCGCGGGCCGCCCGGCCTCCTCGGTCGGTTACGCGCTGGCCTGCTGGATGGGCCCGCTCGCCGTGTTCGTGCTCTTCGGCGGGGTCCTCGCGGACCGGTTCACGCCGCGCCGCATGATGATCATCGCCGACGCGCTGCGGCTCGTCGGTGCCTCCGTGCTCGCCGTGTCCTTCGCGACCGGCAACCCGCCGCTCTGGGCGGTGTACGCGCTGAGCTCGGTGGCCGGTGTCGGCGCGGCCCTGTTCCAGCCGGGCGTCGCCTCCACCGTGCCGCGTGTCGCCCCGGACGTGCAGCGCGCCAACGCCGTGCTCCGCGTCTCCGAGGCGCTGATGACCATGGCGGGCCCCGCCTTCGCGGGCGTCCTCGTCGGCCTGGCGAGCGCGGGCGCGGTCTACGCCGCCAACGCCTCGACCTTCCTGGTCTCCGGGGCGTGCCTCTTCCTGCTCCGGCTGGCCCCGGCCCCCTCGGACGAGGCGCCGCGCGGCTCGTTCATTGCCGAACTGGTGGACGGCTGGCGCGAGTTCACCGCGCGCAGCTGGCTCTGGGGGGTGATCGCGGTCTGGACGGTGTACGGCTTCGCCGTGCTCGGCCCGATGCTCCCGCTCACCGCCGTCCGCGTCACCGAGGCGCACGGCTCGGGGACGTACGGCGCGATGATGGCGGTGAACGGCGCGGGCAGCGTCGTCGGCGGCCTGCTCGCCCTGCGGCTGCGCCCCCGGCGCCCCCTCGCGGCGGGCGCCGTCGCGCTCACCGGCGTCTGCGCGAACCTCGTCGTGCTGGGCCTCGGGCTCTCCGTACCGGCCCTGGGCGCGGGCCAGTTCGTGGCGGGCGCGGCCTCCGCGTTCTGGCTGGTGATGTGGTCGACCACCGTCCAGACCCACGTGCCGCCCGAGTCCCTGAACCGGCTGCACGCGTACGACGTGGCCGGATCGCTGCTGATGGTGGCGGCGGGCCGGGCGCTGGCGGGCCCGCTCGCGGACGAACTCGGCGCGCCGGAGGTGCTGTTCGCGGGAGCGGTGGTCAACGTCGCGGCGGTGGGAGTGCTGCTCGCGGCCCGCCCGATCCGCCGCCTGGAGCGGATCGGCTGAGGCGGGGCGGGGCGCTACTTGTTGCGCGCCCGCTCCTCGGACTGCTGCATCTCGATGACTCTCAGGACGTGTGCGCTGGTCTGCCGGCGCACACGTCCGGCGACGAGCAGCCCCGTACCGGCCACCGAGAGCGGTGCCGAGATGCCGAGCAGGGTCAACTGCTTGGGCATGGTGGTGTCCATCTCGCAAATGGACGAGGCGCGGAAGCAGTACAACGTGTCCTCGGTGTCCCGGATCAGGAAGCCGACCCAGACCCACAGCGCGCAGGCGATGAGGAGCAGCAGGGCACCCCAGCCCTGCATCAGCGACGACCCGTGGTTGAAGCGCTGGCGTTCGGCCCACTGCATGGAATTCCCCCGGGAATCGGACGGAGCGGCGTACGCCAGATCGTACGCGTGTGCGTGGTGGCCCGATCCTTGCGAACCATGGCCTTCGGGCCACTCGTGGGGGCGGGCCCGCGCCCGGATGCTGAGCGGGTGAATCCGACAACCGAGAGCGCCGCTCCCGTCGCCCCCGTGCCGAACGCCCCCGGGAAGCCCGGCCGGTGGCGTGTCCACCGCGCCTGGATCGTCGCCGCCGTCACCTTCGTGACGATCATCGGCGGGGCCGCCTTCAACTCCCTGCCCGGTCTGCTCTTCGACCCGCTCCAGGACGAGTTCGGCTGGTCACGCGGGCAGATCGGGCTGGCCGTCTCCATCGACATGGCGCTGTACGGGCTCACCGCGCCGTTCGCCGCCGCGCTGATGGACCGGTTCGGCATCCGCCGGGTGGTGGCCGTGGCGCTGAGCACGGTCGCGGCCGGGGCGCTGGCGAGCGTGTGGATGACGGCGGCCTGGCAGCTGATGCTCTACTGGGGCCTCCTCGTGGGGCTCGGCACGGGCTCGATGGCGCTGGCGTTCTCCGCGACGGTCACCAACCGCTGGTTCACCGCCCGGCGCGGTCTGGTGACCGGTGTCCTCACCGCCGCCGGGGCCTCCGGCCAGCTGGTCTTCCTGCCGCTCTGCGCGTGGATCGTGGACCGGCACGGCTGGCGCCCGGCGTCGGTGACCGTGGCGCTGGCGGCCCTGGTCGTCGTCCCGTTCGTGTGGCTCCTGATGCGCGACCACCCGGCCGACGTGGGGCTCGCCCCGTACGGCGGGGAGTACACCGAGAAGCCGGAGCCCGCGCGCGGGGCGGCGGGCCGGGCCGTCCGCGTGCTCTTCGAGGCGGCGCGCACGGGCCCGTTCTGGCTGCTGGCCGGGTCCTTCGCGATCTGCGGTGCCTCCACGAACGGCCTGATCCGTACGCACTTCGTGCCCTCGGCGCACGACCACCACATGCCGATCACCGCCGCCGCGTCGCTCCTCGCGGTGATCGGGATCTTCGACATCGTCGGCACGGTGTTCTCCGGCTGGCTCACCGACCGCTTCGACGCGCGCCGCCTGCTGGCGGTGTACTACGCGCTGCGCGGGATCTCGCTGCTGTTCCTGCCGCTCCTGATGCAGCCCACGGTGGAGCCGCCGATGGTCTTCTTCATCGTCTTCTACGGCCTGGACTGGGTCGCCACGGTCCCGCCGACCCTCGCCCTGTGCCGCGAGCAGTACGGCGAGGACAGCGCGATCGTCTTCGGCTGGGTGCTGGCGTCCCACCAGGTGGGTGCGGCCCTGGTCGCGTTCCTGGGCGGGGTGGCGCGTGACGTCTTCGGCACGTACGACGTGGTCTGGTACGCGGCGGGGGCGCTGTGCGCGGTGGCGGCCCTGATGGTGCTGGTGATCCGGCGGGGGGCGGCGGAGGTGCGCTTGGTGGCGTAGGGCCAGAATGCGGGTGGGAGGGGGCTCGCATGCCGGAGAACACGGGGTGGGACACGCGGAGACCGTGGGGGGACCGGCGGCCGCCCGAGGTACCGGACGGGCCGCCGCCCGTGTGGTCGGCACGTCCGGTCCTCGGCGGGGCGGCCGCCCTGTTCGTGGGAACGGCGCTCGTCTACGAGGCGTACGGCTTCGCCGAGATGGCCACCGAGACACCTGTTCCGCCGGACGGGGTCGGGAGGATGCTGCTCGTCTGGCCGTTCCTGTCCTGCTTCGGGATTCCGTTCGCCCTGGTGGGCAACCTCCTCGTGGTGCTGCCCGTCGTGTGGGCGGCCCGCCGGGTGAGCGGCGCAGTGTCCGGGCGGGACGCCTGGTGGTGGGTGCCCGTGGCCGCCCTGCTGCCGGCGGCCGCGCTCACCGCCGTCGACGGGCTCGCCCGGCAGCCGGGCCCGGGCGAGCAGGCCCTCGACGGGCTGGTGGCGCACCTGCTGCTCACCGGCGCCGCCCTCTGCGCGCGCGCCGCCGCGCTGCACGGGCTCCGGCTCCGGCGCATCCTGGGGTACGGCGGGCTGGCGGCGGTGGCCGTCTTCGGCGTCGGCGGGATCGCGTACGGGACCGGGCTGCTCACCGAGTACAGCCCGCCGAGGGTGAACGCGGCGCAGCTCGCCGGGACCTGGAGCGACGGCCGCGGCGGCACGCTACGGCTGGCCGCCGACGGCACGGCCCGCGCCGTGGGCCTGACGGACCACGAGTCCGCGTACGAGGACCGAGCGGACGCCGACCGCGCGAAGTACCGCTGCACGGGGCCGGGTGCCTGGGTGTACGACCCCGGGGACGCCACGACCTGGGACCAGCGCGTGAACGTGAGCATCGAGCGCTGCGGCTTCGACGACATCGACGCGTACGTCGACTCCGGCTGGCTGATCAGCGGGACGCCGGAGCACCCGAAGCTGGTCCGCCTGTACGGCGACCTGGACGCTCCCGGGGTCTACACCCTCACCCGCTGAGCCGTCCGCATCCGCCCTTACCTTCGTCAGGGGTCCCGGCTGCCGTTGGACCCGGGTCCCGGGCGGGCCCCGCCCGTACGTTCTGGCCCATGAGACGCAGAGGACGAGACACCGCAAGCAGCAGCACCCCCGGCGCACGGCCCTGGCTCGCCTGCGCCGTCCTGGTGGCAGGAGGGTCCGCCGTCGTGGGCCTCGCGCCCGGCGGGCTGGGGGCGGAACGGGCCGTGGAGGTGACGGACGGGGTCTCGGCGGACGCCTACCGGTCCGTGGCCGACGCGCTGGACGGCGCGCCCTCCTGGGCCGGGTCGTTGCTGGAGGCCGTGTGCGACGGGACGCTCGTGGCGCTCGGGCTCCTGCTGGCCTGGGTCTGCTGGAGCGCCGTGCGCAGGGCGGATCACCGCACCGTCGCCGGAGCGCTGCTCACCGGCGTGGGCACCGTTCTCGCGTACGCGGCCAGCGAGGCCCTGAAGCTCGTCGTGGACGAGGAGCGCCCCTGCCGGGTCCTGCTCCGCGGCGCGGCGGGGATCGCCGAGTGCCCGGCGCCCGGCGACTGGTCCTTCCCCAGCAACCACGCCACCCTCGCCGCCGGTCTCGCGGTGGGCGTGGCGCTGCTCCGGCCGCGGCTCGCCGCTGTCGCCCTGCCCGTGGCCGGCGTGGCGGCCGTGTCACGCGTCCTGGTCGGCGCGCACTACCCGCACGACGTGCTGGCCGGGGCGGTCCTCGGCGGGGCGGTCGTCGCCGCCCTGCTGCTCGCCCTGCTGCCCCTGGCCGGGACGGCGGTGTCAGCGCTCCTCGGGCGTGTCCCGGACCGGTCCGCCGCCCGGGACGAGGCCCGCCTCGTGGGCGACCACCGCCGCCGCGGCCCGGTTCTCCACGCCGAGCCGGGCCAGGACCGAGCTGACGTGCGCCTTCACCGTGCCCTCGACCACGTGGAGCCGGTGCGCGATCCGGCGGTTGGACAGCCCGGCGCCCAGGAGGGCCAGCACATCGCGTTCCCGGGCGGTGAGCGCGCCGACCCGTTCCCGGGCGGCGGTGCGGCGGCCGGCCAGCGCGCCGGCACCGGTCGCCGCGAGGTGGGCGACGACCCGGGCCGCGACCTTCGGTGAGAGGTAGGCGGCGCCGTCCGCGACCGCGCGGACCCCGGCGATCAGCTCCTCCGGTTCGCCGGACTTGATCAGGAAACCGGCGGCGCCGCCCCCGAGCGCCCGCAGGATGTAGTCGTCCTCGCCGAAGGTCGTCAGCATCACGACGCCCGTCCCCGGCACGGCGCGCCGGATCTCGGCGGCCGCCTCGATGCCGTCGGTGCCGGGCATCCGGATGTCGAGCACGGCCACGTCCGGGCGGTGGAGCCGCACCTGCTCCACCGCCTCGTGCCCGTCGGGCGCCTCCGCGACGACCTCGATGCCCGGGTCGGTGGTGAGGACGGCCCGCACGCCCGCCCGGATCATCGGTTCGTCGTCGGCGACCAGGACGCGGATCATGGGTGGTCCCTCCGTCATGCTCATCCCGAGCCCGGGCTGAGCGCTTCCTTGGACATCAGCCTGCCGTCCCGGAAGCACAGCCGGTAGGCGTCCCCGGAACGGTCGTCGAAACGGTCCGCCGTCATCGCGTAGTAGACGCAGCTGATGCCCGGACCGCGCGGCTCACCGGCCACCGGCCGCTGGGTGGTCTCGCGCGCGGGCAGCCCCCGCTCGACCGAAGCCCGGTCCTGGCCCACCCGGAGCCGGGCGAAGTCGCCGGGGTCCAGGACGGACTGCCGGGCCGAGTGGATGTCCCAGCCCAGGAGCGCCGCGCTCAGCCCGGCCCACGCCGCCAGGGGCAGGACGACGGCGAGGGCCAGGGCGCGCCGGGCGCGCCCGCGCGCGTGCCGGTGCTCCGGGGGGAGGGCTCCGGGCTCGGGCGCGGCGGCCGGCGGCCGGGCGGGCGGGGTGTGCGGCAGGTGCGCGGTCACCGCGAAGCCGTCCTCGTACGGGCCGTGGGTGAGGGTGCCGCCCGCCAGGCGCACCCGCTCGTCCAGGCCGGGCAGGCCCCGCCCGGTGCCGGGTGCGCCCTGCCGCCCGGCCGGTGCGGGGCCGTTGCCGACCCGGACGGTCGTCGTTCCGGCCGCGTGGGTCAGCCGGACGTCCACCCGGGCGCCGGGAGCGTGTTTGGCGGCGTTGGTCAGGGCCTCCTGGACGACGCGGTGGGCGGCCCGCGCGGTCTGCGGCGGCATCGCGGCCGGATCGCCCTCGGTGCGCAGGGTGACCGGGAGGCCGGTGGCGGCGGCCTCCGCGACCAGTCGGCGGACGGCGGTGCCGGGTGGGCCCGGCGGCTCCTCGTCCACCCGGCCGCCGTCCTCGCGGAGCAGGCCGATGACCTCGCCGAGCCGTTCGACCGAGGCCGCCGCCCGGGCCCGGATCTCCCCGGCCGCCTGCCGGTGCGCCCCGTCCAGGCCGGGGGCCAGCTTGAGGGCGCCCGCCGAGAGGGCGATGAGGCTCAGGTCGTGGCCGATGAGGTCGTGCATGTCCTGGGCGATCCGGGCCCGTTCACGCGCCCGGGCCTGCTCGGCGACGAGCCGCTGCTCCCGCTCCAGCCGTTCCGCCCGCTCCCAGCCCGCCCGTACGAGCTCCTGGTACTGCCACCAGAACCGTCCCGCGCACCAGGGCAGCATCCCGGCCACCGCGACGACCGCGACGAACCGCCCCGCCATCAGCACCCAGGACGGCACGAGGGCGACGGCCACGACCCCGCCCGCGACGACCGCGACGAGCAGGAGCAGGGTCGGCCCGGTCCTGCCCGGCACCCGCCCGGCGAGGAACGCGGTCACGGCGGCGGGCAGCGCCCACCACGGGCTGACCGCGCTCAGCGCGACGCAGGCCGCCGCCGCCACGGTCAGCAGGTTTCCCGGGGCGGCGGCCCGCCGGACCGTGCCGCTGACGATCGCTCTGTCCACCCCGTGACCGTACGCACCCCGGAGCGGCGGCGGCACTGCCGAAAGTCATGGTCCGGTGCGGCGCGCGCGGGGTCCGTCAGCGCCGCGCCCCCCGGGCCATCCGCTTCGCGATCCGCTCCGCGTCCCGGGCCAGTTCGCGGAGCATGCCGCTGATGGGGTTCGTGAAGCCGGTGAAGTAGAGGCCGGGGGCCTGCTTGGGGGTGCGGGGGCCATGAACCAGCGGGCGGCCCCGGGCGTCCAGGACACCGAGGTGGCCGACCAGGGGTTCGAGGGCGCGGTGGTAGCCGGTCGCGGCGATGACGGCCTCCGGGGTGACCCGGGTGCCGTCCGCGAGGACCACCGCGTCCCGGTCGAACGACTCGACGGCCGCCACGGGTTCGACCCTGCCCCGCTTCACCGCGTCGATCAGGCCGACGTCCTGGACCGGGATCGCGCCCTCCTTGACGCGGGAGTACAGGCCCGTGTCGGGGCGGGGCAGCCCGTGCTCCGAAAGGTCCGGCACGGCGGCGCGGGCCATCAGGCGGCCCGCCCGGTCCACCAGGGCGACGGGCAGCCTGCGGACCAGGATGCCGGTCGCCTGCGCGGGCCAGCCCGCCGTGGAGCGGCGCACGATGTGCGGGACGGTGCGGACCGCGAGCCGTACGCGTGCGGCGCCGCCCTCCACGAGGTCGACGGCTATCTCCGCGCCCGTGTTGCCGACGCCGACGACCAGGACGTCCTTGCCCGCGTACGGGGCCGGGGAGCGGTAGTCCGAGGCGTGCAGCAGCTCCCCGGTGAACGTCTCGCGGCCCGGCCAGTCCGGCAGGCGAGGGGTGTGGTTGAAGCCGGTGGCGACGACGACGGCGCGGCCGGTCAGCTCGCGGCCCCCGCTCGCGCTCAGCCGCCAGCCGGTGCCGTCCGCCGCGCGGTCGACGCGGGAGACCTCGACGCCGGTGATCACTTCCAGCTCGTGGTGCTCCGCGTACTTCTCCAGGTACCGCACGACGTTGTCGCGGGCCACCCAGCGGCCGAACTTCCTCGGCATCGGCAGCCCGGGCAGCGCGGACCAGCGGCGGGTGGTGTGCAGGTGCAGCCGGTCGTAGTGGCCCCGCCAAGAGGCGCCGACGGCCCCGGACTTCTCCAGCACGACCGCCCGGACGCCCCGCGCGCGCAGGGCCGCCGCCGCGGCCAGTCCGCCCGGGCCGCCGCCGATGACGTAGACGGGGCGGTCCTCGGTGAGGTCGGTGGGGGCCGGGGAAGTGCTACCGGTGGTGGGTGCGCTGTCGGACATGCTTCGGAGCGTAATCGCGCGACTCCTTGATGGGTCTCGGTCAAGACCGGAATCGATTGCGAATTGATCACGCTCGAACGCGGGTGCGGGGCGCGGTACCCGCGCGCGGGCCGGATCGCCCCCGGTGGCACGCTGGGGATGCCCGATCCGTACGGCCGTGAGGGAAGCGATCCGTTGAACACCGGCAGCTACTACGAGCGCATCGACGCCCACCGCTACAAGCCGACCGCCCACGCGAGCGGTGCGTGGAGCACGGACGAGGTGCACTTCAGCCCGTTCGGCGGGCTCCTCGTCCACGCCGTCGAGCGGCACCTCGCGGAGCGGCCCGGCGAGCGGCTGCTGCTGTCCCGGATCAGCTTCGACATCCTCGGGCGGCTCGCCCTGGACGAGTGCGAGATCCGCGTCGAGACCGTCCGCCCCGGCCGCACCATCGAGTTGGTGGAGGCCGTCGCGCTCATCGCGGGCCGCCCGGTCGTACGGGCCAGGGCCTGGTCGCTCGCCCCCGTGGACACCACGGAGGTCGCCGACGGCGAGGACGACCGGCTCACCCCGCCCGAGGCGCTCGCCCCCTGGCCGATGGCCGACCTCTGGCCCGGCGGCTACGTCGCCTCGCTCGACGTCCGCCCGCTCGCCCCGCCGCTGCCCGGCCGCACGACGGCGTGGATCACCACCCCGCTCGACCTGGTCGCGGGGGAGACCGCCGGGCCGCTGGCCTCGTACGTGGCGCTCGTGGACACGGCCAACGGCATCGCCGTACGCGAGCAGCCGACCGAGTGGATGTTCCCCAACGTGGACCTGACGATCCATCTGCACCGCCAGCCCGAGGGCCGCTGGACCGGCCTGGACACCACGGTCGTCTTCGGCCCCACCGGCCAGGGCCTCACCAGCACGGTCCTGCACGACGTCAAGGGGCCCGTCGGCCGGGCGGAACAGATCCTCACGGTCCGCCCGCTCCGGTAGGCGTCAGCGCCTCGCGCGCTTCAGCCACGGGCCGAACTCGCTCTCCAGGACCAGCCGTCCGAGCTTCCGGTACTCCGCCAGGACCGCCCCGACCAGCTGCTCGGTGTCCAGCGGGCGGCCCGACTCGGCCGCCTGGTACGCGGCCGTCACCGCGCACGCCCGGATCGAACCGCCGGTCAGCTCGAACCGGTCCGCGCACGTCGGCAGGTCGAGGTCCGGGGCGCGGGGGACCTCCGTCCCGAGGCAGCGTTCCCACAGCGCGAGGCGTTGCTGCGCGTCCGGTACGGGGAAGTCCGCGACCACGTCCAGTCGGCGGGTGAACGCCTCGTCCAGGTTGGCCCGCAGGTTCGTCGTGAGGACGGCGATGCCGTCGAAGGACTCGACGCGCTGGAGCAGGTACGCCGACTCCACGTTCGCGTGCCGGTCCTGGGCGTCCTTGACCTGCGAGCGCTTCCCGAAGACGGCGTCCGCCTCGTCGAACAGCAGCACCGCGTTGACCTCGGACGCCTCCACGAAGATCCGCTCCAGGTTCTTCTCGGTCTCCCCGACGTACTTGTCGACCACGGACGACAGGTCGACCACGTACAGCTCCATGCCCAGGTCCGCCGCGACGACCTCGGCCGACATGGTCTTGCCCGTCCCCGACTCCCCGGCGAACAGCGCGACGATGCCGCGGCCCCGGCCGCCGCCCGGCCGCATCCGCCACCGCCCGAGCACCTGGTCCCGGTGGCGGGCGCGCAGGGCCAGGTCGGAGAGCTGGCGGCGGGTCGCCGGGGGCAGCACGAGGTCGTCCCAGCCGACCGTCGGCTCGATGCGCCGGGCGAGACGGGCGAGCCCCGCGCCGTTCTGCGCCCGTACGGCGGTCCGCAGATCGACGGCCTCCACCGGACGGCCCTCCTGCGCGGCCAGCCGGACGGCCACGTCGGCGGCCCGGCGGATCTGGCCGGAGTCCAGCCGGTACGCCCGGGTGGCGTCCGCGAGCTGCGCGTCGGCCTCCTGCGTCCCGGCGGCGAGCCCGGCCGCGGCACCGGCCCCGGTGAGCGCGCCGCGCCACCGCCGTACGGCGTCCGCCGGGTCCGGCGGCGGGACCGGCACCGTCACCGGGCTCTCCCCGGCCCACAACGGGTCCCAGTGCTTCCGCCCGTACACGAGCAGCGGCGAGCCGCCGCCGACCGCCGCGCACAGGGCCCCGACGAGCGCGGCGCCCTTGGGCTGTTCCGGGGCCAGCGCCTCCAGCGGGCCGAGCACCAGCCCGCCGCCGCTCAGCCGGGCCTCGGTCGCCAGCATCCTGACCGCCCGCTCCGGTTCCGGCGCCGCCGCCAGGGCCGCCGGGTCCACCACGAGCGGACGCAGCCCGGACGCGGCGAGCGCGCCGACGGCGAGGCGGGCCGGGTCGCCGCCCCGGTCCAGCAGATGCGTGAACCCGTTCCCGGTCCCGGCCGCCGCCGCGACGCGCCGGGTGACCGGGCCGGTGTCCGGCTCGTCGCCGGGGTCCGCGACCCGGACCAGCCCGTGCAGCCGGGCGTCCACCGCGTCGTCGCCGAGCAGATGGGCGGTGATCCGGTCCGGGACGCGCAGCACCCGGGAGAGCAGCGGGAGTTCGGGGTCCAGCACCTCCACGAGCCCGGACGCGACGAGCGGCGCGGAGGGCGTGAACCGGAACCGGCCGGGGCCCGCGCCGGGCAGCCCGCACAGTTCGAGCGCGAGGCCGATCGTGGCGCGGCGCCGGGTCAGGTCGTCGTTGAGATAGCCGTACAGCCGCTCGAACCGTGCGTCGACGTCCGGCGCCAGGGCGACGAGCAGGAGGTCCACGTCGGGCCCGGTCAGCCCGAACCGCTCGGCCAGCTCCGCGATCCGCCCGCGCCCGGGCGGCGCGTCGGGGCCCAGGTCCGGTACGGGGAGGAACGCGTCGCGCGAGTCCAGGACGCGCTGGGCACCGGCGGGTGTGAGGTACTGCCCCCGCAGCGGATCGTCCGGCGACGGGTCGGTCTCGTGGCGCAGCGCGACGGCGATCCGCACCCGCCGCTCGACGTGCCCGAGCCGTTCCCAGAGCTCGGCGACGGAGGAGGTGGCGGGGAGCTGCTGAGCGACGGTCACCGGGCGACCCCGCCCCCGCGCCTGCGGCGCCCCGGCGGGAGCTGCCGTTCGCGTTCCGCCGCGAAGCCGTCGCCGGAGGCGGCCGTGCCGCCCTCGTAGCGCAGACGGCGGCCGGGCTCCGTCGCCCCGCCGTCCACGGCGGCGGCCGTGCGGACGAGCAGGCCCTCCGTGACCGGCGGCCCGGCGGGCTCCACCTCGCCGGAGAGCGGGGCCCACACCCGTACGTCGATCGCGGCCTTCAGCTCGCCGCCCAGCGCGGACCAGACGTCCACCGTGGACGGGCGGTCGCCCGAACCCGCCGACGCGGCCTCCATCTCGACCGTGAGGGCGAGGTCGGCGAGGCTGCCCGTCAGCATCGCCGCGGGCAGCGTGCGGGTGCGGATCAGGCAGCGCAACACCTCGGAGAGCAGGCGGTGTTCGTCCTGAGGGCGGTTGGTCCACGCCGTCACCAGGTAGGTCAGCTCGAACCAGCGCGGCGGTGTGCGGCGGCCGGTGACCAGGCCCTCGGCGTCGTACTCCTCGGACGTGCCGCTGCGGCGGCGCGTCGCGTCCTCGCGGATGCCGTACAGGAAGACGCTCACCGTGGGCGCGTTGCGGCGGGCGGACCAGTCCTTCGTCGGGGCGTCGAAGACGAGGTCGACGCCGCTGTCCTCCAGGCCCGCGTCCACCAGCAACAGCCGCAGCGCCTCGTCCACTTCGTGGATCACCGGCGCCCCATCTCGTCCGGCGGGACCAGGTTGCCCGTCACCACGAGGAAGTCCGTCTTCACCGGTGAGAAGCCGGGCCCCGAGGCGGTGATGGTGCGCGGTCCGGTCCGGTCCTTGACCAGGATCAGCAGCTGGGCGATGAACGTGCCGTCGCGGCCCGGCAGGGTGGGCGCGGCGGCGGCCGTGATCCCGGGCTTCCAGGCCAGCTTCACGGGCACACCGGGCGGGAAGTCCTTGCCGCGCACCGAGGTGACGAAGCCGGGCTTGCCGATCTCCGGCACCGAGACGATCCGGGGCTGGAGGATGCGCAGCGGGATGCGCGAGACGTTGTCGCCCCGGTCCGCGTCGGTGCCGGTGGTCGTCAGCGTGCCGGTGATCCGGGTCCGCAGCGCGTGGTCCGGGGCGAGCACGACCCGCAGGACCGAGGAGGCGCCCGGCGCCAGGTCGGGGAGCGCGCACACCTCGCCGGTGCAGCCCGCCGGGAGCGTGGCCACGGGAATGCCGGAGGGCAGCCCGAGCCGCAGCCGGAGGCCGGTGGCGAGGGCGTTCCTGCCGTTGCGGACGGTGTACGTCACCACGACCCGGCCGCCGACGTAGCCGGGGCTGGGCTGCGCCCGGACGACGACGGCGGGACCGGCCTCGGGTGCGGGCGGCAGGGCGGGCGGCTGCGCGGCCGGGGGCGGCAGCTTGGGCGGGGTGGCCGGTCCGCCGGGCGGCGGGCTCGGCTGTGCGGGCGTGGTGCGGACCCGTACGGAGGTGCCGGTGGCGTTGTCCGTGGGGTTCGGGTCCAGGACCGCCCCGGTGACCGACCAGCCCAGCTGCCAGGGCCCGTTGGTGACGCCGATGAGCCGCACGGTGACCGGGACCCGGGCGCCGGGGGCGAGCAGGCCGAGGTCGCAGCTCGGCGCACCGTCGTCGTCGCACGCGCCCTTGGGCGTCGTCATGCCCTCCAGCCGGACGCCCGGCGGGAGGTCGGCGACCAGGGTGGTGCCGGGGGAGTGGGCGGGGCCGTTGTTGGTGACGGTGACCGTGACGGACACCGACGAGCCGGTCTCCACGGTGGGCGCGGTGGGCGGCGCGGTGACGGCCAGGTCCACCTTCTGCTGGAAGGCGGGCTCCTTCTGCCGGCCGGGCAGCTCCGCGGTGAGCGGGGTCAGGGTGCCGGTGGCCGGGTCGAGTTCGGAGAGCTGTTCCGGGGAGCTGGGCGCCCGGCCGCGGCGGTGGCTGACGACCAGCCGGGAGGCGTCCGGCGACCAGGCCACGTCACGCGGCTGGTACGGGCCGGTCGTCTCGACGTCCGGGATCTCCGCGGCGCACGCGGAGGAGTCGTTGCTCCGGCCGGCCGGCAGGACGACCCGGCAGTTCTCGCCGTCCGGTGAGGTGACGACGACGCTGGCGCGCTGGTTGATCTGGTCCGCGCGGTCCTTGCGGTTGAAGGCGACGGACCTGCCGTCGGGCGAGAACGCGGGGCTGTCGTCGATGACCTTGCACAAGCCGGGGCAGCCCGCGAGGCGGGTCAGGTCGTCCTGTTGCTTCAGCGCCTTCACCGGCGCGGTCCAGACGTGCTTGATGCCGCCGAGGCCCCGGATGACCTCGGCGCGGGTGAACGCCAGCAGGGTGCCGTCCGAGGACCAGGCGGGCTGCGCGTCGGCGCCGGTGACCTCGCCGTCCGGCGGCACGATCTCGCCGGTGATGCGCCCGGAGGCCACGTCCGCGACGAGGACCCGGCTGGCCCAGGCGCCGTCCGTACCGGGCGTGGACCGGGTGAAGGCGAGCCGGGTGCCGTCCGGCGAGAACGAGGGGTCGGTGTCGCGGTCCCGGGGGCCGCGCCCGTCCAGCTTCATGACCGACGGGTGCCTCCCGTCCGTGTCGGCGAGCCAGATCCGCTGGACCCGCTGCCCGTCGACCGTCTCGAACCTGGTCACGGCGATGCGGCGGCCGTCGGGCGTGTACGTCTGCCGCTCGGTCCAGGGGTCGTAGCCGTCGGCCGGGTGGAACAGCGGGTCGACGGCCGGGTCGTCGCTCGTGTTGGTCAGGGCCCTGGGGTCCTCGCGCAGGACGTCGAGCCGGAGGTCGCGGGGGTCGGAGCCGTCCTGCCGCATGTCCTGGAGCGTGACGACGGCGGCGTCCTTGGTGGTCCGGCGGGTGACGACCGTGGACCAGGAGCCGGGGGACCCGAGCACCGCCGGGGTCTCCACCTCGCGGTCCTCGGTGAGCACCATGTGCGGGGCGGGGTCGGTCAGGGACACGATCCGGTAGACGTGGTCGTAGACGGAGCAGCCGCAGTCCGTGTTGGGGCTGAGGAAGAGCAGGCCCTCGCCGTCGGGCAGCCAGGCCGGTGACCGGGAGCCCCAGTCCTTGCCGAGACCGGTCAGTACCGGCCGGGCGGTCCCGGAGCCGTCGGTGGTGACCCGCAGGCGGTGGCCGGTGTCCGTGTCGGAGGTGGGCTCGACGTGCAGCGTGTAGGCGACGAGGGAGCCGTGGGTGCCGTCCTTGACCGGGTTCCACTCGGGCTCGTCGGCGTCGCCCTCGGTGCTGTCGCTCAGGCACGTCACCGTGCCGCCGTCCAGGTCGCGTGCGTAGATCTGCCTGCCCGGCTCCGGGCCGCCGTCGCTCGCGTACGCGATGCGGGTGCCGTCCGGGGAGAGCGTCGGGGACGTCTCCTCGGACGTGGTGTCCGTCAGCTGCCGCAGCTTCCCGGACCCGTCGGTGGGCACCGACCACAGGTCCCGGCGGCCGCCGTTGCCGGGCGAGTCGAAGACCACGGTCTTACCGTCGGGGGAGAGTTCGGGGTGCGCGGCGTCCACGCCGCGGGTCAGGCGCAGTACGGTGCCGTCCGCGCCGCGCAGGTAGACCTGGGGGCGCTTCTCGTCCCGGCGGCTGGTGAAGACGAGCGCGTCGCCGCGCCCGTAGGCGTCCTGGTCGTAGTGGACCGGGCCGTCGCTCCCGAACAGGTCCTCGGTGGCCGTCTCCGACGTGACCCGGCCGAGGCTGCGGTGCCCCGTACCGGCGAAGGCGATCCGCCCGGTGTCGGCCGCCGCCTTCGTCGCGGCGGCGGCCGGCTGGGCGCTCTGCGGGGCGGACACGGAGCCCGCCACCAGCAACGGCGTCAGCAGCACCACCGCACCGCACATCCGGCGCAGCCGGGCACCCCTCGCCGGGCCAGCAGGACCGCCCACAGTCCACCTCACAGTCTGGGTCGATGGCTCTCCACGGTGAGCATCCCGCCGAAGGGGGCGTGCGGACAGGGCCCGGAGTACCCCGGGACGGGGAAGACCGGGTGCCCTTTGGGGCCGGACAGGCCCTAACGCGGGCGTTTCGCGTGCCGGTCCGCGAGACGGCCGGTCTGTTCGGGCCCGACGTTGTCCCGGACGCCCTGGAGCAGGAAGCCGATGTGCCGGAGGTCGTCCAGCAGCTCCTCGTAACTCGCCTGCGCCTGGATGTCGCGGAACTCGACGCGCCGGTGCCCCGCGTTCGCGTCGTTCATGTGCTCCAGGTTGACCGCCTGATAGTGCAGCCGGTCCTCCGGATGGGCGTCCACCTTGTCCCGCAGGTTGGGCGTCGCGTCCTGGTGCAGGGGAAGCGTCATCATGTGCGCCTGGAGGCGCTGGACCGCGCCGGGCAGGTCCACATCGCCCCGGCGCGCGTCCGCCAGGATCTGGTCGAGCAGGGTCTTCACCTCGTCCAGGTGGGCCTGTCCCTGCGGGAGGTCTCCGGTCCACGGTGCGTTCACCGTGTCCTTCGCGCGCGGTGCGGTGCCGAACCGCAGAACCCAGTTGTTCCAGTCGTCCTCCCACTGGCGCATGGACTCGACGAAGAGTTCGACGCTTCCGCCGAACGTCGAGCCGCTGTCCAGGGAGATGTGCCCGCCGCCGCCGAAGATGCTCTGGTCCACGCGCAGACCGCAGTTCTCGGCGAGCCGGAAGATGTGCCGCTCCACGATGAACTGCACATGGGCGGCGTGCAGCCCGGCGATGGGGGTCGGGTCCGTCCGGGTCTCCAGGCAGGCGTCGTCCATGGTGATCTCCCACCACCACGTCGTGTCGCCCTTGGTGTACGTGAACTTCCGCGCCTCCTGGCCCTTCACGGTGGTGTTGCTCACGGCCAGCTCGAAGCCCGCCGGCAGATCGGCGGCCTGGACCCGGCCGGCCCAGTCGGTCATCTTGTTCCGGGCGTAGGTGATCGCGGACCGTGCGCGGGCGTCCGCCTGCCCGGTCAGTCCGCTGATGTCCACGCGCAGCGGATTGCCCCCGGCGATCCCGTTGAGGGTGTCGTCCGTGAAGGTGAACTCGGTGCCCACGACGGCCTGCGGCAGCGGCTTGTCGTAGTCGGGCTCCTCCCCGACCTTGCGCGAGGTCAGGACCTCCTGCTCCATGATGTTCAGCTGCCGCAGCACGGCGGTCAGCGACGCGTCCAGGTCGGCTCCCGCCGAACCGGCTGCCCCGCCGGTCGCCTGTACGACCGCCCTCCACTCGGCCTTGATGCCCAGGTCCCCGACCAGCTTCGCCAGGAGTTTGGGCTGCAACGGCTCCCCCAGCACCAGCTCGGTGTACCTCTTCAGGACGTCCTTCACCTCGGGGGACTGGAAGTAGCGCAGGGCCTCCTGCCGCCAAGCGGCGGCGTCGCCGCTCGCGGTGGGCGCCATGAACCGCTGTACGGCGTCCGCCCCCGCGCGTCCCGGCCCCGCGACCGGCTGCCCGGACTCGTGCGCGTCCGGGGCCGTGCCCCGCATCACGCGGTGGGCGTTCGCCTCGGCGGCCCGCTCGAAGCGGTCGGACGGGTCGGACACGCGCAGCCCGTCCCCCCGGTCGGTGCCGGAGACCGCGCCCTGCCGCTGCTGGATGACGTGGGTCAGCTCATGGGCCAGCGTGTGCTTGTCGCCGCCGCCCTCGCCGATGACGACGTGGTGGCCGCTGGTGTAGGCGCGGGCCCCGACCCCGGCGGCGGACGCGCGGGCCGCCGCGTCGTCATGGACGCGTACGTCCGAGAAGTCCGCGCCGAGCCGGGCCTCCATCTCCGCGCGCAGCGACGCCTCCAGCGGCCTGCCGCTGCCGTTCAGCACGTCGTGAACGGCCGAGCGCTGCACGGCGGGCTGCTCCGGGGCCTCCTGCCGGCCGGCCTGCCGCAGCAGATGCAGGGCGGCCGCGTTGCCCAGGGTGCGCTGCACCTCCAGGAGTCCGGCCCGTTCGGCCGGGGCCGGGCCGCGTGCGGGGGCGGACCGGGTCTCGGCGGTCCGGTCGGTGCGGTGCTCACGCTGGGACAACGGTCTGCCTTTCCACGAACGGTCACTGCCAACAGACCGGCCGGACCCGCACCGGGGCAAGGGGCAGCGGGGCAGACCCCGGGACGCGGACCCCGGCCGGACGGCCGCGCCGGGGCACCGAGGGGGCAACGGCCGCTGCCCTCCCGGTGCCGGACGGTGCGTCAGATCAGCCCGTGCCGCATCGCGTACCCCACCGCGTGCGCCCGGTTGCGCAGGTTGAGCCGGGTCGCGACCTCGTGCAGCACGTTCTTGACGGTGCGCTCGGAGTACGAGGTCTTCTGCGCGATCTCCGCCGTGCCGTAGCCCTCCGACACCAGCCGGATCATCTCCGCCTCGCGCGTCGTGAGCGTGGACAGCGAGAGGCCCCTCGGGTCCAGGACCGAGCGGTGCAGGCTGCTGACGTGGTCGATGAGCTTGCCGAGGAGGTCCCCGGGAAGGACCCCCTCGCCCTTCGCGATGGCCGTCACCAGATGGACGAGCCGGTCCTGGTCGGCCTCCCCGCGCCGCAGCACGGCGGCCACCCCGTACTCGATCAGGGTCTGGAGGGCCCCCGCCTCGAAGTAGCCGACGACCAGGCCGGTCCGGGTGGCGGTGTTGCGCTGGAGGCGGTGCATGAGCTGGACGGCGGGTTCGTTCACCACGTCCACCACCACCAGGGAGACCTGGGCCCGGTCCGCCTCCTCCTCCGGGACCAGCTCGATCTCCGGGCGCCGGCGCAGCTGTTGCACCACCCCGGTCCGGAGGATCAGGTCCTCCGCGTACACCGCCACCGAGACCCGGCCGGACGCCGGGGCGGCTATGCCGGGGGCGGGCTGCTCGGGCGCGGCGAGGCCGCGCGGGCCCGCCGCCCCCGTCGTCGTCATGTCTGTCGTGATCGTGGTCATGTGCTCGTCCTTCTGGGCCGCTTCCGCCGAATTCCGTTGTGTCCCGTGCCGTACGCGTACGTCCCGCGTGGGCAGGGGGACCTGGCCCGGGGGTGGGGTGCGGGCATCCGGCGCGGGTGTGCCCCCGGGGCATCGCCCCTGCCCGCACATTGCCCTCGCGCCCCTGCTGCCGGGGGCGGGGTGCGGCCTAACGTCGCAGGGTGACCACATCTGCCGAACTCGCAATGCCCACGGTGACGGTGTCGCCCGGCGCCGAAGCGACGACCACGCTGACCGTGCGCAACGACGGGGACATCGTCGAGGCGTACACCCTCGACGTGGTCGGCGACTGTGCGGCGTGGACCACGGTGGAACCGGCCCGGGTCTCCCTCTATCCCGGCACCTCCGAGACCGTCACGGTGCGCTTCGCACCGCCCCGGTCCCACGAGGTCCGCGCCGGTGAGAAGCCCGTGGGGATACGGGTGCTGCCCGCCGAGCACCCCGAGTCCGTGGCCGTCCCCGAGATGACGGTGGTGGTCGAGCCGTTCCACGAGCTGCGCGCACGGCTGGAGCCGGGGCGCCGCCGGGGCTGGCTGGGGGCCCGCTTCCGCACCGTCGTACAGAACCTTGGGAACGCTCCCACGGAGGTCGCGCTCGCGGCCCGGCAGCCCGGCGAGGAACTGCGCCTCGCGTTCACGCCGGAGCGCAGGAAGCTGGAGCCCGGCGAGTCCGCCGAGGCGGGCCTCAAGGTCCGGGCCCGGAAGCTGATCTGGTTCGGCGCGCCGGCCGCCTGGCCGTTCGAGGTGGTGGCCGGGGAGCCGGAGGACGCCGGGGCCGAGGGCCCCCGGACGGGCCGGCCGGAGCCGCTCCAGGGCGAGTTCGCCCAGCTCCCGCTGTTCCCGAAGTGGCTGCTGATCCTGCTCGCCGCGGTGCTCGCGCTGCTGCTCGCCTGGTTCGCGCTGGTGCGCCCGGCCGTCCGCAGCACCGCCAAGGAGGCGGGCGCCAAGGCCGCGCAGGAGGAGAACCGGCAGCCCCGGCAGGGCGGTTCGGCCTCGGGCGGCGGACAGCAGGACCCCCAGGGCAAGGGGGAGGGCTCGGGCGGCGCCGACGGGTCCGGCGGTGCGACGGGCGGCTCCGGCTCGACCGGAGGGTCCGGCGGTTCGGGCGGTTCCGGCGGCGGCGGGGGCGGCCGGCAGAGCTCCGAGACCATCGACGTGCAGACTGCCGCCGGGGGCCGGAACGCCGGCACCTATGTGGTCCCGGAAGGCCAGACTTTCGGCGTCACGGACATCGTCGTGGCCAATTTCCAGGGCGACGAGGGGCTGCTGACCATCTCCTTCGGGCAGCGGAAGATCACCACCATTGCCCTGGAGACGTTCAGGAACCAGGACTATCACTGGGTCACCCCCATTCAGATACCGGAGAAGGCGGCGGTCACCGTTTCCGTGACCTGCTCGAAGCCCGGGACTCCGGCCACCGGGAAGCAGGCGTCCGGATGTCACCAAGTGCTCAATGTGAGCGGTGTGCTGAGCGATGTTTCGCGAGAGGAACGATAGCGCCGGATTCCGGGCTTTCTGTTCCCGCTGTGTGAACAGACGGGTTTCCCACCTGCGGGGATGCGCCACCACGTGTTCATCCGGGTGTGTCCCTTCACACACCCGGACACACCCGGAACCACTGGACCCGCAAATGCGGGGAGTGCGGGCAGCGGGCCAATTCCGGCGTTTCCCGGGTGATTCCCGGTCATTTCCGCGCGGGGCGAATGGACTGGACCACCGGGCCCCGCGCTCGGCGGAGCGGATCGGGCCTCATTCGGTTCCGCGGAGGGACCGGGGAAATCCGGCCGACCTTGCCGGCCTGCCCGATATTTTCTGGCTGAAACTAATCCCTCGCGCCCGGTGTCCCGGCGCACCGGCCCGGAAAGGCAGCCGCCCTGCCCCCCGGCCAGGACTTTGAGACCTACTGCCCGCGCCCGCCCTCTGCCGAGACTGGGCGGGCGAACGTCTGACCAGCCGAAGGAGCGAGCATGCCGTCGTACCTCACCCCAGGTGTATACGTGGAGGAGGTGCAGTCCGGAGCACGGCCCATCGAGGGTGTCGGCACCGCGGTCGCCGCCTTCGTCGGCTTCGCGGAGACCGGTCCCTTCCACCGGCCGACGCTGGTGACCAGCTGGGACCAGTACGTTTCGACGTTCGGCACCTTCACCCCGGACACGTATCTGACGCTCGCCGTCCACGGGTTCTTCAGCAACGGCGGCGGCGCCGCGTACATCGTGCGCATCGGCGGGCCCGCCGAGGACGCCCCGCAGGACGGCGCGCCCGCGACGGCCCCCTCCGTGGCCGTCGGCGGCTTCCTGGTGTCGGCCCGGCCGGGCGCCGGTGACGGGATCTCCATCGAGGTCGCGGACGCCGAGGGTGAGAACCCGCCGGAGGACCGCTTCCGCCTGCTGGTCCGTCAGGGCGGGAAGGTCGTGGAGACCTTCGACACCTCCGTACGCAAGAACGTCAAGGGCTACCTGGTCACCCAGGCCCGTCAGTCGAAGCTCATCGAGGTCACCGAGCAGCCCGGCGCGGCGCAGTCCCGCCCGGAGAAGCAGAGCCTCACCCTCGCGCCCGCCACCCCGGACGCCACCGCCACCGGCCGGACCGGCCCCACCGAGTACGTGGGCGACGCTTCGGCGCGTACGGGCATCGCGGCCCTCGAGGCGATCGACGAGATCACCATGGTCGCCGTCCCCGACCTGATGAGCGCCCACCAGCGCGGCGACATCGACGACGAGGGAGTCCGGGCCGTACAGCTCGCCCTCATCGCCCACTGCGAGCAGATGGGCGACCGGGTCGCCGTCCTGGACACCCCGCCCGGCATGAACGCCCAGCGCGTCCGCACCTGGCGCAACGACGACGCCGGCTACGACTCGCGCTACGCGACCGTGTACTACCCCTGGCTCAAGGTCCTCGACCCGGCGACCGGCCGCCAGACCCTGATGCCCCCGAGCGGCCACGTCGCCGGTGTCTGGGCGCGCAGCGACGGCGAGCGCGGTGTGCACAAGGCGCCCGCCAACGAGGTCATCCGGGGCGCGCTCGACCTCGAACTCCGGCTGAGCCGGGGCGAGCAGGACCTGCTCAACCCGATCGGCGTCAACTGCGTGCGCGCGTTCCCCGGCCGGGGCATCCGGATCTGGGGCGCCCGCACCCTCTCCTCCGACCCGGCCTGGCGCTACCTCAACGTCCGCCGGCTCTTCAACTACCTGGAGGAGTCCATCCTCCTGGGCACCCAGTGGGTCGTCTTCGAGCCGAACGACGACCGCCTCTGGTCGAGCATCCGGCGCAACGTCACCGCGTTCCTCTCCGAGGAGTGGCGCCGGGGCGCGCTCTTCGGCCGTACGGCGGAGGAGGCGTTCTACGTCAAGTGCGACCGGGACAACAACCCCCAGGAGTCCATCGACCTCGGCCAGGTCGTCTGTGAGATCGGCGTCGCTCCGGTGAAGCCGGCGGAGTTCGTCGTCTTCCGCCTCTCCCAGTTCTCGGACAGCACGAGCCTCGTGGACGAGTGACCGCAGTCCCTCTCCCGCAGCAACTCAAGAGACGGCAACGAACGGAACAGGTGACACACAGTCATGGCAGAGGGCGACGCTCTTTCCACCCACGTCTTCGGCGTGCAGCTCGGCGGCTATCTCGTGGAGTCCATCCAGGAGATCAGCGGCCTGACCGTCGAGGAAGAGGTGGTGGAGGTCCGGCAGGTGACCTCCACCGGCAAGCAGATCATCCGCAAGCAGCCCGGAGCGCGGCAGGCCGGCGAGGTGACGATCACGCGGGGACTCGACAAGAGCAGCGAGTTCACCAAGTGGATCAAGGAGACGCTGAACAACGGCGCCGTCGACACCGCGCGGCAGAACCTCACCATCGAGATCAAGGACTCCAAGGGTGAGACCGTCCGCCGCATCCAGCTGATGCAGGGCTGGGCCAGCCGCTGGGAAGGCCCCTCGCTGAAGGCCGGCGAGTCCAGCGCGGCGACCGAGACGGTCACCATCACCTTCGAGGAGATCGTGGTCGAATGAGGCGCAGGACCGTTTCCGGCGGCGGCCTCGAAGAGGTGCTGGACACCCTCGCGGCCGCCGCCCCGGCGCCGGCCGAGGCCCCGGCCCCCGCTCCCGCGCCGGCCCCGGCCGCGCGCCGTCCCGACGAGTTCGACTTCGAGCTGCCGCGCGGCTATCTGGACGACGAGGGCCGGACCCACCGGACCGGGACCATGCGGCTCGCCACCGCCCGCGACGAACTGCGTCCGCAGATCGACCTCCGGGTCAAGGAGAACCCCGCGTACCTGAGCGTGGTGCTCCTCAGCCAGGTCATCACCCGCCTCGGCACGATCACCGACGTGCACGCCGGGGTGGTCGAGCGGATGTACGCGACCGACGTGGCGTTCCTCCAGGACTTCTACCGCCGCATCAACAGCGAGGGCCACACCCACGCCGCGGTCACCTGCCCGCTGTGCCAGGGCTCGTTCGAGGTGGACCTGTCGGGTGAGCGCCTGGGGGAATCGTGACGTACGCGCCTTCCCGGCTGCGGGAGGAGATCGCGTACATCGCCTACCACTTCCACTGGCAGCGCGAGGAGATCCTCGACCTCACGCATGGTGAGCGGCAGGAATGGGTGAGGGAGATAGCGCGGATCAACACCCGCGTGAACGAGAGCGGGTGAGGGCGTGGAGTTGAGGGGCTGGTTCCGCCGGGGCGCCGACCGGGCGGCGCGTGGCGCGGAGGGCGCTCCGGGGTCCGCCGCCGCGCCCGGGACCGGGGGCGACCCGGCCGGCCCTTCGCCACGTTCCGCGTCCGAGGGCCGGGGCGACGCCCCGGGAGACGCCTCGACGGGTGCCGGAGCCGCCGCCCCGCGTCCCGGCGCGGACTGGGACGGAGGGTGGCGCCGCGTCGCGCCCCCGACCGTGACCGTCGCCCGGTCCTCGATCGGCGTCAGCGACGGCCTGCGCTTCCGGTCCCGTCTCGCGTCCTGGCAGAACGTGGCCTACAGCGACGGCGACCTGGGCCACGCGGTGCTCCCGTCCGCCCCCGTGGGCCGGATTCACGGGGTGACCCGGACACCGGGCACGCCGCGCACCGCGCCCTCCGGGCCGCCGCTGGTGCTGCGCGCGGCCGGGCCTTCGGCGCCAGAGGGCGATGCGGGCACGGTGCCGGGGCCCGCGCCCACCGGCCCCGGCCCGCAGGCCCCGCCGGGCCCCCGGCGTGCCGTCCGGGCCGTGCCCGGGTCGGCGTCCCGCGCCTCCGGCCCCGGAACACCGCCGCCGGAGAACCCCGCCCCGGTACGCGCCCGGCGCACCGCCCCACCGCTGACCATCGCGCGGCGCCCGGCGAAGGCGGCCCCGCGCACGGTGTCCGCCGTCCCGTCGTCCGGGGTGCCCGCGCAGATCGCGCCGCCGCCGGTCCAGCGCCGGGCGGACGCGCCGGGAGGCCCGTCCGGGCCCGCCGTACGTCCTGCCCTGGGCGGCCCCTCGGGCGAACCGCCTTCCGTGGGCACGCCTGCGCCCCCGCCCGCCGCTGCGGGGCCGGTGCCTTCCGGGCCGGACCTGCCGGTGGTCCGGCGCGAGGCGGACGCGTCCGGTGCTCCCGGGCACCCGGGGCCGGGTGCCGTCCAGGGCGGGCCCGACCTGCCGGTGGTCCAGCGGCAGGCGGACGCGTCCGGTGGTCCGGCGGACGGTTCCTCCGCGCGTCCGGCGGTGGTCCAGCGGCAGGCGGAGAGGTCCGCCGCTGCCCCGGAACGGTCCGCTCCGGCGGGCCCTGCCCTGCCGCTGGCTGAGCGGCCGTTGGACGCGCCCGCGGATTCGGCGGGTGGTTCCTTCGTACGTCCGACACTGGACGCGCAGCCGCCTGTGGTGCCGGGAGAGTTCGTTCAGCGGCAGGCGGAGGCGTCGGCCGTCGTCCCGGCGCCGCCCGCGCCGGAGACGTCGTCCCTGCCGGTGGTTCAGCGGCAGTTGGAGGTGCCTGCCGTCGCCCCGGAGCGGTCGGTGCCGGGTGTGCCTGCCGGGCCGGTGGGGGGTCCCTCCGTGCGTCCGACACTGGACGCGCAGCCGCCTGTGACGGCGCCGGGTGGGCCCGTTCAGCGGCAGGTGGACACGTCGGGTGCCGCCCCGGTGCGGCCCGCGCCGGACGCGTCGTCCCTGCCGGTGGTTCAGCGGCAGGTCGACGTGCCTGCCGGGCCGGTGGGTGGGCCCTCCGTGCGGCCGACGCTGGATGCCCAGCCGCCTGTGGTGCCGGGTGACTTCGTTCAGCGGCAGGTGGACGCGTCCGCCGCCGCCCCGGTGCGGCCCGCGCAGGACGCCCCGGGCCTGCCGGTGGTTCAGCGGCAGGCGGAGGCGTCAGCCGTCGCCCCGGAGCGGTCGGTGCCGGGTGTGCCTGCCGGGCCGGTGGGGGGTCCCTCCGTACGTCCGACGCTGGACGCGCAGCCCCCCGTGGTGGCCCCGGGCGGGCCCGTCCAGCGGCAGGCGGACACGTCGGCCGCCGCCCCGGAGCGGCCCGCGTCGGACGCCCCGGTCCTGCCGGTCGTCCAGCGGCAGGCGGACGTGCCCGCCGGGCCGGTGGGTGGTCCCTCCGTGCGCCCCACGCTGGACGCCCAGCCGTCCGTGGTGGCCCCGGGCGGGCCCGTTCGGCGCCAGGCGGGCACCCCCGCGCCGGAACTCCCGGGCGGGCCCGCCCTCCCCGTGGTCCAGCGGCAAGCAGACGCGTCCGCACCGACGGCCGGGCGCACCGGGCGCCCCGCCCCGGTGGACGGCGGGGCGGCCCAGGCGGACGCCTCCGCCGCCCCGGCCGGGCCCGCCCCGGCCCGCCCCACCCTGGGCAAACCCCTGCGCGAACTCCCCGCAGACGCGGCCCCCTTCGCCCCGCCCGCCCGCGAGGCGGGCCCCGCGCTGCCCGTCGTCCAGCGGCAGGCGGCGGACAGTGCCGACCCGGGGCGCCCGGCCCCGGGCACTCCGTCCCCCGGCCCCGGCTCCCACGCCCGTACCCGGGGCGGACTCGGCGCACCCCTGTCCGCCCTCCCGCCGACCGCAGGCACCGCAGGTCCGGCAGGCCCCGCGAGCGACGCCCCGCGTCCCGCGCGGCCCGGTCCCGCCGCGCCCCCCGCGATGCCGTTGCGCACCGCGCCGCCGCCCGTCGTCCAACGCGCCCCGGAGGGGCCCGTCCGAGTCCGCCCGGCTCCCCGGCCCGCCCCCGTCCAGCGCGCCCGTGCGCTCCTCGCGGCCCGCAGCATCGTCGTGCGCACCGGCGCCGCCGAGGGCTTCACCGCCCGCGACACCGCCGCGACCCGGCCCGTCGTACCGGCCACCTGGCGGCGCGACGCCCCGCGCACGGAGACCGCCGCCCCCGGCGCTCCCGTCGTGCAGCGCGTCGCCGCCGACCCCGCCGCCCCGCCCCGGCCGCACGCGCCGCTCCCGGCCCGGACCGGCGCGCCGCCGGAACCCCCCGTACCGAGCGACCCCGGACCGGAGCCCGCCCGGGGCGGGCCCGTCGTCCGCGCGCACGCGCCCGTACAGCGCCTCGCGGTGCCCCGCGCGGCGCAGACCGGTGCCCCCGCCGGGCCCGGGCCGGACCGGGGCGCGACCCCCGCGAGGCCCGCGCAGTCACCGGCCGCCCAGTCACCGGCCGTCCAGCGCGCCGCCGCCCAGGCCGGGCTCGCCGGGGTTCCGGTCACCGTCGTCCAGCGGCAGGCCGCCCCGGCCCCCGTGCCCGAGCCGCCCGCGGAGGCCCCGGACGTCGACGTCGAGGACCTCGCCCGACGCCTGATCGACCCCGTCGCCCGGCTCCTCCGGGCCGACCTGCGGCGGGGCCGCGAACGTTCCGGACGCCCGTACGACGGCCGACGCTGAAGAGAGAAAGCAACGGATGACCGACAACATCTTCGCGACGAGCGTGTTCTTCAAGCTCACCATCGGCGGCAGCGACCTCGGCGCGTTCCACACCTGCTCCGGCCTGGGCGCCGAGGTGGAGATCGAGCAGTACGCCGAGGGCGGCAACAACGGGTACACCTGGCAGCTGCCGGGGCGGATCACCTGGACCAACATCACGCTGACCCGCCCCGTCACCGCCGACACCCTCAAGATCGCGCGCTGGCTGAACGAGACGACGCAGCGCGTCGAACGCAAGGACGGCGAGATCGTCGCCCTGCGCCCGGACCTCAGCCGGATCGTCAGCTGGCAGGTTCAGGGGATCGTCCCGGTCCGCTGGCAGGGGCCGTCCTTCGACCCGGCCAGCTCGCAGGCGGCCGTCGAGACGCTGGAGATCGCGCACGAAGGGCTGGTCCCGTCCTGATGGCCCGTCGAGAACAGCCAGCGGAAGGAGGGAACCCGTGCCAGCCGCAGCCCGCACGAGCCGTGCCCGCGCACAACTGACCATCATGGAGCCGCCGTCCGACGTCGGCGCCAAGCCGGGCGGGACCCTCGCCCTGCTGACGCTCCAGTTCAACCCGGCGACGCTCTCGCTGCGCAAGTCCACCGAGTGGCGCCGCACCCCGTCCCGGACGGCGGGGGAGTCCGCGCTGCCCGAATTCGTGGGCAGCGGACCGCGCTCGCTGTCGATGGACGTGTTCCTGGACGCCACCGCCACGCACGACAACTCCGTGGAGAAGGCGGTCGAACAGCTGATGACGGCCTGCGTGCCGACGCCGAGCAGCCTCGGCCGGAAGAAGCCGTCGAGCCCCTGGGTGCGCTTCGACTGGGGGACGTCCCGGACGACGTCGTTCGACGGTGTGCTCTCCAGCCTCTCCGTCTCGTACACGCTGTTCGACGTGGACGGGAAGCCGCTGCGCGCCACCTGCTCGCTGTCCATCGAGGAGGCGAGCGTCGACCCGGCGGGCCAGAACCCGACGTCCGGCTCGCGGGAGGCGCGGCGTACGCACACGGTCGTCGCCGGGGACAGCCTGCCGCTGCTCGCCTGGCGGGAGTACGGCGACGCCACCGCCTGGCGCACCATCGCGGAGGCGAACGGCATCGACGACCCCATGCACCTGCCCCCGGGCAGCGAACTCCTGGTGCCCGCGCTGGAGGACGGCGCGGCCGAGGACGGCGTGGCGGAGGCGGCCCGATGACCGGCCCCGCCCGCTCCTTCGCCGCCGACCCCATCGTGGAGGCGCCCGCCGAGCTGCCCCAGGCGTGGGCCGCCCAGCTGGTGAGCTGCGAGGTGGACGAGAACATCGGGCTGCCCGACAGCGCCGTCCTGACCTACCGCGACCCGTACCACACGCTGCTCACCGCCACCGGGATCACGATCGGCACCGAGCTGAAGATCTCCGTGGTCACCGTCCAGGAACGGGCGCGCGAGCGGCTGTTCACGGGCGAGGTCACCGCGCTGGAACTGGACAGCGACACCACCGGATCGTTCACCGTGGTCCGCGCGTTCTCCAAGGCGCACCGGCTGCGGCGCGGCCGCAAGGTCGTCGCGTACCGGAACATGAAGGCCGCTGACATCGTCCGCAAGGTCGCCGCCGGGGCCGGGCTGCCGTGCGGGAAGGTCGAGGCGGCCCCGGTGATGTACAAGCAGCTGACCCAGCCGAACATCTCGGACTGGGACTTCCTCCAGTACCTCGCGGGGGAGTGCGGGGCGCACGTCCGGGTGGACGAGAAGGGCGTGCTCCAGTTCGTGAAGCCGAAGCCCGCCTCCTCGGCGCCCGCCCCGTCCACCTCCGCGTCCAAGCACCCGATGGTCCTGGAGTACGGCCGCAACCTGCTGGCGCTCCGGGCCGTGCTGACCGGGGCGGACGGGGCGGACAGCGTCGAGGTGCGCGGCTGGGACGTGGACAACAAGGTCCGGATCGTCGCCCGCGAGCAGTCCATCCGGTCCGAGACCGTCACCCCGGGCACCAACCCGTCCACGCCCGCCGCCCTGTTCGGCAGGAACGCCCGGATGACCGTCGCCAACACCCCGTACCGCACCCAGGCCGAGGCCCGCGCGGTCGCCGGTGCCGTCGCCGGGCGGGTCGCCTCCGGCTTCGGCGAGATCGAGGCGGTCGCGGAGGGCAACCCGAAGCTCCGCGCGGGCGAACCGGTCGCCCTCGGCAACGTCGGCCCCGACTTCGCCGGGCGCTACACCGCGACCGCCGCCCACCACACCCTGGACCCGCAGAGCGGCTACCGCACGACCGTGCTGGTCAGCACCGACCCGGACCGCTCGCTGACCGGCCTCACCGGCGGGCCGGGCGCGCCCGTGCCCGGCCCCCGCATGCCGGGCCTCGCGATCGGCGTCGTCACCGACATCCGCGAGGGCCGGGGCAAGGAACGCGGCTCGGTGCGGCTGAAGTTCCCCTGGCTCGACGACACGTACGTCACGGACTGGGTCCGTACGGTGCAGTGGGGCGGCCAGGGGGGCGGCGGGGTCTTCAGCCCCGAGGTCAACGACGAGGTGCTGGTCGGCTTCGAACAGGGCCTGATCGACAGCCCGTACGTGCTCGGCGGCCTCTACAACGGCGTCGACAAGCCGTCTCCGCACGACGTCCCGCTCGTGGACCCGACCAGCGGCAAGGTCAACCGCCGCTCCCTGGTGTCCCGTTCGGGCAACCGCATCGAACTGCTCGACACCCCGCGCGGCCCGTCCGGCGTCCGGCTGGCCACCGGGGACGAGCAGCTGGAGGTCGTGCTGGACGAGCGGCGCGGCGAGATCGCGCTCAAGGTGTACGCGCGCGGCACCTCCCGGGTCCTCAGCTCCCTGTCGCTCGGCCGCACCGGGATCACGCTCGACGCGGGCACCGGGAACGTCCATGTGAAGGGGGCGTCGGTGACCGTCAACGGCAAGACCGGCGTCACCGTCGACGGCGGCCTGCTCGCCGTCCTGAAGGCCGCACTCGTCCGCATCAACTGACGCGCCCCACCGAGGAGATCACCAGCCATGCCCCAGGCAGCCCGTACGGGCGACCCCACCGTCCACGGGGGTGTCATCGGCACCCCGCCCCCGGGCGCGGTCGCCGTCGCCACCGTGCTGATCGGCGGCAAGCCGGCCGCCGTCACCGGAAGCCTGCACGTGTGCGTGGTGCCCCCGCACGCCCTGCTCGGCCCGGGGAACGTCATCATGCCCAACCCGGCGGCGGCCGTCGGCGGCGCGGTCCTGATCGGCGGGCTGCCCGCCGCCCGCATGGGCGACACCACGACCTGCGGCGCCAAGATCGTCATGGGCGCGCCCAACGTCCTGATCGGGGGCCCGATATGAGCGAGCACGGGTTCATCGGGCGCGGCTGGGGCTTCCCGCTGCGCGTGGCCGCCACGGGCGGCATCGGCATGGTCGAGCGCGAGCAGGAGATCGAGGAGGCCATCGGGCTGATCCTCGGCACCGCGCCCGGCGAGCGCCCCATGCGGCCGGAATTCGGCTGCGGCATCCACGAGTACGTCTTCGCGCCCGGCGACGGCGCCACGGCGGGGCGGATCGCCCATGAGGTGCGCACGTCCCTGGAGCGCTGGGAACCGCGCATCGAGGTCCGGGACGTGGTCGTCGCGTACGACACCGTCGAGGAAGGCACGCTCTACATCGACGTGCACTACACCGTCCGGTCCACCAACGACCTGCGCAACCTCGTCTTCCCCTTCTACACGATCCCCGAGGCGGGAGCCCGCTGATGTCCCTGACCCCGCCCAATCTGGACGACCGCCGCTTCCAGCAGCTCGTGGACGAGGCCAAGCGGTACGTCCAGCAGCGCTCGCCCGAGTGGACCGACCACAACGTGTCGGACCCCGGGGTCACGCTGATCGAGACGTTCGCCTACATGGTCGACCAGCTGCTCTACCGGCTGAACCGGGTGCCCGACCGCAACTACTTCGCCTTCCTCGACCTGCTCGGCGTGCAGCTGTTTCCGCCGACGGCGGCCCGCGCCGACGTCGACTTCTGGCTGTCCGCGCCGCAGCCGGACACGGTGCGCCTCCCGGCCGGTACGGAGGTGGCGAGCGCGCGCGGCGAGACGGAGGAGGCGGTCGTCTTCTCGACCGATGAGGACCTGGCCATCGTGCCGAGCTCGCTCGTCCGCCTGGTCACGGTCCCGGCGACCGGCGAGCAGACCGACCGCACCGGGCCGCTCGCCGAGAATCGCGACATCCCCTGCTTCCAGGCCCGGCCCCAGCCCGGCGACGCCCTCCTGTTCGGACTGCCGACCGCCGTGCCGCGCTGCATCGTCGCCGTACGCCTGGACAGCCGGGTCGAGGGTGTCGGCGTCGACCCCCGGCAGCCGCCGCTGGTCTGGGAGGCGTGGGACGGCGCCCGCTGGGTGCCGTGCGCGACCGGCGTCGACTCCACCGGCGGGCTCAACAAGCCGGGTGAGATCACGGTGTTCGTGCCCGCCGGGCACACCGAGTCCGTCACCGCGGGCATCCGCGCGGGCTGGCTGCGCTGCCGGGTCACCGAGGCCGCCCCCGGCCAGCCCTTCTACTCCGAGTCGCCGACCATCCGCGAGGCGGAGGTCTTCACCGTCGGCGGCACGGTCGGCGTCGAGCACGCGGAGACGGTGTACGACGTTCCGCTCGGCACCTCCGAGGGGGTCGCGGGCCAGACCTTCGCGGCGCCCCGGACACCCGTCCTGCTCGACGGGGAACCGCCGCTCGTGGAGGTGTCGTCGGACGGCGGCTGGCAGTCCTGGACCCCGGTCGAGCACTTCGGCGCGTCCGGCCCGGCCGACCGGCACGTGCGGATCGACGCCGTCGGGGGCCGGTTCGCCTTCCCGCCCGAGGTGCGCGAGGCGGACGGCACCATCCGGGCCTACGGGGCGGTGCCGCCGAAGGGCGCCCACATCCGCCTCGCCCGCTACCGCACGGGCGGCGGCGCCGCCGGGAACGTGGCGCGCGGCGCGATCCGGGTCCTGCGCAGCTCCGTCCCGTACGTCGCCGGGGTCGACAACCGCGAGGCGGCGCGCGGCGGGGTGGACGGCGAGACCGTCGAGAACGCGAAGCTGCGCGCGCCGCAGATCCTCCGCGTCCAGGAGCGGGCCGTCACCGCCGAGGACCACGAGGCCATCGCCCGCGAGGCCGCGCCCTCGCTGCGCCGCGTCCGCTGCCTGCCCGCCGCCCCCGGCGAGGGCGGCGCTGTCCGGGTCCTGGTCGTGCCGGACGCGGTCCCCGACGAGGGCGGGCGGCTCCGCTTCGAGCAGCTGGTCCCGCCGGACTCCGTGCTGGCGGCGGTGGCCGGACGCCTGGACGAACGCAGGCTCGTCGGCACCCGCCTGGTGGTCGAACCCCCCGCCTACCAGGGCGTCACCGTCGTCGCGGGGCTCGTCGCGGACGAGGGCGAAACGGACCGCGTCCGGACCGCCGCGCTCGACGCGCTCTTCCGCCTCATCGACCCGCTGAGGGGCGGCGCGGACGGCACGGGCTGGCCGTTCGGCAGGCCCGTGCAGTACGGGGAGGTGTTCGCCGTCCTCCAGAACGTGCCCGGCGTCCGCCTGGTCGAGGAGGTCCGGCTGTTCCCGGCCGATCCCCTCACCGGGAGGCGCGGCGGGGCGGTGGACCGCATCGACGTGGCCGCGAACGCGCTCGTCTTCTCCCACCAGCACCAGGTCTCGGTCGTCGCCGCCGGGGAGCGCTCATGACGAGGGCCGCCGTCCCCGGCCTCCCCAGCCGCTACCCGATCGGCGCGCTGCTGCCCGCCCTGTACGCGGACGACGACCTGGCCCAGCGCTTCACGGCGGGCCTGGACACGGTCCTCGCCCCGGTGCTGTCCACGCTCGACAACCTCCCGGCGTACTTCGACCCCGCCCTCACCCCGGACGACTTCCTGCCCTGGCTCTCCTCCTGGGTCGGCGCCGGGATCGACCCGGCATGGCCGGAGGACCGCCGCCGCGCCGCGGTCGCCCGCGCCGTCGAACTCCACCGCCGCCGCGGCACCCGCCAGGGACTGGTGGACCACCTGCGCCTGTGCTTCGGCGTGGAGGCGGAGATCCAGGACGGCGGAGGCGTCACCTGGTCCGCCGAACCGGACTCGCCCCTGCCGCCCGCCCCCACGGGCGAACTGCTGATCCGCATCCGCACGGACCGCCCCTTGGACGAGCCCCGCATCCTGACGGTGGCCCGCGCCTCCTGCCCGGCCCACCTGACCTGCCGCCTCGAAGTCACCAGGAGCCCCTCATGACCCGCCCGTGCCCGTCCTGCGGTGCGGCGAACGCGGAGGACGAGGACTTCTGCGGCAGCTGCGGCACGTACCTGGGCTGGTCGACGCGGACCCGGCCCGGGGGGCCGCGCCCGACCCCGGCGCCCGACCCGGACCCGGAGCCGCGCCCGGCCCCGAGCCCCGCCGCGCCCGGCCCGGACCCGGCTTCCGCGTCGGACCGGGAGCGGGGCGCGGCCCCGAGCCCCGCCGTACCGGCCGCGCGCCCCGCGCCCGAGCCGGAGCCTGTCCCCGCGCCGGCCCCGGACCCGGACCCGAGCCCCGTCGCGCCCGAGCCGGACCCGGCCCCGGAGCCCCGGACGGCCCCTGTCCCGCCCCCGCCCGCCCCACGGCCCCCCGTGCCCGCCCCCGTACGGCCCGCGCGGCCGAAGCCGCCGGAGCCGGCGCCGGAACCGGCCGAGGAGCCCATCGGCGCGGTCCTGCCCGGCGTGCCCGTCGTCGCGCGGCCCACCGTCAGGACGGCCGCGGTGGACGAGGAGCCGGACGGCGAGCCGTGTCCCTCGTGCGGCGCGAACAACAGGCCGGGGCGCACGTTCTGCCGGAACTGCGCCGAGCCCCTGAAGCCCCGGGACCAGGCGGCTCCGCTGCCGTGGTGGCGGACGCGGTGGCCGTTCAACCGGCGGGTGCGGGCGGGTTCGGGCAGGCTGCTGCGGGGCGGCGTCATCGCGCTCGTGGTCGCGGGCCTCCTGGTCGCGGGCTTCCTGCTGGTCCCGGCGGGCCGTTACGTCGTGGAGGACGTACGGGACAAGCTCGGCTCCACGGGCGAGGTCAGCCCCCTCCACGTGTCCGCGAACGCGTCCGCCCCCGGGCACCCGGCCAAGGCGGCGGTGGACGGCGTCACGAACACGTACTGGGGCGCCCCGAAGAACGGCGACGCGCTGACGGCGGAGTTCGAGGACCCGTTCCGGCTGGTCGGCGTCACGGTCCACACGGGCGTCTCGGCGAAGGCGGAGGTCTTCCAGAAGGGGGCCAGGCCGACCCGGGCGGACCTGACCATCACGACGAAGGACGGCAAGGTCCACGAGAAGACGATGACCCTGGCCGACAAGCCCGGGGAGCAGACCCTGCGGATGGGCATCAGCGACGTCGTCTCGGTCCGCTTCACGATCCGCGAGGCGGCGGGGCAGGGCGGGGGGCACCCGATCGCGCTGGGCGAGATCGAGTACTTCAAGCGGACCTGAGCGGACGGCCGGTCACGAGGGCGGCCTTCACCGGCCGCCCTCGTGGGGCGTGGACGTGAACAGGTCCATGCCCAGCGCCGCGGACAGGAAGTGGGCGACCCGCTGCCCGCGCACGCTGTTGCCCGCTTCGTCCAGGCGGGGGGAGAAGACGCCGAGCCCGCCCTTGCCGGGGGCGACGGTGATGATGCCGCCCGAGACGCCGCTCTTGCCGGGCATGCCGACCTCGTACAGCCAGTCGCCGCTGCGCTCGTAGAGACCCGCCGTGGCCAGCGCGGAGAGGGTGTCGCGGCAGGCTCCGGCATCGACCACCTGCTCGCCCGTGAGCGGGCAGACACCGCCGTTGGCCAGGGTCGCGCCCATGACCGCGAGGTCGCGCGCGGAGACGGTGACGGAGCACTGCCGGGTGTAGAGGTCGGTGGTCGCGACGGGGTCCCGGGCGAGGGCGCCGTAGCTGTCCAGCAGGCGGGCGATCGACTCGTTGCGCTGGTTCGTCCCGGCCTCGGAGGCGTACACCCGCTCGTCCAGGTGCAGTTCGCGGCCCGCGAAGCGGGAGAGCCCGCGCCGGATGAACTCCCAGCGCTCCTCGGGCGACGAGCCCGGCACCAGCGCGTTGGTGGCCAGGGCCCCCGCGTTGACCATGGGGTTCATCGGGCTGCCGTGGTTCAGCTCGACCGCCAGGACCGAGTTGAACGGCAGCCCCGTGCTGTTGACCCCGATCCGCGTGCGCACCGTGTCGCGCCCCAGCTCCTGGCTGACCAGGGCGAAGACGAACGGCTTCGAGACGGACTGGATCGAGAACGGGTGGTCCGCGTCGCCCACCGCGTACACGGCGCCGCTCACATGGGCGACGGCGATGCCGAACAGTTCCGGATCGACCTCGGCGAGCTCCGGGATGTAGTCGGGGACCTGCCCCTCGCGGTCCTCCTGGAACCGCCGCCGCACGCCCTCCAGCGTCGTCCGGACGGCCTCGGCCGTCGGGAGCCGCCCGGTCGAGACGGCCGCCCGCGCCGTCCGGGCATCCGGAACGTCCCCGGTGTTGTGGATCACGCCGCCCATTCCGCGCCTCCTGATTCCGTTCCGAATTTTCCGAACATTTCGGACAGTACAGCGCCCCGGGGTCTCCGTTCGGCGTTGGCGGCTGGGCTACTCGGTGATACCGTATAGCGGTACTCGTTGACACGTAGTACTGACCCAGGCCGAGGAGCACATGCGTTGGACGACCTGACGGAGATGTTGAAGGGCACGCTCGAAGGGTGCGTGCTCGAAATCATCGGCAGCGAGGAGACCTACGGGTACGCCATCACCCGTCGGCTGAACGAGCTCGGCTTCACCGACGTCATCGAGGGGACGGTGTACACCATCCTGCTGCGGCTGGAGCGGAACGGGCTCGTCCAGGTGACGAAACGGCCGTCCGGGGTCGGTCCGCCACGCAAGTTCTACGCGCTCAACGACGCCGGACGCGAGGAGCTGGCGAAGTTCTGGGTGAAGTGGCAGTACCTCTCCTCACGCATCGACAGGCTCAAGGAAGGCGGGAGATGAACTTCTGGGAGAAGGTCACCGGCAGCGATCTCACCAGGGAATGGAAGGCGTTCGAGGCCCGGGCCGATGCCCTGCCGGACGACCACCGGGCGGCATGGGGGCAGATCACCGCCCAACTCCTCCCCTACGGGGACTTCACCGGCCGCAACCTGATGCCGATCCTCGACTCGGCCCTGGGGCTGCTCGAAGTGGCGGCCGCGGACGGCCAGGGCGTCCGCGAGGTGCTCGGCGAGGACATCCCGGGCTTCTGCGCCGCGCTGGCCGGCGGATCAGGGGCCAGGACCTATCGCGACCGGTGGCGCGAGCAGCTGAACAGGAACGTCGCGAGGAAACTGAGCCGGCTGGGAGGCTGACGTGAGCATTCAGGACATCATCGAGGGCAAGAAGCAGTGGCGCGCCCACATGGCCCGGGTCAGGGCCCTCCCGCCGGACTACCGGATCGTCTACAAGGAGATGCAGAAGTACCTGTTCAAGGTCGGCCCGGTCAGCCTGCCCGACGGGCCCCTGCTCCCCGGGATCGTCGACTTCTTCGAGGAGGGCGTCGCCGGAGGCAAGGGGGTCGTGGAGCTCATCGGCACCGACGTCGCCGCGTTCTGCGACGACCTGGTCAAGGACTCTCCCACCTACGCGGACCTCTACCAGGCATCCATCCGGGCGGAACCCGGCACCGACGGGAAGTGACGCCCGCCGCCCGGGCCGGGGATCCTCACAGCCCCGGCGCCCCCCACACCGGAAACCACCGGGACAGGTCCCGCTCCACCCGGAGGTCGTCGCCCAGGGCGGCGCGGACCTGCAGTTCCAGCTGGTTGTCGCGCTTCTCCGCGCCGCCCGGGACCGGCGCGAACGGATAGAACGTGCCGCGCTTGTACAGGTACACCAGCGCCAGCGAGCGGCCCTCGCCGTCCCGGAACGCGACCAGCGAGCACAGCAGCTGGGGGCCGAAGCCGCCGTCCTGGAGCAGGGTGTTCACCGCGTGCAGGTCGTTGACCAGCGCGGCGGCGTCCTCCGGCGGCTGACGGGCCAGCAGCCAGGTGTAGCCGTACGCGTCGCGGCTGAACTCCACCGGGATGCCGCCGCGCCCGGTGTCCGCGTCGAGCAGTTCGTGTACGTCCTGCCGGACCCGGGCGAAGGCGGAGCCCTCCACGCCCGCGAAGCAGACCGAGCCCAGGCCCGTCGGTGCGAAGCCCGTCGCGGCCCGGAGCGTCAGCGCGGCCGACGGGACGGCGAAGAGCTGGTCGAGATCGGGGCGGACCGGCTTGCTGCGGCCCAGGATCGTGTCGAGCAGGCCCACGGGGTCTCCTTACGGACGGGACAGGTCGGCCGAGATGCGGGCCAGCTGGTCGAGGCGCTGTTCCAGCGTCGGGTGCGTGGAGAGCAGCCGCCCGATGCTCTCCTTCGAGGCGAAGGCCGGGACGAAGTAGAAGGCGTTGTACGGCTCCGCCTTCCGCAGGTCCTCCGTCGGAATCCGGGCCATCTGGCCGCTCACCTTGGTGAGGGCGGAGGCGAGGGCCGACGGGCGGCCGGTGAGCAGGGCGGCCGTGCGGTCGGCGGTGAGCTCCCGGTACCGCGAGAGCAGCCGGGTGAGCAGGAAGCTCAGCGCGTAGACGACCGCGCTGACCAGCGGGACGAGCAGGACGAGGACGCCGACCGGGTCGTTGCTCCGGCTGTTGCGGGCGAAGCCGCCCCACAGCGCGACCCGGGTGATGATCCCGGCCAGGACGCCGAGGAACGAGGCGATCGTCATCACGGCCACGTCCCGGTGCGCGACGTGCGACATCTCGTGCGCGAGGACGCCCTCCAACTCCTCCGGCTCCAGTCTGCGCAGCAGCCCCGTCGTCGCGCAGACGAGCGACGACTTCTGGCTGCGCCCGGTCGCGAACGCGTTCGGCACATCGCTCTGCGCGATCGCCACGCGCGGTTTCGGCATGTCCGCAAGGGCGCATATCCGGTCGATCGCCCCGTGCAGCTCCGGCGCCTCGGCGGGGGAGACCTCCCGGGCGCCCATGCTGAACGCGGCGATCCGGTCGCTGAACCAGAACTGGGCGACGAACATGCCCCCGGTGATCACCAGGATGACCGGCCAGGCCCCGCGCAGCACCGCCAGGAGCACGCCGACCAGCACCACGTACAGCAGCCCGATCAGGAACATGGTGGTGACCATGCGCGTCGTCAGGCCACGGTCGGTGGCGTAGCGGCTACGGGTTCCGGCCATGGCCGACCTCCACTCCTCGCCTGTCTCCATGGTGCTCCTCGGCGGCCGAAAGTGGATGCCGTTGCTCCGTTCGGCGGACATGGCCGAACATCACCTAGGCCAAGTAGATGCCTGAGGCATCTAGTGAGGGTGATCGGTAAGCAGGACCCACCCCCCTCGCTGCGAGGTCCGCATGACAGAGACCCAGTCCGCACCCGTCGCCTTTCCGCAGAACCGCTCCTGTCCCTACCACCCGCCCGCCGGCTACCCGAGCGAGAGCCGCGGGCAGCGCCCGGTGTCCCGGGTCCGCCTCTTCGACGGCCGTACGGTCTGGCTGGTGACCGGGCACGCGGAGGCGCGGGCGCTCCTGACCGACCCCCGGCTGTCGTCCGACCGCTCGCACCCGGACTTCCCGTTCTTCGCGCCGAGGCTCGCCGCGGTCCAGCAGCGCCGCGTCGAACTGATCGGCGTGGACGACCCGGAGCACAACGCGCAGCGCCGGATGCTGATCCCGAGCTTCACGGTCCGGCGGGCGACGGCGCTGCGGCCGCGCATCCAGGAGACCGTGGACCGGCTGCTCGACGCCCTGGTGGCGCAGGGTCCCCCGGCCGAGCTGGTGGGCGCCTTCGCGCTGCCGGTGCCGTCCATGGTCATCTGCGCGCTGCTCGGGGTGCCGTACGACGACCACGAGTTCTTCGAGGACCGCTCGCGCAAGCTGCTGCGGGGCCCCGGGCCGGAGGACGTCGTCGCGGCCCGGGAGGACCTGGACGCGTACTTCCGCGAGCTGATCGCCCGGAAGCGGCGCGAGCCGGGCGACGGGCTGCTGGACGAGCTGATCGCCAAGCAGCTGGAGACCGGGGCGGTGGAGCGGGACGCCCTGGTGCGGCTGGCGGAGATCCTGCTCGTGGCCGGGCACGAGACGACCGCGAACATGATCTCGCTCGGCACGTTCACGCTGCTCCGGCACCCGGACCAGCTGGCCCGGCTGACCGGCGGCGGGGCGGAGGCGGTCCCGGCCGCCGTGGAGGAGCTGCTGAGGTTCCTGTCCATCGCGGACGGGCTGTCCCGGGTGGCGGTGGAGGACATCGAGATCGGCGGGGAGACGCTGCGGGCGGGGGAGGGCGTGCTCCTGTCCACCGCGGTGATCAACCGGGACGCGTCGGTCTTCGGGAACCCGGACGAGCTGGACCTCGGGCGCGCGGCGCGGGGCCATGTCGCCTTCGGCTTCGGCATCCACCAGTGCCTGGGCCAGAACCTGGCCCGCGCCGAACTGGAGATCGCCCTGCCCGCGCTCTTCCGCCGCCTGCCGGGCCTCCGGCTCGCGGTGCCCCCGGAGGAGGTCCCGTTCAAACCGGGCGACACGGTGCAGGGCCTGCTGGAACTGCCGGTGACGTGGTGACGGAGGAGAGCCCCATGCGGATCGACATCGACAAGGACGTGTGCATCGGCGCGGGCCAGTGCGCCCTGGCGGCCCCGAAGGTCTTCACCCAGGACGAGGACGGTCTCAGCGAACTCCTCCCGGAGGCGGAGCCGGGCCCGATGGTCGCGGAGGCGGTACGGGCGTGCCCGGTGGGGGCGATCAGGGCGCGATGAAGGGTTTCGCCGTAGCGCGGCGTAGCACGGCGCGCTACGCTGGTTGCATGAGGACGATTACGCAGCGGGAGTTCCGGAACAGCTCCGCCGACGTCATGGACGCGGTGGAGGCGGGTGAGGTCTTCCACATCACCCGCAACGGCATCGAAGTTGCGGAGCTCCGCCCGCTCGCGCGGAAGCGGTGCCTGAGTGCCGAAGAACTGGTGGCGAGACACAGGCGTCTGCCACGCGTGGACAGTGCCCTCATGCGGCAGGAAGCGGACGAGTTCTTCGGCGACGAGGACCGGGCCGGGGACGACGACCCCTGGGAGCGGTCTCGTGGCTGAGCGTTACCGGGTGGGTGTACTCGACACCTGCACGTACATCGACCTCGACCTGCTGCGGGCGGAGGACCTTCCCGCCTTCCCCCTGCTCACCGCCGTGACCATGGCCGAGCTGCAGCAGGGCGTGGCGATGGCCAAGGACGCCGCCGGGCGGGCTGCGCGCATGGAGAAGCTCGGTGCCGCCGTGGCCGATTTCGAGCCGCTTCCGTTCGACGGGGAGGCGGCCGCGCGCTATGGGAGCCTGGTCTCCATGACCCTTGCCGCGGGCCGCGACCCCCGGCCCCGGCGTATGGACCTGATGATCGCCGCGATCGCCTCGGTCGGTGAGCTGCCGCTGTTCACGCGTAACGCGGGCGATTTCAAGGGGCTCGAAGGGGTGCTGACGGTCGTCCCCGTGTGACCCCCGTCCGGATACGCCGACGGCGGACCACAGGTGTGGTCCGCCGTCGGTGAGACAGGACCTGGGGGCGCCGGGGTCGCCGCGCGTCGCCCCAGCGGGGGATCGTTACTTCGCCGGCTTCTTGCCCGTGATGCCGAGGTGCACCAACTGCGCAAGATTCGGCTTGAGTTCGGCCTGCTTGACGCCCCAGGAGGTGAAGCCCTTCTGGTGCGAGGCGACGCCGGCCAGCATGACGACCAGGGAGCCCGCCATCGCGGCGGCGCTGATGTCCTTGTCGACCTTGCCCTTCGCCTGGAGCTCCTTCACGGATTCCGTCAGGGAGCCCGTCACGGAGTTCAGGACCTTCATGCGGATCTTGTTGAACCGCTTGTCGCCCTCGGCCGCGCCGAGGTCGATCACGCGCAGGATCGCGTCGTTGCGCCGCCAGAAGTCGAGGAAGCCCTCCACGAGTTGTTCGGAGGTCTGCCAGCCCGCCTTGCCGACCCAGGAGCGTCCGGCGACCAGTTCGGTCAGCCCGGCCCCCTCCCTGGCGACGTCCTCGGCGAGTTCGAGGACGGCGCCCTCGACGTCGGGGAAGTACTGGTAGAAGGTCGCTGGTGAAGTCCCCGCCTTCCGGGCGACGTCGATGACTTTGACGTCCCGGTACGGCGAGGAGCTGAGCATCTCGCTGAGGCAGTCGAGCAGCTTCTGCCGCGTCGCCTGGCCGCGTCGGCCGGCCACGCGGCCGTCGACGGTGCGTACTTGTCCTGTCATGCCGTCAGCTTACCGACGGGTGATCCGAGCGCGATTCGGCCGAAGCAAATGGGGAACGGTCCCCGCGCGGGGGCCCGCGTCGGCCCGTCTCGGTGTTCGTCGCCCACAGTCCGAACAGTGTTATTAACAGCCTGTGGATAACTTCGGTGGATAACTTTCGAACCTTTGTTCGTTCGTGAAGGCTCCGGGGCGCGCCGCACGCACCGTGAAGCTACCGTGACGGTGACGGGCGTCACCCCGACGACGGAAGGACCGGGCCCATGGCCGCGTTCGCGCAGTCCGCACCGTGCTGGGTGGATGTGCAGCTCCCCGACCTGGCGGCGGGCAAGCGCTTCTACGGCGAGCTGTTCGGCTGGACCTTCCGCCCGGCCGAGGGCCCCCGCGCCGACGCCTTCAGCGACGGAAGGCTCGTCGCCGCGCTGGCCGCGAAGAAGGACGGCCGCATGCCGACGGCCTGGGGCGTCTACTTCGCCACCGACGACATCGAGGCGTCGGTCACCCGGGTCCGCGCGGCCGGCGGCCAGGTGATCACCGAGCCCGTCCCGGCCGGGCGCCACGGCGTCCTCGCCCAGGCCGCCGACCCGGGCGGCGCGGTCTTCGGCCTCTGGCAGGCCGGCGACCGCGAGGGCTTCCAGAAGCAGAACGAGCCCGGCTCCTTCTGCTGGACCGAGGTCCACACCCGGGCCAAGGACCGCGTCGACCCCTTCTACGAGGAGGTCTTCGGCTTCCGCGGCGCGGACGTGGACGACTCGCCCCTGGACGTCCCCGACACCGACGAGCACCGCGTGGACTTCCGCACGTGGTCCCCGCCCGGCACCGCACCGGGCCCCGAGACGGCGGTCGGCGGGCGGAGCGTCATCACGGCCGCCTTTCCGGCCGAGCTGCCCAGCCACTTCCTGAACTACTTCAACGTCGCGGACTGCGACGACACCGCCCGTGCCGTCCAGCGGCTCGGCGGCCGGGTCACCGAACCCCCGCTGGACATCCCGTACGGGCGGATGGCGGTCCTCCAGGACGACCAGGGTGCCGAGTTCGCCGTACTTCAGGAGCCTGTGTCCTGATACGGGCGGAGTGGCACAGGACACCCCGATCCGCCCCCGGGTTCGCAACCGGGGCCCCGGCCAGGAACAATCGGGGTGCGCACCGCCGGGCCGCGTCCATGGATGAGACGCTGCACCCGGCGGGATTTTCGCGGACCTCTGTCCCCTGAGGTCCGTACGGGGAGGTGGCAAGTAGTGGAGCAGCTGACGCAGCACGACCCGAGGCGGATCGGCCCCTTCGAGGTGCTGGGACGACTCGGGGCCGGCGGCATGGGGCTGGTCTATCTGGCCCGGTCCGCGTCGGGCCGCCGGGTGGCGATCAAGACCGTCCGTACGGAACTGGCCGAGGACCAGCTGTTCCGGGTGCGCTTCACGCGCGAGGTGGAGGCCGCGCGCGCCGTCAGCGGCTTCTACACGGCCGCCGTCGTGGACGCGGACCCGCGCGCCGCCGTGCCCTGGCTCGCCACCGCGTACGTGCCCGCCCCCTCGCTCGAAGAGATCGTGAACGAGTGCGGGCCCATGCCGACCCAGGCCGTGCGCTGGCTGGCGGCGGGCATCGCGGAAGCCCTGCAGTCCATCCACGGGGCGCAGCTCGTCCACCGCGACATGAAGCCGTCGAACGTGCTCGTCGTGGAGGACGGCCCCCGGGTCATCGACTTCGGCATCGCGTCCGGGGTCTCCAACACCCGGCTCACCATGACCAACGTGGCCGTCGGCACACCTGCGTACATGTCACCGGAGCAGGCCCGGGACTCGCGGAGCGTGACGGGGGCCAGCGACATCTTCTCGCTCGGCTCGACGCTGGTCTTCGCCGCGACCGGGCACGCGCCGTACCGGGGGGCCAACCCGGTCGAGACGGTGTTCATGCTGCTGCGCGAGAGCCCCGACCTGTCGGGCCTGCCGGACGATCTTCGGCCGCTGATCGACTCGTGCATGCAGGCGGACCCGGCCCTGCGGCCGACCCCGGCCGACCTGCAGGCCCAGCTGGCCCCGCACCTCTTCGCCTCCGGCGGCGGTGACGACGACGGCGGTACGGCTTCCGCGTGGCTGCCGGCCGCCGCGACCGCGCTGATCGAACGGCGCCGGGGCGGTGGCCGTACCCCGGCCGCCGCCCCGGCCGCCCCGGTCACGCCGCCCGCACCGCCCGCGCCGCCCGCCCCGTCCGTCGCCCCGTCGGTGCCCGACGCCGGGGGGCCGGTCCGGCTGACCGGGGTCCAGGTGCCGATCGGGCCCGGGCCCCGGGTCCAGGACGTCCGCGCCGCGGCCGCCGGTGCCGACGCGGGCCCCGCGACCGACTGGGTCCGCCCGCCCGCCGGGGTCAACGGCACGCCCCCGCCCGCCGCCGTGCCCCCTCCGGCCCAGGCGCCCGACACCGCGCAGTCCGGGCCCGCCCGGTGGCGGCCCTGGCGGTTCCGCATGTCCAACGACGTGTGGGGCACGCCGGTCGTCGTCGGCGACCTGCTGTACGTCACGTCCTTCGAGGTCCACGCGCTGGACACCGGCAACGGGCGGCGCCAGTTCAAGACCCGGGACGTCGCCTGGGCGATGGCCGTCGACGGCGGCCGCATCCACGCGTCGGACGGCCCCTCCCTCTACGCCCTGGACGCCGCCGGCGGCGCCGAGCGGTGGCGGGTGGGCGCCGACGCCTGGGTGTACGCGCTCAAGGCCGACCGGGGCACGGTCGTCACGGCCACCCGGGGCGGCGGCGTCCAGGCGTGGGAGGCGGCGACCGGCGAGAAGCTGTGGGACCTGAGCGGCGCGCAGACGGACTTCGAGACGCCGGAGGGCGGGCCGGTCATCCACGACGGCACGGTGTACGTCTGGCAGGACGCCCGCCTCAAGGCCCTCGACGCCCGGACCGGCGTCGAGCGCTGGTCGTACCCCATCGGCGACGCGGCCTCCTGCGGCGGCGTCCCGGTCCGCGTGACGCCCGCGCCGGACGGTTACGTGTACGTCGCCGCGGGGACGCGGGTCCTCGCGGTGGACATCGCGGCCGGGCACGTCCGCTGGCACTTCGAGTGCCCGGCGGTCTTCCTGTCCCCGCCCGCCTTCGCCCCCGGCCCGGCCGTCACCGGCGGCGGGGTCTACCTCGCGGACTACCTCGGCACGGTGTACGCCCTGGACGCCGCGACCGGCAAGGACCGCTGGCGCATCGCCACGGAGGCCCGGCAGTCGACGGAGCCGGTGCTCGTCGTCGCGGGCAACGTCCACGTGGGCAGCGGCAGCGCGCTCTACACCCTCGACGCGGTCACCGGCACCCCGAAGTGGCGGTTCGCGGCGGGCGGCGAGGTGGTGGGCGCCCCGGTCGTCGCGGACGGCCGCGTCCACTTCGGCTCCGCGGACCACGTCCTGTACACCCTCGACGCGGCGGGCGGCCAGCTCCGCTGGAAGCTCGCCACGGGCGGCGAGATCACGGGCTCGCCCGTGGTCCGGGGCGGCGTGGTGTACGCGTGCAGCAAGGACCGCTGCGTGTACGCGCTGGACGCGCTGAAGGGCACCGGAACGGGCACCCGCGCCCGCACGTGAACCCCGGCCTAATCGCCGGACCGGCTCGATTCGTCGGGCCCGGTGTAAGGGTCGTCCCCCTCCGGCTCCGGCCACGGGCTCGTCTGGACCGAAGGCCCGGGCTCCCACGTCGGGGGCCACGTGTCGGGGGCGGCGGGGCCCGCCGGGTCGTCCGCCGACGCGCGACGGCGACGGCGACGGCGCCCGGGGCGGCCGTCGCGCCGGACACGGAAGGGGCTCAGCACGGCGGCCGCCGCTCCGGTGAGAGCGAGGACCGCACCGCGGGCGTTGCGGATCATCTCCGTACCTCCAGAGCGCTCTCGCTCCAGACGCTACGCCGCCCGTGTGACGGCCGCCACCAGACGGGGACGAGACCGTGACAGGGCCATGACCGGACCGCCGGTCGAACCGCGCCATGCTGTGCGCTACGGTTCCGTGTCGCCCGGCCACCCGGGCCGGCGGCGTACAACAGCAGACAATCGGGGGCGGATTCGATGAGACGGCAGCACGTCAAGCTGACGGTGGTCCTGGTCGCGGTGGTGCTCGCGCTCACCGGCTTCTCGAGCGGCAGCCACGGCGGGAAGAGCGGAAAGAGCCGGTCCGGCAGCCACGGCAGCGGCGGCGGTGGCGGGTGCTCCAACTCCAAGAAGAGCAACGGCACGTACCACGACACGGACTCGGACAACGACTACGACGACGACTACGGCTCGTCGAGCGGCACCTCGGGCTCCACGTCCACCGACCCCACCCCCACGGCCACCGCGTCGGACGCCCCGCAGGTGTACGTCTTCCGCTGCGCCCAGCCCGCGAAGGGCAAGCGCAAGGCGGTCACCGCGTCCACCGTCCGCCTGACCCCGGTCGCCTCCGGCACGCACACCTACGAGGTGGACGTGACGTTCCTGGACGCGATGGGCGGCGTGGTCGACACGGGCGAGGCGACCGTGGAGGCGGACTACGGCGACACGAAGACCGTGTCCGTCCGGATGGACAGCCCGCGCAAGGTGTCCCGCGTGAAGAAGTGCCAGGTCACGGCCGAGCTGAGCTACTGACCGGACCGCGCCGCGCGCAAACGTGACGGCCGCGGCGGCATCCCCTCCGCGCCGCCGCGGCCGTTCCCCCTACCCCCGTGGTCCCGCCAGTTGGCTCAACGCGGGTCCGGGCCCGTCATGTGGCTGTCGAGCGGAGTGATCTCGGGCTCGCCGGTCATGTGGCTGTCCAGCGGCTTGACCTCGGGCTCGCTGGTCATGTGGCTGTCCGTCGGCTCGACGGTGTCCGTGGTGCCGGGCGCCGGTGCGGTCACCTTGGTCTTCTTGTCGTTGCTCATGCTGTGAACTCCGATGCTGGGTGCATGGTTGGTCGGCAAAGCCCGTCCGGCCGTTCCCCCGTGGACTGCCGGACGGGCTGTTCAGAGCCGTTCACCTTAGTGCGCGGTTCCACTGTCGAATCGCCTGCCCCCCGACGCGACGTTCCGACGGGTACGAGACTGCCGGGCGGCGATAAACGAACGATGAACGCGGATCAGTGAGCCTGGGGCGAAGTACGGGCGAGCAGGCCGCGCACCGTGCCGCTCTCGGGCGCCTTCAGCTGGTCGAAGATCCCCAGCGCCTCCTGCCAGCAGACCTTGGCGCGGTCAGCCTGACCTATGCCGTCCAGCGCCTGCCCGAGCACGGTCAGCACGTTGGCCCGGCGCCACTCGCCGCCGATGTGCAGCAGCACCGTCAGCGCCTGCTCGGCGTACTCGGCCGCGCGGGCCGGGCGCTCGGCCGCGAGGTGCACCTCGGCCAGCCGGAAGAGCGTCATCCCCTCCCAGAGCCGTTGGCGGCTGTCCCGGAAGACGGAAAGGGCCTCGGTGAGACGTCCCTCGGCCTCGTCCTGCCGGCCCGCCCGGGTCAGGGCGAGGCCCAGCGCGTAACGGCCGTTCGCCAGGCGCAGGGTGAGTCCGAGGCGGGCATAGAGGTCGATGCCCCGGCCGGCGAGCTCGACGGCACTCGCCGTCCGCCCGATGGCGAGATGGACGCGGGACAGATTGCACAGGGCGCTGGCCTCGCCCGCCTGGTTGCCGTCGGCCCGGAACGCGGTGATGGTCTGCTGGAGGAGGACTTCCGCCTCGTCGTGCTGATTGCGGTAGGCGGCGATGATCCCGAGCTCGTTCGGTGCGTTGCAGTGGGTCCAGACGTCATCGACCGACGATCCGAGGGCCATGGCCAGCCGGGCTTCGTCCTGCGCTCTGTCGAAGCGGCCCGCGGTGCTGTGCACCTGGGCGAGCGTCGTCCGCGCCCGCGCTTCGGAGCGGGCGTCACCGACCGCGGTCGCGGCGTCCCGCACGGTCGTCGCGGCCGACTCGAACTGGCGTGAGTTGGCGCCCGATTCGGCGAGGTCCTTGGCGGCGAGCAGGAGATCCACCGCACGCCGGACGGTGCCGGCCGCACCGCTCTGCTGGACGCACGCGAGCAGCGGGCTCGCCTCCGCGTACAGCCAGTCGAGGGCCCGGCCGTGATCGGAGAACGACAGCCCGGGGCGAGCCGTGTGCTCCAGGTGGTCCACGGTGCGGTCACCCGGCCGCTCCAGCGCGTACACCCCCGCCGCCGTCGCCAGGTAGAAGTCCAGCAGCCGCGACAGCGCCGCCTCCCGCTCCCCGGTCTCCTGCTCGTCCCGCTCCGCGCAGGAGCGCGCGTACAGGCGGACCAGGTCGTGGTAGCGGTAGCGGCCCGGGGCAGCCGACTCGACCAGGGACGTGTCGACCAGCGCCTCCAGCAGGTCCTCCGCCACGTGCGGGTCCAGGTCGAGGAGGGCGGCCGCGGCGGCCAGGGAGATGTCCGGGCCGTCCGCGAGGCCGAGCAGCCGGAAGGCGCGGGCCTGGGCCGGTTCCAGCTGGCCGTAGCCGAGTTCGAAGGTGGCCTTCACCGCGAGGTCGCCCGCCTGGAGCTCGTCCAGGCGGCGGCGCTCGTCGGCCAGCTTGGCGGCCAGCACCGAGACGGTCCAGGTGCGGCGGGAGGCCAGCCGGGAGGCGGCGATCCGGATCGCCAGGGGGAGGAAGCCGCACGCGGCGACCACGTCGAGCGCGGCCTCCCGCTCCGAGCTGATCCGCTCCGCGCCGACGATCCGGGTGAAGAGCTGAAGCGCCTCCTCAGGCGACATCACGTCCAGGTCGACCAGGTGCGCCCCCGCCAGGTCGACCATCCGCACCCGGCTCGTGACCAGCGCCGCGCAGCCCTCCGTGCCGGGGAGCAACGGGCGGATCTGGGCGGCGTCGTGGGCGTTGTCCAGGAGCACCAGGACCCGGCGCCCGTCGAGCGTGGAGCGGTAGAGCGCGGCCCGCTCGTCCAGCGTTTCCGGAATGGCCGAGTCCGCGGTGCCGAGCGCGCGCAGGAACGCGCCGAGCACCGTCTCCGGCTCGGCGGCCCGGGCCCCGGCGCCCTGGAGGTCGACGTACAGCTGCCCGTCCGGAAAGTGTCTGCGGGCCTGGTGGGCGACGTGGACGGCGAGCGTCGTCTTGCCGACGCCGCCGATGCCGGCCAGCGCGGAGACGGCCATCACGGACCCCTCCGCCGTGGAGAGCCGGTCGCCCAGCTCGCGTACGAACGCGTCCCGCCCCGTGAAGTCCGGGACGGTCGCGGGCAGCTGGGCCGGGCGGACCGGAGCCGCGGCCGGGGCCGGGTCGTCCGCCGGGCGGGCCAGCTCCTCGTCGGCGCGCAGGATGCGCTGCTGGAGCCGGCCCAGCTCCGCGCGCGGATCGACCCCCAGCTCCTCGGCGAGCAGCCGCCGGGTGTCCGCGTAGACGGCCAGCGCCTCCGCCTGCCGGCCGCTGCGGTACAGGGCCACCATCAGCAGCTCGCGCAGGCGTTCGCGCAGGGGGTGCGCGGCGGTGAGCGCGGTCAGTTCGGAGACCGCCTCCGCGTGGCAGCCCGCCTCCAGGTCCAGATCGAGCCGGGTCTCGGTGAGCTGGAGCCGCCACTCCTCCAGCCGGGTGCGCTGGTACTCCGCGTAGGGGCCGGGCACGGAGGCCAGCGCCTCGCCGTCCCAGAGGCCGAGCGCCTTGTTCAGGAGGGCCCGCGCCGCGTCCCGGTCGCCGCCCGCCCGCGCCTTCTCCGCCCCGGCCGCCAGCTCCTGAGCCACGGTCAGGTCCAGCGCGTCGGCGCCGGTGCGTATCGCGTAGCCGCCGGAGTCGCTGACCAGCGTTCCGGGGCCGAGGACCTTGCGCAGCCGGGAGGCGTAGGTGCGGACGGCGGCCAGCGCCTGCGAGGGCGGCTCGTCGCCCCAGATGCCGTCGATGAGCTCGGCGGCCGTCGCCGTGTGCCCGCCGCGCAGCAGCAGCGCGGTCAGCAGCGCCCGCTGCTGGGGCGAGCCGGACGGCAGCGTCTCGCCGCCCCGGTGGGCCCGGACCGGGCCGAGTACGGAGAAGTGCAGCGCGGCCTCGTCCTCCGGGCCCCGCTCGGGGGTCCGCTGCTGCGGAACGCGTACCCGTGGCCCGACGTCACGGCCCATTGCTGCCTCCTGTCCTGCCTGCGCACGGCCCGGCACGGCCACTGTGTCCGGATCGGTCATAGGCCGTCCGGATTGCTCCATACCGTTGATATCGCCGTCAACAGTCTGCCTTGTGAAGGGTCGGCCCGTCAGTAACGGATGACTCTCTGCACAAGCCCTCGACAACGATCCGGGGCAGGGCGCACACGGGCAGGAGCCCCGCTCCTCCGCCGGTGCGGAGGAGCGGGGCTCCTTGGGTACTGCTCTTACCGGCCGCGATCGGCCGACCCGGGCAACTAGGCCGGGGTGACGTTCTCAGCCTGCGGACCCTTGGGGCCCTGAGTGACGTCGAAGTTCACGACCTGGTTCTCCTCGAGGGAGCGGAACCCGGACGCGTTGATCGCGGAGTAGTGGACGAAGACATCCGGGCCGCCGCCGTCCTGGGCGATGAAGCCGAAGCCCTTTTCAGCGTTGAACCACTTGACGGTTCCGGTAGCCATAAGCCCTCCTTGGGCCAAAGGGTTGCCCTGCTCCAGAACCTGCAATGAAGTCTGAAAACTACAAAAGCCTGCGGGGTCACATGCTCCGCAGGCTCTGTACTGCAAGGGAAACCAAACTGCAACTTGCCGTCGAGCCTAGCACGCAGCGTGTCCGTAGGGGTAGAGGGAAAGATCACTTCACCCGGATGTTTGACAGCCGCCCGGATGAGCCATCCGAGAGGGCCTTCCCGTGTGCCGCCGCCCCCGGTGGGGCGGTCGGGATAGCGCGGGTCTAGCCTCGCGATGTGGACAATTCAACCGTTTCAAACGTCGCGGGCGACGACCGTCGCCCCCGGCCGCGCGTCGGCCACATCCAGTTCCTCAACTGCCTTCCCCTCTACTGGGGGCTGGCACGCACCGGAACCCTGCTCGACCTGGAGCTGTCGAAGGACACCCCGGAGAAGCTCAGCGAGCAACTGGTCAGGGGCGAGCTGGACATCGCCCCGGTCACCCTGGTCGAGTTCCTGCGCAACGCCGACGACCTGGTCGCCTTCCCCGACATCGCGGTCGGCTGCGACGGCCCCGTCATGTCGTGCGTGATCGTCTCGCAGCGGCCCCTGGAGGACCTGGACCGCGCCCGGGTCGCCCTCGGCTCGACCTCCCGCACCTCCGTACGGCTGGCCCGGCTGCTGCTCGCCGAGCGGTACGGGGTCACCCCCGACTACTACACCTGCCCGCCGGACCTGGGCCTGATGATGCAGGAGGCGGACGCCGCCGTCCTCATCGGTGACGCGGCCCTCCGCGCCAACCTGCACGACGCGCCCCGCCTCGGACTCCAGGTCCACGACCTGGGCGCGATGTGGAAGGAGTGGACGGGCCTGCCGTTCGTCTTCGCCGTCTGGGCCGCGCGCAAGGACTACCTGGCGGCCGAGCCCACCGCGGTCAAGCAGGTCCACGAGGCGTTCCTCGCCTCCCGCGACCTCTCCCTGGAGGAGGTCACCAAGGTCGCCGAGCAGGCCGCGCGCTGGGAGGCGTTCGACGCGGAGGTCCTGGAGCGCTACTTCACGACGCTCGACTTCCGCTTCGGCCCGGCGCAGCTGGCGGGCGTCGAGGAGTTCGCCCGCCGCACCGGCGAGCTGGCGGGCTTCCCGACGGACGTGAAGGTGGAGCTGCTCGGCGGATGAGAACATCCCGCCGCCGGGGAATGGCATTTTCGATTTCGTTGAACACGGGATGAATGGCGGATTGCGCAATCGGTCATCGGCGGCGACCGGCGCATTCACGCCTTTTATCGCGGTGAATGACGTCGTTCGTTCCCTTGGGGGCGAAATCGGCGGATGGTTTCTCCCGTGACCGGACGAGACTTCACGGACACGAACTAGGCTTCGGTCGGAGGTCCGGCCGGTTCACAGGGGGAGTCCTTAATATGCAGCCGCTGGAAGCCGGGGAACCGCTCAGCATCGGCTCCTACCGGCTGCTGGGCAGACTCGGCGCAGGCGGTATGGGCCGCGTGTACCTCGGGCGCAGCGCCGGAGGCCGCACCGTCGCCGTCAAGGTCGTCCACCCGCACTTCGCGCTCGACGAGCAGTTCCGCGCCCGCTTCCGGCGCGAGGTGGAGGCGGCCCGGCGGATCGGCGCCCAGTGGACCGCGCCCGTCCTGGACGCCGACCCGGACGCCCCCGTCCCCTGGATCGCCACCGGCTACGTGGCGGGCCCGCCGCTCTCCGCGGCCGTCACCGAGCACGGCCCGCTGCCCGAGCACGCGGTCCGGGTGCTGGGCGCCGGACTCGGCGAGGCGCTGGCCGCGGTGCACGAGCGGGGCCTGATCCACCGGGACGTGAAGCCGTCCAACGTCCTGCTCGCCCTGGAGGGCCCCCGGCTGATCGACTTCGGCATCGCCCGGGCCATCGACGCGACCACCTCCCTCACCTCCACCGGGGTCTCCGTCGGCTCGCCGGGCTACATGGCGCCGGAGCAGATCCGGGGCACGGAGATCTCCGGCGCCGTCGACGTCTTCTCGCTGGGCGCGGTCCTGGCGTACGCGGCGACCGGGTCCGCGCCGTTCCTCGGCGACTCCTCGGCCGTCCTGCTCTACAAGGTCGTCCACGAGGAACCGGAGCTGGGCGACCTGGAGGGCGGCCTCCGCGAGACCATCGCCGCCTGCCTGGCCAAGGACCCGGCGCTGCGGCCGACCCCGGACGAGCTGGCCCGCAGGCTGCTGCCCGGCGGCGCGGCGGCGGCCGTCGCGGCGGGCTGGCTGCCGGGACCGCTGGTCCGCGAGGTCAGCCGGTCGGCGGTGGCGCTGCTGGACCTGGAGCCGCAGGAGGCCCCGGTGCAGTCCGGTCCGGTGCCGTTCAGCACTCCGTCGCTGGGGGCCGGGGGCCCGTCGGCCGGGCAGGAGACGGGCGCGGGCGAGCCCGCCGCCGGCCCGTACGGCCCGCCCGGCGCCGCGCTCGGCGTCTTCGGCCCGCCGCCGACCGGTCCGGCGCACCCTCCGACCGCCGGGGCCAACGGGCTGCCGGGCCAGCGGACCGGGAGCCGGAGCCTGACCCTGGGGGCGACGGCGGGCGGCGACCGGGCGGGACGCCGGCAGGTCAGCTGCACCCTCGCGCTCGCGGTGGCCGGGGCGCTGGCCGCGGTGACGGTGGGCAGCGCCTTCCTGCTGGACCTGATCCCGGGCACGGGCGGCGACACCGGCAGCGTCGGGCAGGCGCCGCCCGCCACCTCCGGCGAGCCCTCGCCGCCGAAGGGCTCGGCCACCGGCTCGGCGACGAGCGGTCCGACGGCGAGCCCGACGCCCCCCTCGGGCGGGGCCGCCGAGCTGCCCGACGCGTTCGTCGGCACCTGGCAGGGCCCGCTCACCGAGAAGACCACGGGCGAGCCGCACGGCACGCTCACCGCGGTCTTCACCAAGGGCCGCAAGGGCACGGACGTGGTCCGCCTGACCACGTCCCTCTCCATCGGCATCGACGTCAACTGCTACAGCGTCGCCACCCTCACCAGCGCCACCGACGACGAGCTGAGGCTGCGCGAGCGCGCCGACCCGGAGCGCCCCAGCACCGCGGGGCTCTGCACCACCGCACCGGCCGACCTCCACTTCACCCGCGCCTCCGACGGCACCCTCCGCTTCAGCTCCGACGAGAAGGGCGCGGGACGTCCGTACGGCACGCTCACCCGGTCCGACGGCTGACCGCCGACCCCCCTGGCGTACGCTGAACCGGTCCGTAGCTCCGTTGAAAACCGCCGAAAGGTGACAGCCCGGTGACCGAGAAGGCCGACCTCCAGCCCATCCTCGACCGAGCCGCCGAAGGCGGCCGGATCACCCCGGAGGAGGCGCTCGACCTCTACCGGTCGGCGCCGCTGCACGCCCTCGGCGCCGCGGCCGACGCCGTGCGCCGCCGCCGGTACGCCGGTACGGAGCACATCGCGACGTACATCATCGAGCGCAACATCAACTACACCAACGTGTGCGTCACGGCCTGCAAGTTCTGCGCGTTCTACGCCGCGCCGAAGGACACCGCCAAGGGCTGGTCCCGGGACCTGGACGACATCCTGCGCCGCTGCGCGGAGACCGTCGAGCTGGGCGGCACGCAGATCATGTTCCAGGGCGGCCACCACCCGGACTACGGCGTGGAGTACTACGAGGAGCACTTCTCGGCCATCAAGAAGGCGTTCCCGCAGCTGGTGATCCACTCGCTCGGCGCCTCCGAGATCGAGCACATGGCCCGGATCTCGAAGGTCTCCGCCGAGGAGGCCATCAGCCGTATCCACGCCGCCGGTCTCGACTCCTTCGCGGGCGCGGGCGCCGAGCTGCTCCCGGCCCGGCCGCGCACCGCCATCGCGCCGCTGAAGGAGTCCGGCGAGCGCTGGCTGGAGATCATGGAGATCGCGCACGGCCTGGGCGTCGAGTCCACCTCGACCATGCTGATGGGCACGGGCGAGACGAACGCCGAGCGCATCGAGCACCTGCGCATGATCCGTGACGTGCAGGACCGCACCGGCGGCTTCCGGGCGTTCATCCCGTACACGTACCAGCCGGAGAACAACAAGCTGAAGGGGCAGACGCAGGCCACGCTCTTCGAGTACCTGCGGATGATCGCCATCGCCCGGCTGTTCCTGGACAACGTCGCCCACATCCAGGGCTCCTGGCTCACCACCGGCAAGGAGGTCGGCCAGCTGTCGCTGCACTACGGCGCGGACGACCTGGGCTCGATCATGCTGGAGGAGAACGTCGTCTCCTCGGCCGGTGCCAAGCACCGCTCCAACCGGCTGGAGATCATCGACCTCATCCGCAAGGCGGACCGGGTCCCGGCCCAGCGCTCCACGACGTACGAGCACCTCGTCGTGCACGACGACCCGGCGAACGACCCGGTCGACGAGCGCGTCGTCTCGCACATCTCGTCCGTCGCCATCGAGGGCGGCACCGCGCACCCCGAGCTCAAGCTCCTGAGCGCCAACTGACCGCGCCTTGCTGACGATTCACGCCGCCGCCCTGCTCCTGCCGGGCGGCGGCCGCGCACCCGTGCCCGGCGGTGCGGTCGCCGTGCGGGACGCCGCGGTCGCGGCGTTCGGGCCGTACGAGGAGCTGGCCGCCGCCCACCCCGGCGCCCGGGTCCGGCGCTGGCCGGGCGTCCTCACCCCGGGGCTGGTGCAGCGCGACGCGGTCCGGCTCCTGGAGGAGTGGTACTTCCCCGACCCCCGCGAGGCGGACGCGCTGGGCACCGAGCCCCTGACCGGCGCCGCGCTCGACGCGCTCGGCCCCGAGGAGACCTGGCGCGCGGGCAGCGTGCGGCGCGGGCTGCACCGGATGCTCCGGCACGGCACGACGGCGGTGGCGGCCGCGCCGGGGACATCGGCCGCGCTGCTCACGGCGATCCGGCGGTCCGGGCTGACGGTCGCCGGTCCTGCCGCCGCCACCGCCGACGCCCCCCGGCTCGACCCGCTGGCCGGGGCCGGCGCGGTGGCCGACGCGACGGCGGCACCACTCGCCGCCGGGGGCCGCGCGGACCTCGCGGCCTTCGACGCGCCGGACGAGGCAGCGCTCCTCGCGGCGGGCGCGGCGAGCTGCGTGGCGACGATCGCGGGCGGGCGGCTGGTCTACCGGGGGCGTTAGACGCCCCTACGGCACCGGCGGGCCGCCCAGGTAGTGGCCCTCGGAGTCGTACGGCCAGGCGTTGGCGACGCAGCCCTTCAGGCCGTCGATCTGCTGCATCATCGCGGGGGCCGGGCGGCCCTTGCCGGGGCAGGTCTCGTGGCCGTGGCCCAGCCAGTGGCCGACCTCGTGGTTGACGATCAGCGCCCGGTACTCGCCCAGCGGGCCGTCGAACTCGGGCGAACCGGTCTGCCAGCGTTTCAGGTTGACCATCACGACCGTACCGACGCGGCAGTTGACCTCGCCGTGCGTGTCGAGCCCGCTCGCGCCGCAGACGCGGTCGGTGGTCTCCGGGGTCGCGATCCGTATGACCAGCCCCGCCGGGCCCTTCGCCACCTGGCGGAACCGGTGCTCCCCGTGGTGCGACCAGCCCCGGGGCGCGGCCAGGATGCGCGCGACGGCTGCGGCGGCCTTGTCCGCGTCGAGCCCGGAGCCGTCCTCCACCTCCACCCGGTAGGCGCTCCCCGTACCGCTGTCGGTCGCGGCGGCGCGGGCCACGGTGAATGCGGCGGGAGCGGGCCCGCGTGCGTCGTTCCAGCGGAGGCCGACGACGGCGGCGGCCGCGAGCACGACGGGGACGACAGCCAACGTGAGCAGCCTGCTCCGGCCGCCCTCCCCCCGGCGCCCTTTCCCTCCGGGCATCCGAAACCCTCCCCAGCGTTCGACGTTCGTCCCCCGCTGTAGGACCGGTGATCGGGGCAATTGGTTCAGTCCACATCCATATGAGGGCGTGGAGAGAGCGCCTGAAGAATCGTTAAGGCACCGAAGGTCCGCCCAGGTATGCCCCGTTTTCGTCGTACGGCCAGGCGTTGGCGACGCAACCCTTGAGCCCGTAGATCTGCTGCATCATCGCGGGGGCCGGGCGGCCCTTGCCGGGGCAGGTCTCGTGGCCGCGGCCGAGCCAGTGGCCGACCTCGTGGTTGATGATCAGGGCCCGGTAGTCGTTCAGCGGGCCGTCGAACTCGGGCGAACCGGTCTGCCAGCGCTTCAGGTTGACCATCACCTTCTCGCCGATCCGGCAGTTGACCTCGCCGTGCGTGTTCATTCCGCCCTGTCCGCAGATCCGGTCCGTGGTGCCCGCCGTCGCGATGCGGACGACCAGCCCGGCCGGGCCGGAGGACACCCGGTGGAACGTACGCTTCCCGCCCTGCCCCCAGCCGCGCGGCGCGGCGAGGATGTCCGCGATCCGGTCCGCGGCCTCCTCCGGATCGACGCCGGTGCCGTCCTCGACCTCGACGCGGTACGCGTACTGCCCGGACGACGACGCGTCGGCGCGGGCGGTCGTGAAGGTGCCGGGGCCGGTGGCGGGGATGCGCACCTGGGTGGGGCTGGGCTTCACGGAGGGCGACCGGGACGGCTTCGGGCTCCGGCTGGGCTTCGCGGAGGGCGTGGGCGAGTGCGAGGGGGACGCGGCGACGGGCGAAGGCTTGGGCGCGGCCGCCGCCGGGGCCTCGTCACCGCCCGCCCAGCGGGGCGCGAGGACCACCACGACGCCGATCAGCGCCGCCGGTACGGCGACGGCGGCGAGTATGCGTACGCGGCTGCGCCGCGCCCGTTTCGCGCGTCTGCGTCCGCCTCCACCGCGCCGCCCCCGTCTGCTCTCAGCCCTCACGTACAGACCCCTCCCTGGCTTCCATCGGACGTGCGTCCGCGTAAGCGACCATTTCGATGAACTGCGCGTCCCGGGCGACGGCCAGCAGGTCGTCGGCGGTGACCGGCGCCGACACCATCGCGTCGGCGTCGCCCCCCACGGTGAGCGTGACGCGGCTGTGCCCGTACACGAAGCGCACGGTGACCCCGGTGATCGTCTTGCCCCCCTCGGCGTTCCCGGCCGCCGTGATCGCCTGGGCCATGATGCCCCCAGGCAGTGACACCTCGTCGCACCGGAGGCCCTTCACCGCGACGTCGAGGCAGGGCGGATCGGCCCGGGCCGCCTTGCCCGTGGCCAGCGGGCGGACGGAGAACGTGAGGGGGAAGACCGGGCCGTCCGCCCCGCCCTGGTACCGGTTGACGGCGATGTCGACCGGCCGGACCGGGGCGAGCGCCTTGGGCAGCAGGGTTTCGAGCACGCCCGCCGCCTCGTACTGGAAGACCCGCTGCCGGGAGAGCTCGTCCGGCGGCAGGTCCGCCATGGAGGACTCGCCGGGGCTCGGCTCGATGTGCACGAGGGCCGGGACGGGGACGGACGTGGGCGTGGGAACCGGCGAGGTCTGCGAGGCCGCCGACCACTGGCGTACCGGCTCCCCGCCCCCGCCCCACACCGGCAGCGCGGCGCCCAGGACGCCCAGGCCGACGATCGCGGTCGCCGCCGCCCCGATCGTGGCGCGGGCCCGGGCCCGGCGGCGGCGGCCCCGGACCAGGGCGCCGGGGACCAGGTCGGGCACCGGCGGCGCCCCGTCGGTGGCCCGCTCCATGGCGGCCCGGACCAGCAGCTCGTCCTCGTCGCGGCCGGGCTCGTCGCCCGGAGCGGGGTCCATGAACACGTACACGGCGTGACTCCTCAGCCTCGGGCGGTGTAGAGGTGCGCGTCGCCCAGGCGGGCGCGCAGCGTGGCCAGCGAGCGCGAGCACTGGCTCTTGACGGTGGACGGGCTGCACCGCAGCAGTTCGGCGACGGTGTCCACGCTCAGGTCCTCCCAGTAGCGCAGGACGACCATCGCCCGGGCACGGGGCGGCAGTTCGGCGAGGGCCGCGAGCAGCGTGACCGTGAGCTCGGGGCCCACCGCCGGGGCGGGCGCGGCGATCGGCGTGTGGGCGAGGAGGTCGCGCAGACGGCGGCGGCGCTCGGCGATGTAGGTGCGGGTGAGCACGGTCCGGGCGTAGGCGTCCGGGTGGTCGGCGGCGCGCACCCGGTGCCAGTGCTGGAACAGCTTGGCCAGCGTCGTCTGGGTCAGATCGCGCGCGGCGTCGGCGTCCCCGCAGAGCAGATACGCGGTGCGGTAGAGCCGGTGCTGACCGGCGCGGGCGAATTCCTCGAAGCCGTCGGCCCCCCGGCCGGTACCCGTGAACATCTGCCCCCTTTCCTGTTCTTCCCGGTTCTCCGCGGAGGTCTCTCCGTCACTACTGAGTGCCGTCGGGCGGAAAAGGTTGAAGCCGGGTTTTCGCCGGGGGCGTCCGCCGCGAAGCGGCGCGGGGCGGGCTGCTTGAATGGGATGCGTGACCCGAGCATCCCTGGACAAGCAGCCGCACGAAGTCGCCTCGATGTTCGACGGCGTGGCGGCGAACTACGACCTGACCAACGACGTGCTCTCGCTCGGCCAGGACCGGCTGTGGCGCAAGGAGGTCGCCAAGGCGGTGAACGCCCGGCCCGCCGAGAAGGTCCTCGACCTGGCGGCCGGCACGGCAACGTCCTCGCTGCCGTTCGCCGCGACCGGGGCGTACGTCGTGCCGTGCGACTTCTCCATCGGCATGCTCCGCGAGGGCAAGAAGCGCCACGCATGGCTGCCCTTCACCGCCGGGGACGCCACGAAGCTCCCCTTCCGCGACGAGACCTTCGACGCGGTGACCATCTCCTTCGGCCTGCGCAACGTCCAGGACACGGACACGGCCCTGCGCGAGCTGTACCGGGTCACCAAGCCGGGCGGCCGGGTCGTCATCTGCGAGTTCTCCCAGCCCGTCTGGACCCCGTTCCGCACGGTCTACATCGAATACCTGATGCGCGCCCTGCCCCCGGTCGCCCGCGCCGTCTCCTCCAACCCGGACGCCTACGTCTACCTCGCCGAATCCATCCGCGCCTGGCCCGACCAGCCCGGCCTGGCGAAGAAGCTCCAGCAGGCGGGCTGGTCCCGGGTCGCCTGGCGCAACCTCACGGGCGGCGTGGTGGCCCTGCACCGGGGCGTGCGCGACTGACGTCTCCGGCGGGCCCGGACGGGACGCGCGGACCGCGCGAAAACGGTTGCGGGCATTCCGAGTTGACGGGAACCGGTGGGCGGGGAAGATGTGTCCGTTGATACGGCACGCGTCTTCCCCGTTTCCGTGTGTCACCGTCTCGCCCGTCCCCGGACCGCTGCGGAGCCCTCATGCCCTCGTACTGCCCCTTCTGTGGAACCCAGGCGCCCGACGAGGCGCGTTTCTGCATGAAGTGCGGGCGGGAGCGCCCCGCCGCGCCCACCGCGCCTCCGCAGCCCGCCGCCCCGCCGCCGCCCGCCGGGACCCCGGCCGTCGAACCGCCCGCGATGCCCGCCTACATGACGCGGCCCGCCGCGCCGCCGCCCGGGTACGCGCCGGTGCCGGCCGGGCCCTCGCCCGTCGGGGTCTTCTTCGGCCGGGTGATGCGCGGGGACTGGGCGGGCTCGCTGAGGGCGGCCGTCTGGCCGACCGGGCTGATCATCGGGCTAGCCGTGGCGCTCGCCATCCCCGACTACGGGCAGGGGGACGACGTCGTCGTCGGATGGAGCGACCGGTTCCGGATCGCGCTCGCGATGCTGCTCCAGGCATTCGGCGGCGGCTTCGAGGTCCGGGCCGTCATGCCGGGCGGCGGCGGATACGGGGGCGCTTCGCCGTACGGGGACACGTACGGCGACTTCGATCCGGGCGGGCAGAGCCAGACGACGCTCTCGCTGATCCCGCTCACCGTCACCGTGCTGTGGATCGGCGCCCTCGTCCTCGGCGCCCGGGGCGTCCGCAGGCAGGGCGGCGGCCTCGACGCGGCGGTCCGGATCAGCGTCGTGGCCACCGCCGCGGTCCTGGTCCTCGGGCTGTACGCCCAGCCGGAGATCGAGAACTACTCGCTCCACTCCTCGCCGGTCCTGGCGGCCCTGGGCGCCCTCGGCATCGCGCTCGTCACCACCTGCGCCGTGCTGCAACGCGACGTCGCGGCCGCCTGGCTGGCCCAGCGGCCGGGCGCGCAGAGCTTCGTACGCGCCACCGGGACCGCCGTCCGCGCGCTCGGCGCCGTGCTCCTGCTCTGCGGCCTGATCGGCTACATCACGTACGCCACCCTGGACGACGTCAACGGCACCGCCCTGCTGATGGCCCTGCCGCTGCTGCCCAACATCGCGCTGATGGTGCTCTCGGTGAGCTGGGGCGGCTCCGTCGAGTACGACATGCGGGGCCGGACGGACCTCATCGGCAACGGGACGGAGCACGGTGCGTTCGGGCTCGGCGAGCTGAGCGACGCCGCCAACGACTGGGCGCTCGTCGGCGCGCTCGCCGCCGGACTCGTCTGCGCGCTCATCGTCGGCCTGCTCGCCGGGCGCCGCTCCGCCGACCGGCGCGAACAGGTCACCGCCGGCGGCCTGTTCCTGCTCGGGTTCCTCGCGCTGACCGCGATGAGCGGCCTGTCCGCCGAGTTCTCCGGCAACGTCGCGGACATCGGCGGCTCCGGCACCCTGGACGTCTCGCCCAGCGTCGCCGACGCGCTGCTGTTCGGGCTGCTGTGGGTCGGCGGCGCGGTGCTCGTCGCGCCGTACCTCGCGCGGATGACGGGCGGCGGCGGACCGGGCGGCGGCTCCCCGGCGTACCCCGCCCCGCCGAGCCCGTACGGCCCGCCGAACCAGGGCCCGCACATCCCCGGCCCCTACACCCCGGCCCCCGGCCCGTACACGCCCGCACCCGGCCGGAGCCCGGCGCCCGGCCCGTACACCCCGAAGCCCGGCCCGGGCCCGCACACCCCGCCCGCGCAGTCCACCGCCGCGGAGCCGCCCGCGCCCCGGCGCCGGAGGGCCGTCCTCGTCTGGGGGGCCACGCTCACCGCCGCGCTCGTCCTCGGCGGCGGGGCCACCGCGGGCGCCCTCGCCCTGCTGGACCGCCACGACGACGACCCTGGCACCTCGGAGAGCGACAAGGGCGGGAAGAGCGACCGGGCGACGCCCGCCCAGGACCGGACGAGCGGGGCCCCCTCCGAGTCCCCCTCCGCCGAGGCGACCGCCTCCACCGGTCCGGCGGAGCCCGTCATCCCGGCCGGCTACGGCGTCGTCGCCGACACCGCGGGGTTCGCGCTCGCCCTGCCGGACGACTGGGAGCGCCAGGGCGAGGAGAACCACCAGGTGACCTACGCCGCGTCCGCGGGCGACACCCGCCTGCTGAAGGTCGGGGTCATCGCGGACGCCCCCTACACCTCGTACGAGAACTTCACGGCCCTGGAGAAGACGGCCACCGCCAACCAGCGGAACTACCAGCAGGTCCAGCTGTCGGCCAACACCTTCCAGGGCCGCCCGGGCGCGCTGTGGGAGTACACCTACGAGGACAAGAGCGGTCGGCCCGTCCACGCGATCGACCAGAGCTACATCGCCGAGGACGGCACCGAGTACGCCATCTACGTCACCGACCGGGACGTGGACTGGGCCGGTGCCCGCGAGGTCTTCGACACCGCCCTGTCCACCTGGATGCTCAACGACATCGACTGACCGTCACAGCTCCAGCCGGAAGACCCGCACCTCCTGGCCCGGCCGAGGCGTCGTGAAGGTCTCGGCCGGCTCCATGCCGAGGCGCAGGGCCACCGCGGCGGACCGCTCGTTGAGCACGTCGACCACCGCCACCACCCGTGCCGTCCCCGCCGCGCGCAGCCGGTCCAGCGTGAGGCGCGCGGCGGCCGTCGCGTAACCCAGCCCCCAGGCCGGGCGGGCCAGCCGCCAGCCGATCTCGGTCTCGCCCACCGGCCCGTAGGCGGTCGGCCCCCACGGCTGCGCGCCCGTGAAGCCGACGACCCGGCCCTCCCCGTCGAGCACGGTCCACAGGCAGTAGCCGAGTTCGGCGTCGTGTCTGCGCTGCCGCGCGGTCCACTCCTCGTACATGGACAGCTCCTCGGACCGCCCGCCGAGGAACCGCATCACCTCCGGGTCGTCGAAGGCCCGGTGCCAGGCGACGGCGTCCTCGTCGGTCGGGACACGCAGCTGTACGACGGGCGGAGCGGCAGGCGCGATTGACATGAGGCAGCCCTTCGGAGGGTTGGTCGGCAGGCCCCCATAGACTGCCTTGGACCTGTGCCGCGCGGCACGCGAATTCGAGTCTTCGGGAGAACCGACCGTGACCGAACCCCTGTCCGAACACAGCGCGGACGTCATCGTCGTCGGGGCGGGCCCAGCCGGCTCCTCGACCGCGTACTACCTGGCCAAGGCCGGACTCGACGTCCTCCTCCTGGAGAAGACCGCGTTCCCGCGCGAGAAGGTCTGCGGCGACGGCCTCACCCCGCGCGCCACCAAGGAGCTCGTGGCCATGGGGATCGACATCTCCGAAGAGGCGGGCTGGCTGCGGAACAAGGGCCTCCGCATCATCGGCGGCGGCGTCCGGCTCCAGCTGGACTGGCCGGATCTGGCCTCCTACCCGGACTACGGACTCGTCCGCAAGCGCGACGACTTCGACGAGCAGCTGGCCCGGAACGCGCAGAAGGCCGGTGCCCGGCTGTACGAGCGGTGCAACGTCGGCGCTCCGGTCACCGACGAGCGCACCGGCCGGATCACCGGGGTGCACGCGAAGCTCGGCGAGGAGAAGACCCCGGTCACCTTCCACGCCCCGCTCGTCGTCGCGGCCGACGGCAACTCGACCCGGCTCTCCCTCGCGATGGGCCTGCACCGCCGCGAGGACCGCCCGATGGGCGTCGCCGTGCGGACGTACTTCACCTCGCCCCGGCACGACGACGACTACCTGGAGTCCTGGCTGGAGCTGTGGGACCGGCGCGGGCCCCAGGAGAAGCTGCTGCCCGGCTACGGCTGGATCTTCGGCATGGGCGACGGCACCTCCAACGTCGGCCTCGGCATCCTCAACTCCTCGTCCGCCTTCCGGGAGCTGGACTGGCGCGAGGTCCTGAAGGCGTGGTGCGCGTCCATGCCGGAGGACTGGGGATACACCCCGGAGAACATGACGATGCCCATCCGGGGCGCCGCCCTGCCGATGGCCTTCAACCGTCAGCCGCACTACACCAAGGGCCTGCTGCTCGTCGGTGACGCGGGCGGCATGGTCAACCCGTTCAACGGCGAGGGCATCGCGTACGCCATGGAGTCGGGCCGGCTCGCGGCCGACGTCATCGTCCAGGCGCACGCCCGTGCGACCCCCGCGCAGCGGGAGCTGGCGCTGAACAACTACCCGAAGGTGCTCAAGGAGACCTACGGCGGCTACTACACGATGGGCCGCGCCTTCGTGAAGCTGATCGGCAACCCGAAGGTCATGAAGCTCGCGACCCAGCGCGGCCTGACGCACCCGCTGCTGATGAAGTTCACGCTGAAGATGCTCGCCAACCTCACCGACCCGACGGGCGGCGACGCGATGGACCGCATCATCAACGGCCTGGCGAAGGTGGCGCCGAGCTCGTAGCGCCCGTTCACAAACGACGGAGCCGTCACTCCCGAGCGGGGGAGTGACGGCTCCGTCGTGTGCTTGACGTGCGGATCACGCTTGTGAATCCGTGAACGCGATGTGGTCCTAGTGGTCCTAGAGGACGCGGACCGCGCCGGTCGGCATGTCGTAGTCCAGCGGACGCTGCACCACACCGGTGGAGGAGTTCTGCGCACCGACGAACTGGCCGCCGCCGACGTAGATCCCGACGTGGTACGCGCTGCCCGCGCTGCCCCAGTACAGGATGTCGCCCGGCTGGAGGTTGCTCAGCGAGACCTGGGTGCCGGCGGTGGACTGGCTCTGCGAGACGCGCGGCAGGTCGACGCCCACGGTGCGGAACGCGGCCTGGACCAGGCCCGAGCAGTCCCACGAGTTGGGGCCGGTGCCGCCGGACACGTACGCGTCGCCGACCTGCGCCTGGGCGAACGCGACGACGGAGGCCGCGGAGCCGGTGGCGTTGGAGGAGTACGAGGTCGTGGCGGCGTTGGTGGAGCCGGACGAGGAGGAGCCGGTGGTCTTCTGGAGCGTGGTGCGCGCGGCGTCGCGGGAGGCGCGCTCGGCGGCCTCCGCCTTGGCCTTGGCGGCCGCCTCGGCCTTCTTCTTGGCCTCGGCCTTGCGGACGGCCTCGGCCTTGGCCTTCTTGGCGTCCTTGGCGGCGCTGCTGGCCGCCGCGTCCTCCTGCGCCTGCGTCTCCAGGTCCAGGGCGACCTGCTGCGTCGCCTCGGCGGAGGCGGCGACGGTGGTGGAGAGTCCCGCCGTGATGGTGGGCATCTCGATCGTCTGGGTCACCGGTTCGGCCTGGGCCGGGCCCGCGGCACCCGCGACCGCGATGGTGCTGAGGACGCCACCGGCAACTCCGGCCCGCAGCGCCGTCGTCGAGGCGTTTCGGCGGGGCTTCCGGTGGCTGGGTATGTGAGCGGTGTGGGACATGGGTACTAGCGCTATCAGGGCGCGCCGGGTCCCATCAAGAAACGTGTGTTGCGACACAGTTACGTCCGGAATCTGTGAATCCGCTTTCCGGCGGCCCTTATTGACGCCGTAACGGGCAAATCGGACAGTCGCGATCAAGGCTGTGATCATGGGTTTTCTGCAATACGCCCGAATTGCCCCTCGCTTACCACTCGTTCACACTGTTGGCCAAGCCCGCTTCTATAACGGCCGATGTGGAGTGACGCAGCTCACAGCATGGTCCTGCCGTGACGGGCATACGAGGGTCCGGCACGGGAAGTGGCGGTCTCCGCGTCCACTTCGTTCCGCGTGAACCCTCGCGCGAGTGACTTCCGTCCGGGTCGCGCCCAGCGGTCACCCCGTCCGGCCATCCGCCGCCCGTGGCCCCCGGATTGGGGCAGATCCCTTTATCACCCCATCGCGTCCATCGCCAATTTTGCGCGCAGCGCCCTGGCTTGATAGTGCGACACCCCTTTGACCAGCGACAACGGCAGTAGATGTCACCTCTCGTGATCACTCGGCCGCTTCGTGTACGAAGATCACCGCTCATCCGACTTCATGATCGTTCGTCAGGTGGTGGAGATCACAAAGACGTTGGTGACCCCCGTGTCGCAGATCACAGGACGGCGGGCATAGGATGCGGGGCAGTCGGGCTTGTGAACTGCCTCACATGTGCACGATCTTGGTGAGGCGGGGAGCCGGTTCGCCCGATGCGGTCCAACGGTCAAGGACGACTGGAAGGAGCGAGGAGCGTGAATGCCTACGCGCCCATCCTCGTGCTCGGCGCCCTCGGGGCAGGGTTTGCGATCTTCTCCGTGGTCATGGCCACGCTTATCGGCCCCAAGCGGTACAACCGGGCAAAGCTCGAAGCGTACGAGTGCGGTATCGAACCGACACCCACGCCGGCCGGAGGCGGCCGCTTTCCCATCAAGTACTACCTGACGGCGATGCTCTTCATCGTCTTCGACATCGAGATCGTCTTCCTCTATCCCTGGGCGGTCAGCTTCGACGCCCTGGGGATCTTCGGGCTCGTGGAGATGCTGCTCTTCGTGCTCACCGTCTTCGTCGCCTACGCGTATGTGTGGCGGCGCGGCGGTCTGGAATGGGACTGAGGGGCTGAGGGGCACACCATGGGACTCGAAGAGAAGCTGCCGAGCGGCTTCGTTCTGACCACCGTCGAGCAGGCGGCCGGCTGGGTGCGGAAGTCCTCCGTCTTCCCGGCGACCTTCGGCCTCGCCTGTTGCGCCATCGAGATGATGACCACCGGGGCAGGCCGTTACGACCTGGCCCGCTTCGGCATGGAGGTCTTCCGCGGCTCGCCGCGGCAGGCGGACCTGATGATCGTGGCCGGGCGGGTGAGCCAGAAGATGGCGCCCGTCCTGCGGCAGGTCTACGACCAGATGCCGAACCCGAAGTGGGTGATCTCCATGGGGGTTTGCGCATCATCGGGCGGAATGTTCAACAACTACGCCATTGTTCAGGGTGTCGATCACATTGTCCCGGTTGATATTTATTTGCCGGGCTGCCCACCGCGGCCCGAGATGCTGATGGACGCGATCCTCAAGCTGCACCAGAAGATCCAGGGCTCCAAGCTCGGGGTCAACGCCGAGGAAGCCGCCCGCGAGGCCGAGGAAGCGGCGCTCAACGCCCTGCCCCTCATCGAGATGAAGGGGCTCCTGCGATGAGCGACGAGCTGGGCGGCTCCGCCGTCCCCGCCCCGCGCGACGAGCACGGCGAGGTCATCGGCGTACGGAAGGGCATGTTCGGCGCCAACAACGGCGGCGACACCTCCGGCTACGGCGGCCTCGTCCGCACGGTCGCGCTCCCCGGCGCCTCCTCCCGCCCCTACGGCGGCTGGTTCGACGAAGTCGCCGACGAGCTCGAAGGCGCCCTGGAGGAGCAGGACCTCCTCCCGGAGAACGCCATCGAGAAGACGGTGGTCGACCGGGACGAGCTCACCTTCCACATCGCCCGCGAGCACCTGGTCACCGTCGCCAGGATCCTGCGCGACGACCCGGCGCTCCGCTTCGAGCTGTGCACCGGCGTCAGCGGCGTCCACTTCCCCGGCGACAAGGGCCGCGAGCTGCACGCCGTCTACCACCTGCGCTCGATCACGCACGGCCGGCTGATCCGCCTCGAGGTCTCCACGCCGGACGACGACCGGCACCTGCCCTCGCTGGTCCCGGTCTACCCGACCAACGACTGGCACGAGCGCGAGGCGTACGACTTCTTCGGGCTCGTCTTCGACGGGCACCCCGCCCTCACCCGGATCATGATGCCGGACGACTGGCAGGGCTTCCCGCAGCGCAAGGACTACCCGCTCGGCGGCATCGCCGTCGAGTACAAGGGCGCCCAGATCCCGGCTCCGGACCAGCGGAGGTCGTACTCCTGATGACCACTCCCCACGCAACGCCCCGCGCCACGACCGAGGGGACTGTATATACAGTCACCGGCGGCGACTGGGACGAGATCGTCGAGAACGCCGCCGCCTCCGACGACGAGCGCATCATCGTCAACATGGGCCCGCAGCACCCGTCCACGCACGGCGTGCTCCGGCTCATCCTGGAGATCGACGGCGAGACCGTCACCGAGGCCCGCTGCGGCATCGGCTACCTCCACACCGGCATCGAGAAGAACCTCGAATTCCGCAGCTGGACGCAGGGCACCACCTTCGTCACGCGCATGGACTACCTCACGCCGTTCTTCAACGAGACGGCCTACTGCCTGGGCGTCGAGAAGCTGCTCGGCATCGAGGACCAGATCCCCGACCGGGCCAGCGTCCTGCGCGTGCTCCTGATGGAGCTCAACCGGCTCTCCTCGCACCTGGTGTGCATCGCCACCGGCGGCATGGAGCTCGGCGCCACCACGATCATGATCTACGGCTTCCGCGACCGGGAGCTGGTGCTCGACCTCTTCGAGCTGATCACCGGGCTCCGCATGAACCACGCGTTCATCCGCCCCGGCGGCCTCGCCCAGGACCTGCCCCCGGGCGCGGTCGACCAGCTGCGCGAGTTCGTGAAGACCATGAAGAAGAACCTGCCGGAGTACGACGCGCTCGCCACCGGCAACCCCATCTTCAAGGCCCGCATGCAGGACGTCGGCTACCTCGACCTCACCGGCTGCATGGCCCTCGGCGCCACCGGACCGATCCTGCGCTCGGCGGGCCTCCCGCACGACCTGCGCAAGACCGACCCGTACTGCGGCTACGAGACCTACGACTTCGAGGTCCCCACCGCCGACAGCTGCGACGCCTACGGGCGCTTCCTCATCCGGCTGGAGGAGATGCGCCAGTCGCTGCGGATCATCGAGCAGTGCATCGACCGGCTCGAACCCGGACCGGTCATGGTCGCCGACAAGAAGATCGCCTGGCCCGCGCAGCTCGCGCTCGGCCCGGACGGCCTGGGCAACTCGCTGGACCACATCAAGAAGATCATGGGCACCTCCATGGAGGCCCTGATCCACCACTTCAAGCTGGTGACCGAGGGCTTCCGGGTCCCCGTCGGACAGGCGTACACCGCCGTCGAGTCGCCCAAGGGCGAACTCGGCGTGCACGTCGTCTCGGACGGCGGGACCCGACCCTACCGGGTCCACTTCCGCGACCCGTCCTTCACCAACCTCCAGGCCATGGCGGCGATGTGCGAGGGCGGCCAGGTCGCCGACGTCATCGTCGCCGTCGCATCCATCGACCCCGTGATGGGAGGCGTCGACCGGTGACCGAAGCACGTCAGGAAGTCAGTCTGGGGATGCCGCAGCTCCCCGCCCCCGCCTACCCGGCCGAGGTGCGCGCCAGGCTCGAAGCGGATGCGAAGGAGGTGATCGCCCGCTACCCCGGCAGCCGCTCCGCACTGCTGCCGCTGCTGCACCTCGTGCAGTCCGAGGAGGGATACGTCTCGCGTACGGGCATGGCCTTCTGCGCCGAGATGCTCGACCTCACCACCGCCGAGGTCACCGCGGTCGCCACCTTCTACACGATGTACCGGCGCAGGCCCAGCGGCGACTACCAGGTCGGCGTCTGCACCAACACGCTCTGCGCGGTGATGGGCGGCGACGCGATCTTCGACCGGCTCAAGGAGCACCTCGGCGTCGGCAACGACGAGACGACCGAGGACGGCAAGGTCACCCTCGAACACATCGAGTGCAACGCCGCCTGCGACTTCGCGCCCGTCGTGATGGTCAACTGGGAGTTCTTCGACAACCAGACGCCGGAGAGCGCCACCCAGCTGGTGGACGACCTCATCGCCGGCCGCACCGTCGAACCCACCCGCGGCGCGCCCCTGTGCACGTACAAGGAGACGGCGCGCATCCTCGCCGGCTTCCCCGACGAGCGCCCCGGCGCCGTCGCGGCCACCGGCGGCGCCGGCCACGCCTCGCTCATCGGCCTCAAGCTGGCCAAGGGCGAGGCCGCACCGCAGGCCCGCGTGGTGAGCCCGCGCGGCGAGGCGCCCACCGACCGGCCGCAGAAGGGCGCCGAGCACCTCAGCTCCCATGACGCGCCGCAGCAGACCTCGGCATCCGACCCGGACCACCCGGCAGGACCCGCGGCCGAGGAGGGGGAGTGATGACGTTGGCCACCGAACTCAACCAGAACGGGACCAGCCCCGAGAAGCTGCTCGCGCCCGTCCTGTCCGCCTTCTGGGACCAGCCGGAGTCCTGGACCCTGGACACCTACCGCCGCCACGAGGGCTACGAGGGACTGCGCAAGGCCCTCACCATGTCCCCGGACGACCTCATCGCGTACGTCAAGGACTCCGGTCTGCGCGGCCGCGGCGGCGCCGGCTTCCCCACCGGCATGAAGTGGCAGTTCATCCCGCAGGGCGACGGCAAGCCGCACTATCTCGTGGTCAACGCCGACGAGTCGGAGCCGGGGACCTGCAAGGACATCCCGCTCCTCTTCGCCAACCCGCACAGCCTCATCGAGGGCATCGTGATCGCCTGTTACGCGATCCGGTCGTCGCACGCGTTCATCTACCTCCGCGGTGAGGTCGTCCCCGTGCTGCGACGGCTGCACGAGGCCGTCCGAGAGGCGTACGAGGCGGGCTATCTCGGCACCAACATCATGGGCTCCGGGCTCGACCTGGAACTCACGGTGCACGCGGGCGCCGGGGCGTACATCTGCGGTGAGGAAACCGCGCTGCTCGACTCCCTCGAAGGGCGGCGCGGCCAGCCCCGGCTGCGGCCTCCCTTCCCCGCGGTCGCCGGTCTGTACGCCTGCCCCACCGTGGTGAACAACGTCGAGTCCATCGCCTCGGTTCCCGCGATCCTGAACAAGGGCAAGGACTGGTTCAAGTCGATGGGCAGCGAGAAGTCCCCGGGCTTCACGCTCTACTCGCTCAGCGGCCACGTCGCGGGCCCCGGCCAGTACGAGGCGCCGCTCGGCATCACGCTGCGCCAGCTCCTCGACATGAGCGGCGGCATGCGCCCCGGCCACCGCCTCAAGTTCTGGACCCCCGGCGGCTCCTCCACACCGATGTTCACCGACGAACACCTCGACGTGCCCCTCGACTACGAGGGCGTCGGCGCGGCCGGGTCCATGCTCGGCACCAAGGCGCTCCAGTGCTTCGACGAGACGACCTGCGTGGTGCGGGCCGTCACCCGCTGGACCGAGTTCTACGCGCACGAGTCCTGCGGCAAGTGCACCCCCTGCCGCGAGGGCACGTACTGGCTCGTCCAGCTGCTCCGCGACATCGAGGCCGGCAAGGGCCGGATGTCCGACCTCGACAAGCTGGGCGACATCGCCGACAACATCAACGGCAAGTCGTTCTGCGCCCTCGGCGACGGCGCCGCCTCGCCGATCTTCTCCTCGCTGAAGTACTTCCGCGAGGAGTACGAGCAGCACATCACCGGCAAGGGCTGCCCCTTCGATCCCGCCAAGTCGACCCTCTGGGCCGACGACAAGAACGCTCACCAGGGGGTGAACGCATGACAGTCACCACGAGTGCGCCCTCCGGGGGCGGCGAAGCGGCGATCCCGCCCGAGGACCTGGTCACGCTGACCATCGACGGCATCGAGATCAGCGTGCCCAAGGGCACCCTGGTCATCCGCGCCGCCGAACTCCTCGGCATCGAGATCCCCCGGTTCTGCGACCACCCCCTCCTCGACCCGGCCGGCGCCTGCCGTCAGTGCATCGTCGAGGTCGAGGGCCAGCGGAAGCCGATGGCGTCCTGCACCATCACCTGCACCGACGGCATGGTCGTCAAGTCGCAGATCACCTCGCCCGTGGCCGACAAGGCGCAGCGCGGTGTGATGGAGCTGCTGCTCATCAACCACCCGCTGGACTGCCCGGTCTGCGACAAGGGCGGCGAGTGCCCGCTTCAGAACCAGGCGATGTCGCACGGCGACCCGGACTCCCGCTTCGACGGCAGGAAGCGGACGTACGAGAAGCCCGTGCCGATCTCCACCCAGGTGCTGCTGGACCGTGAGCGCTGCGTGCTCTGCGCGCGCTGCACCCGGTTCTCCAACCAGGTCGCGGGCGACCCGATGATCGAGCTGATCGAGCGCGGCGCGCTCCAGCAGGTCGGCACCGGCGAGGGCGACCCGTTCCAGTCGTACTTCTCCGGGAACACCATCCAGATCTGCCCGGTCGGGGCGCTGACCTCGGCGGCGTACCGATTCCGCTCCCGCCCCTTCGACCTGGTGTCGACGCCCTCCGTGTGCGAGCACTGCGCCGGCGGCTGCGCCACCCGCACCGACCACCGGCGCGGCAAGGTCATGCGCCGCCTCGCGGCCAACGACCCCGAGGTCAACGAGGAATGGCTCTGCGACAAGGGCCGCTTCGGCTTCCGCTACGCCCAGCAGCGCGACCGGCTCACCACCCCGCTCGTCCGGGGCGAGTCCGGTGAGCTGGAGCCGGCGAGCTGGCCCGAGGCACTGGCCGCCGCGGCCGAGGGCCTGTCCGCCGCACGCGGCCGGACCGGCGTCCTCACCGGCGGCCGGCTGACCGTCGAGGACGCGTACGCGTACAGCAAGTTCGCGCGGATCGCCCTGGACACCAACGACATCGACTTCCGGGCCCGGGTCCACAGCGACGAGGAGGCCGACTTCCTGGCCTCGCGCGTCGCGGGACGCGGGAAGGACCTGGACGGCAGCGGTGTCACGTACACCTCGTTGGAGAAGGCGCCGACCGTGCTGCTGGTCGGGTTCGAGTCGGAGGAGGAGGCCCCCGGGGTCTTCCTGCGGCTGCGCAAGGCCCACCGCAAGCACGGCCAGCGCACCTTCTCCGTCGCCTCGCACGCCACCCGGGGCCTGGCGAAGGCGGGCGGCGCGCTGCTTCCCGCCGCGCCCGGCACCGAGACGGAGTGGCTGGACGCCATCGCGGGCGGCGTCGGCCTGGAGGGCGAAGGCGCCGCCGCGGCCGAGGCCCTGCGCGCCGAGGGCGCCCTGATCGTGGTCGGCGAGCGGCTGGCCGGGGTGCCCGGCGGGCTGACCGCCGCGGTCCGGGCCGCGACCGCGACCGGGGCCCGGCTGGTGTGGATTCCGCGCCGGGCGGGCGAACGCGGCGCGGTGGAGGCGGGCGCGCTCCCGTCGCTGCTGCCCGGCGGCCGCCCGGCCACCGACCCGCGCGCCCGGGACGAGGTCGCCGCCGCGTGGGGCGTCGCCGAACTCCCGTCCCGCTTCGGCCGCGACACCGGCCAGATCATCGAGGCCGCGGCCACCGGTGAGCTGGGCGCGCTGGTCGTCGCCGGCGTCGGGACGGAGGACCTGCCGGACCCGGCGCGGGCCCTGGAGGCCCTGGACCGGGTCGGCTTCCTGGTCTCCTTCGAGCTGCGGCCGAGCGAGGTCACCGACCGCGCCGACGTGGTGTTCCCGGTGGCCGCGGTCGCCGAGAAGTCCGGGACCTTCCTCAACTGGGAGGGCCGGGCGCGGATGTTCGAGGCCGCGCTGAAGCCCGACCAGATGACGCGGAACCTCGCCCCGGGCGACGCCCGCGTCCTGCACATGCTGGCCGACGCCATGGACGTGCACTTCGCGCTGCCGGACCTGCGGGCCGCCCGCCGCGAGCTGGACCGCCTCGGCGGCTGGCAGGGCGGGTACGCGGACGACCCCCGGGTCTCCGCGCAGCCGCTGCCCCGGCCCGGCGACGGCGAGGCGATCCTCGCCGGCCACCGCATGCTGCTCGACCTGGGCCGCCTCCAGGAGGGCGACACCGCCCTCGCCGGGACCCGGCACGAGGCGGTGGCCCGGCTGTCGGCCGCCACGGCCGCGGAGACCGGGGTCAAGGACGGCGACCTGCTGGCGGTGTCCGGCCCGGCCGGCAGCGTCGAACTCCCGCTCCGGGTCACCGACATGCCGGACCGCGTGGTCTGGGTGCCGCTGAACTCGGCCGGGCGGGGCGTGCCGGCCACGACCGGGGCCCGCCCCGGCGGCCTGGTCCGGATCGGCCCCGCCGCTGCCGGTACTCCCGACGTCACACCGGAGGTGCGGGCGTGACCGCCTTCGCTCAACTGGCCGCGGCACCGCACGGTTCGGTGCTCGCCGCCGAGGACCTGTCGATGTTCGGCAACGACCCCTGGTGGCTCGTCGTCGTCAAGGCCGTCTTCTGCTTCGCGTTCCTGATGGTGACCGTGCTCTTCTCCATCGTGTGGGAGCGCAAGGTCGTCGCCTGGATGCAGCTGCGCATCGGCCCCAACCGGCACGGCCCCTGGGGGATGCTCCAGTCGCTCGCCGACGGCGTCAAGCTGATGCTGAAGGAAGACGTCATCGTCAAGCGGGCGGACAAGGTCGTCTACGTCCTCGCTCCGATCGTCGCCGCGATCCCCGCGTTCATGGCCATCGCGGTGATCCCCTTCGGGCCCTCGGACAACGAGGTCTCGATCTTCGGGCACCGTACGGCGATGCAGCTCACCGACCTGCCGATCGCGATGCTGTACATCCTCGCGGTCGCCTCGGTCGGCATCTACGGCATCGTGCTGGCCGGCTGGTCGTCCGGCTCGACGTACCCGCTGCTCGGCGGGCTCCGGTCCTGCGCGCAGATGATCTCGTACGAGATCGCGATGGGCGCCGCGTTCGCCTCGGTGTTCCTCTACTCCGGGTCGATGTCGACGTCGAAGATCGTGGAGGCGCAGCAGGACCGCTGGTTCATCATCCTGCTGCCGGTCTCCTTCATCATCTACATCGTCACGATGGTCGGCGAGACCAACCGGGCCCCGTTCGACATGCCGGAGTCCGAGGGCGACCTGGTCGGCGGCTTCAACACCGAGTACTCGTCCATCAAGTTCGCGATGTTCATGCTGGCCGAGTACGTCAACATGGTCACCGTCTCCGCCGTCTCCACCACCCTGTTCCTGGGCGGCTGGCGGGCCCCGTGGCCGGTCAGCACCTTCTGGGAGGGCGCGAACCACGGCTGGTGGCCGATGCTCTGGTTCGTCCTCAAGGTCCAGCTGCTGCTGTTCTTCTTCATCTGGCTGCGCGGCACGCTGCCCCGCGTCCGCTACGACCAGCTGATGAAGCTCGGCTGGAAGGTCCTGATCCCGGTCTCCGTCGTCTGGCTGATGCTGGTCGCGACCGTACGGGCGCTGCGCAACGAGGGCTACGACTTCTCCAAGATCCTGCTCTACGTGGCCGGTGCCGTGATCGCGGTGCTGCTGATCTCCTTCGTCGCCGACATCTTCCGCGACAAGAAGGAGAAGGCCGCCGCCGAGCAGGCCGGGCCCGAGCCGGCGTTCGACCCGATGGCGGGCGGATTCCCGGTGCCGCCGCTGCCCGGACAGACCCTGCCGCCCGTGCCCCGGCGCAGGCCGCGACGCGAGCGGGAGCTCGTTGTCAGTGGCGGGGTGGATACTCAGAGTGACGGAAATCCGAGTGACGGAAAGGAGGCCGACGGTGTCTGAACTGCCTGATTCGCCGGGGTCCAGGAGGCCGGCGAAATCCACCGGCCTGACGGGGTCGACGGCGTCGCAGTCCTCCCAGTCCTCGGAGGACAAGTTCCACAACCCGGTGGCCGGCTTCGGCGTGACCTTCAAGGCCATGTTCAAGAAGCGGCTCACCGAGCAGTATCCGGAGACGCCGAAGGTGACGGCGCCCCGCTTCCACGGCCGCCACCAGCTCAACCGCCATCCGGACGGGCTGGAGAAGTGCGTCGGCTGCGAGCTGTGCGCCTGGGCCTGTCCCGCCGACGCGATCTACGTGGAGGGCGCGGACAACACCGAAGAGGAGCGCTACTCCCCGGGTGAGCGCTACGGCCGCGTCTACCAGATCAACTACGCGCGCTGCATCCTCTGCGGACTGTGCATCGAGGCGTGCCCGACCCGGGCGCTCACGATGACCAACGAGTTCGAGCTCGCCAACACCACCCGCGAAAGCCTCATCTACACCAAGGACGAGCTGCTCGCGGGCCTGGAGGAAGGCATGGTCGACAGCCCGCACGCGATCTTCCCCGGCATGGACGAGCAGGACTACTACCGGGGCCTGGTCACCGAGGCCGCCCCGGGTACGGAGCGTCAGATCGCCGTGTCCAAGGGCGAGAAGCCGTCCGACGAGGCACAGAGCAACGGCGCTTCGCAGGAGGTGGACGCATGACCGGCCTGGCCGCAGCGGCCTCGCAGACCTCGACCGGCGAGGCGTTCCAGTTCTGGGTGCTCGGCACGGTCGCCGTGATCGGCGCCCTGTCCACCGTGCTCATGAAGAAGGCCGTGCACAGCGCGCTGAGCCTCGCCGGGACGATGATCATCCTCGCGGTGTTCTACCTCGCCAACGGCGCGTACTTCCTCGGCATCGTCCAGATCGTCGTCTACACCGGCGCGATCATGATGCTGTTCCTCTTCGTGGTCATGCTCGTCGGCGTCACGGCGGCGGACTCGCTGAAGGAGACCATCAAGGGCCAGCGCTGGCTGGCCGCCGGATGCGGCATCGGCTTGGGCGTCCTGCTGATCGCCGGTATCGGCAACGCCTCGCTGAAGAGCTTCAACGGCCTGGGCACCGCCAACACCGCGCACGGCGGAAACGTGGAGGGGCTCGCCAGCCTCATCTTCACCAAGTACGTCTTCGCCTTCGAGATCACCGGCGCCCTGCTGATCACCGCGACGGTCGGCGCGATGGTGCTCACGCACCGCGAGCGCACCGAACGGGCGAAGACCCAGCGGGAGATGTCCGAGGACCGCGTGCGGAGCAACCACGTACCGCCGCTGCCCGCCCCCGGCGTCTACGCCCGGCACAACGCGGTGGACATCGCGGGCCTGCTCCCCGACGGCACCCCGTCCGAGCTGACCGTCATGAGCACGCTGCGCAAGCGCGGCCAGATGCGTGACGTGTCCCAGGAATCACTGGCCGGCCTCAAGGCACTGGAGCAGCGCTCCGGTGAGCGGCTGGGCCGGGACACCGAAGAAGAGGAGGTCGCCAAGTGAATCCGGTCAACTACCTCTATCTCGCCGCCCTGCTGTTCACCATCGGCGCGGCCGGGGTCCTGATCCGGCGGAACGCGATCGTGGTGTTCATGTGCGTCGAGCTGATGCTCAACGCCTGCAACCTCGCGTTCGTGACCTTCTCCCGGATGCACGGCAATCTCGACGGCCAGATCATCGCCTTCTTCACGATGGTCGTCGCCGCCGCGGAGGTCGTGGTCGGGCTCGCGATCATCGTGTCGCTGTTCCGTTCCCGCCACTCGGCCTCGGTCGATGACGCCAGCCTGATGAAGCTGTAAGGGGCGTTTGCACTGTGGAGAACCTGATTGCGCTGCTCGTCGCGGCGCCCCTGCTCGGAGCGGCGGTGCTGCTGTGCGGCGGCCGCCGCCTCGACCGCGCCGGGCACTGGCTCGGCACCCTGCTCGCCGCAGCCTCGTTCGTCGTGGCCGTGGTGCTCTTCACCGACATGCTGGGGAAGGGCGCCGAGGACCGGGCGCTGCACCAGAAGCTGTTCAGCTGGATTCCGGTCGAGGGCTTCCAGGCCGACGTGGCCTTCCAGCTCGACCAGCTGTCGATGACCTTCGTCCTGCTGATCACCGGTGTGGGCACACTGATCCACATCTACTCGATCGGCTACATGGAGCACGACGAGCGCCGGCGCCGCTTCTTCGGCTATCTGAACCTGTTCCTGGCGGCGATGCTGATCCTGGTCATCGCCGACAACTACCTGCTGCTGTACGTCGGCTGGGAGGGCGTCGGCCTCGCCTCGTACCTGCTCATCGGCTTCTGGCAGCACAAGCCCAGCGCGGCGACCGCCGCGAAGAAGGCGTTCCTGGTCAACCGCGTCGGCGACATGGGCCTGTCGATCGCGATCATGCTGATGTTCACCACCTTCGGCACGTTCGCGTACGGACCCGTCCTGGAGGCGACCGGTGAGACGAGCGAGGGCAAGCTGACGGCGATCGGCCTGATGCTGCTGCTGGCCGCCTGCGGCAAGTCCGCCCAGGTGCCGCTTCAGTCCTGGCTCGGTGACGCGATGGAGGGCCCGACCCCGGTCTCCGCCCTCATCCACGCCGCGACCATGGTCACCGCCGGCGTCTACCTGATCGTCCGCTCCGGTGCGATCTTCAACGCCGCCCCGGACGCCCAGATGGTCGTCGTGGTGGTCGGCGCGGTCACGCTGCTGTTCGGTGCGATCGTCGGTTGCGCGAAGGACGACATCAAGAAGGCCCTCGCCGGCTCCACGATGTCGCAGATCGGCTACATGATCCTGGCCGCCGGGCTCGGCCCCATCGGCTACGTCTTCGCGATCATGCACCTGGTGACGCACGGCTTCTTCAAGGCCGGGCTCTTCCTCGGCGCCGGTTCGGTCATGCACGGCATGAACGACGAGGTGGACATGCGGAAGTTCGGCGGCCTGCGGAAGTACATGCCGGTCACCTTCGTCACCTTCGGCCTCGGCTACCTCGCGATCATCGGCTTCCCCGGCCTCTCCGGCTTCTTCTCCAAGGACAAGATCATCGAGGCGGCGTTCGCCAAGGGCGGCACCGAGGGCTGGATCCTCGGCTCCGTGGCCCTGCTCGGCGCCGCGATCACCGCGTTCTACATGACGCGCGTGATGCTGATGACGTTCTTCGGCGAGGAGCGCTGGCGCCGCACGGCGACGCCGTCCCCGGACGCGCCGGACGTCGAGCCCGCCGCCGAGACGCGCGGCGAGCACGCGGAGCCCCACCCGCACGAGTCCCCGAAGTCCATGACGATCCCGATGATCGTGCTGGCCTTCGGCTCGGTCTTCGCCGGTGGCTTCTTCTCGATCGGCGACCGCTTCCTGCACTGGCTGGAGCCCGTCACCGGCCACGACCACGGGGACGCCCCGATCGGCGCGTCCACCGTCACCGCGGCCACCATGGTGGCGCTCGTCATCGGGGTCGCCATCGCCTGGGCGATGTACGGCCGCAAGCCGGTGCCGGTGGCCGCCCCGCGCGGCTCGCTGCTCACCCGGGCCGCGCGCCGCGATCTCCTCCAGGACGACTTCAACCACGTGGTCCTGGTCCGCGGCGGCGAGCACCTGACCCGCTCCCTGGTCTACGTCGACCACACCCTGGTCGACGGCGTCGTCAACGGCACGGCCGCTTCCATGGGCGGGCTCTCCGGCCGGCTGCGCAAGCTGCAGAACGGCTACGCCCGCTCCTACGCGGTCTCGATGTTCGGCGGTACGGCGGTTCTCATCGCCGCGACCCTGCTGATGAGGGCGGTCTGATCACATGTCCTTTCCCCTCCTGACAGCGACGGCGGCGCTCCCGGCGATCGGCGCGGTGGCCACGGCCGCCGTCCCGGCCGCCCGGCGCACCGCCGCCAAATGGCTGGCGCTGGTCGTCTCGCTGGCCACGCTCGTCCTGGCGGGCATCGCGCTCGCCCGCTTCGAGCCCGGCGGCGACCGCTTCCAGCTCACCGAATCGCACGCCTGGATCAAGGACTTCGGCGTCCGCTACGAACTGGGCGTCGACGGCATCGGCGTGGCGCTCATGGCGCTCACCGCCCTGCTGATCCCGTTCGTCATCCTGGCCGGCTGGCACGACGCCGACCCCCTGGAGACGAACTCCTCGCGCTGGCGCCCCACCCAGGGCTTCTTCGCCCTGATCCTGATGGTCGAAGCGATGGTGATCCTCTCCTTCGAGGCCACCGACGTCTTCCTCTTCTACATCCTGTTCGAAGCCATGCTCATCCCGATGTACTTCCTCATCGGCGGCTTCGGGGACCGGGCGCACACCGGCAGCGACGAGAACGCGGCGGCCCAGCGGTCGTACGCCGCCGTGAAGTTCCTCCTCTACAACCTGGTCGGCGGCCTCATCATGCTGGCCGCGGTCATCGGCCTGTACGTGGTCGCGGGCTCGTTCTCGCTCTCCGAGATCGCCGAGGCCCGGGCCAACGGCACGTTCTCGATGGCGACCAGCACGGAGCGGTGGCTGTTCCTCGGGTTCTTCTTCGCCTTCGCGGTGAAGGCCCCGCTGTGGCCGCTGCACACCTGGCTGCCCAACGCCATGGGTGAGGCGACCGCGCCGGTCGCCGTGCTGATCACCGCCGTGGTCGACAAGGTCGGCACGTTCGCGATGCTCCGCTTCTGCCTCCAGCTCTTCCCGGAGGCCAGCAAGTGGGCGACGCCGGTGATCCTGGTCCTGGCGCTGATCAGCATCGTGTACGGGGCGCTGCTCGCGGTCGGCCAGCGCGACATCAAGCGGCTGATCGCCTACGCGTCCATCTCGCACTTCGGCTTCATCATCCTGGGCATCTTCGCGATGACCAGCCAGGGCCAGTCGGGCGCGACGCTGTACATGGTCAACCACGGCATCTCGACGGCCGCGCTGATGCTGGTGGCGGGCTTCCTGATCAGCCGCCGCGGTTCGCGCCTCATCGCCGACTACGGCGGGGTGCAGAAGGTGGCCCCGGTCCTGGCCGGCACCTTCCTGATCGGCGGCCTGGCCACGCTGTCGCTGCCGGGGCTCGCTCCGTTCGTCAGCGAGTTCCTGGTCCTGGTCGGCGCGTTCGCCGCGTACCCGGCGGTCGGCATCATCGCGACCACCGGCATCGTGCTCGCCGCGATCTACGTGCTGGTCCTCTACCAGCGCACCATGACCGGCCCGGTCAAGGCCGAGGTGCAGGGCATGGCGGACCTCAAGGCCCGTGAGCTCGTGGTCGTCGTCCCGCTGATCGCGCTGCTGCTCTTCCTGGGTGTCTACCCGAAGCCGCTGACGGACATCGTCAACCCGGCGGTGCGGCACACCATGTCGGACGTACAGAAGAAGGACCCCCAGCCCGAGGTGGAGGCCGCCAAGTGAGCGCAACAGCTGTCCACAGCCTGTGGACGACGGCGGGCGGGGTGACAACCGCCGCACCGGACGAGAAGTTCACGGCCCCGGTCATCGAGTACACCCAGCTGACCCCGGTCCTGATCGTGATCGGCGTCGCCGTCGTCGGCGTCCTGGTCGAGGCGTTCGTGCCGCGCCGGGCCCGGTACCACACGCAGGTCTTCCTGACCGTCGTCGCGCTGGTCGCCGCGTTCGCCGCGGTGGTCGGCCTCGCGGCCGGCGGTTACGGGACGACCAAGGCGCACATCGCCGCGATGGGCGCCATCGCGGTCGACGGACCGGCGCTGTTCCTCCAGGGCGTCATCCTGCTGACGTCCCTGGTCGCGGTCTTCACGTTCGCCGAGCGGCGGCTCGACCCCGAGTCCCACGGGAACAGGGTCGACTCCTTCGCCGCGCAGGCCGCGTCCGTGCCCGGCAGCGACAGCGAGAAGGCCGCGGTCAAGGCCGGTTTCACCACCACCGAGGTCTTCCCGCTCGTCCTCTTCTCGGTGGCCGGCATGCTGGTCTTCCCGGCGGCCAACGACCTGCTGACGCTGTTCGTGGCCCTGGAGGTCTTCTCCCTCCCGCTGTACCTCCTGTGCGCCGTCGCCCGCCGCAAGCGGCTGATGTCGCAGGAGTCGGCCGTGAAGTACTTCCTGCTCGGCGCGTTCTCCTCGGCGTTCCTGCTGTTCGGGATCGCCCTCCTCTACGGCTACGCGGGCTCCGTTTCGTACGCGCGGATCGCGACCGTGGTCGACGGCACGATCCAGAAGATCGACCCGGCGCTCGCCGACACCATGGGCAACGACGCGCTGCTGCTCATCGGCGGCGCGATGATCCTGACCGGTCTGCTCTTCAAGGTCGGCGCCGTCCCGTTCCACATGTGGACCCCGGACGTCTACCAGGGCGCTCCGACCCCGGTCACCGGCTTCATGGCCGCCGCCACGAAGGTGGCCGCGTTCGGCGCGCTGCTGCGCCTGCTGTACGTGGTGCTGCCCGGGCTCACCTGGGACCTGCGGCCGGTCATGTGGGGCGTCGCGATCGTCACGATGGTGGGCGGCGCGGTCGTCGCGATCACGCAGACCGACATCAAGCGGCTGCTGGCCTACTCCTCGATCGCGCACGCCGGGTTCATCCTGGCCGGTGTGATCGCGGCCACCCCCGACGGCATCTCGTCCGTCCTCTTCTACCTCGGCACGTACTCCTTCGTGACGGTCGGCGCGTTCGCCGTCGTCACCCTGGTGCGGGACGCGGGCGGCGAGGCGACGCACCTGTCGAAGTGGGCCGGGCTCGGCCGTCGCTCGCCGCTGGTCGCCGCGGTCTTCGCGGTGTTCCTGCTGGCCTTCGCCGGCATCCCGCTGACCTCCGGCTTCTCCGGGAAGTTCGCGGTGTTCAAGGCGGCGGCGGACGGCGGCGCGGGCGGCCTGGTGGTGGTCGGTGTGATCTCCTCGGCGATCGCCGCGTTCTTCTACATCCGGGTCATCGTGCTGATGTTCTTCAGCGAGCCGAAGGCGGACGGCCCCACGGTCGCCGTCCCGTCCCCGCTGACGATGACCACCATCGCGATCGGCGTGGCCGTGACCGTGGTCCTGGGTGTGGCCCCGCAGTACTTCCTGGACCTCGCGGGCCAGGCGGGGACGTTCGTGAGGTAGCCGGAAACGGCTGTACGACAACGCCGGACGGGCTTGGCCTTCCCTCGGGAAGTCAAGCCCGTCCGGCGTTGTCACAGGCGGCGCCTATCGTGGCAGGGGAGCGCTGGGACGCAGCGGGACCGGTATCGGGGGACAGAGCGATGAGCGGGACGGGCGTGACGGGCATGACCACGGATGTGAGTACGGGCGGCGCCGCCGCCACGGCCGAGAGCGAGGCGCGGCGCACCCTGCACCGCGTCTTCGGTTACGAGGCGTTCCGCGGCGAGCAGGAGGCGATCGTCGACCACGTGGTGGCCGGCGGGGACGCCGTCGTGCTCATGCCCACCGGTGGCGGCAAGTCCCTCTGCTACCAGATCCCGGCCCTGGTCCGCCGGGGCACCGGCGTCGTGATCTCCCCGCTGATCGCCCTCATGCAGGACCAGGTCGACGCGTTGCGGGCGCTCGGCGTGCGGGCCGGCTTCATCAACTCCACGCAGGACTTCGATGAGCGGCGCTCGATGGAGGCCCAGTTCATCGCGGGCGAGCTGGACCTGCTGTATCTGGCTCCGGAGCGGCTGCGGCTGGACTCCACGCTCGCGCTGCTGGCCCGGGGCGAGGTCTCCGTCTTCGCGATCGACGAGGCGCACTGCGTCGCCCAGTGGGGTCACGACTTCCGCCCCGACTATCTGGCCCTGTCCGTCCTGGGCGAGCGCTGGCCGGACGTGCCGCGCATCGCCCTGACGGCCACGGCGACGGACGCCACGCACCGGGAGATCACCCAGCGGCTCGGCATGCCCGACGCCAAGCACTTCGTGGCCAGCTTCGACCGGCCCAACATCCAGTACCGGATCGTGGGCAAGGCGGACCCGAAGAAGCAGCTGCTCGCCTTCCTCAAGGAGGAGCACGCCGGGGACGCGGGCATCGTCTACTGCCTCTCCCGCGCGTCCACGGAGAAGACAGCCGAATTCCTCTGCCGTAACGACATCGAGGCCGTCCCGTACCACGCGGGGCTCGACGCCGGGACGCGTGCGGCGCACCAGTCCCGCTTCCTGCGCGAGGAGGGCCTGGTCGTCGTCGCGACGATCGCCTTCGGCATGGGCATCGACAAGCCGGACGTCCGCTTCGTCGCCCACCTGGACCTCCCGAAGTCCGTCGAGGGCTACTACCAGGAGACCGGCCGGGCCGGCCGCGACGGCGCCCCGTCCACGGCGTGGATGGCGTACGGCCTCCAGGACGTCGTCCAGCAGCGCAAGCTGATCCAGGGCGGCGAGGGCGACGAGGCCTTCCGCCGCCGGGCCGCCTCGCACCTGGACTCGATGCTCGCCCTGTGCGAGACGGCCCAGTGCCGCCGCGCCCAGCTCCTCACGTACTTCGGCCAGGAGCCCACGGCCGCGAGCTGCGGCAACTGCGACACCTGCCTCACCCCGCCGGAGACCTGGGACGGCACGGTGTCCGCCCAGAAGCTGCTGTCGACGGTGGTGCGGCTGAAGCGGGAGCGCGGCCAGAAGTTCGGCGCGGGCCAGATCATCGACATCCTGCTCGGCCGCCGCACGGCCAAGGTCATCCAGTTCGACCACGACCAGCTGTCGGTCTTCGGCATCGGCGAGGAGCTGAGCGAGGCGGAGTGGCGCGGAGTGGTCCGCCAGCTCCTGGCCCAGGGCCTGCTGGCCGTCGAGGGCGAGTACGGCACGCTGGTCCTCACGGAGACGAGCGGCGCGGTCCTGGGCCGTGAGCGGGAGGTTCAGCTCCGCAAGGAGCCGAAGAAGCCGACGGCCTCCCGGTCGTCGTCGTCCGCCCGGGGCGAGCGCAAGTCGAAGGCGGCGGCCGCCGCCGACCTCCCCGAGACGGCCGTCCCCGTCTTCGAGGCCCTGCGCGCCTGGCGGGCCGCCCAGGCCAAGGAACTGGGCCTCCCGGCCTACGTGATCTTCCACGACGCCACCCTCCGTGAGATCGCCACGATCCGCCCGGCGACGCTGGGGGAGCTGGGCGGCATCAGCGGCCTCGGCGAGAAAAAGCTGGCGACGTACGGGGAGGGGGTGCTGGAGGTCCTGGCGGGCCTCGAAACGCCCGACGCCCCGGCACCCAGCGAACCCCCGGCCGCCCCGGCCCCGGCCACAGCCGCCAAGCCCGCCCCCGGCCCGGCCCCCTCCGCTCGGTCGTCCGCCCACGACGACGCCGAGTTCGGCTGGGACGAGGAGCCCCCGGAGTACGAGTGAGAGCGACCCGGCGCGGCGGACCTACTGCGGGTCCGCCGTCCGGCGGCGCGGGCTGATCGCGGTGAGGTCCAGATCGACCGGGAAGGGCACGGACACCTTCATCCGGTCGTGGAAGATGCCGGTGGAGGTATAGGCGCCGGTGGCGGGCTCCAGCTCGAAGACATAGACCACGGCACGGCCGTCGTGGTTCTCCACGCGCCAGAAGTGCGGGATCTTCACCCGGGCGTACTTCACCGGCTTGGTCTCCCGGTCCCGCGACCTCGACTCCGGCGACACGACCTCGATGGCCAGCTGGACGGATTCGGCGGGGAAACGGGTCTGACTCGGGTCTTGGACGATCTCGCCGTCCACCACGATCACGTCGGGCTCGGGCCGGTTGTAGCGGTCGATGTCGATCGTGAACTCACGCACGACCTCCAGGTCGGGCGGCGCCAGCGACTGCAACTGCCAGTTGAAGAAGTCAACCGCCCGAGAATGGAACAGGCTCTGCGGACTCACGAAAACAAGGCTGCCGTCGATCAGCTCCGTATGCGGAGGCAGATTCGGGAGTGTGTCCAGGTCATCGGCGGTCCAGCCGCCCTCGGGCGGGACCGCCCACCGCGGCTCGGGGGCCTCGGGTTCGATGCTCATCAGTGCTCCCATGGACGGAGTCTCGCGGGAGCTTTCAGCGTATCCGCCGGGAACCGGAAGCGGTTCCCCTGGACGTGTGAACGACTCACGCGCCCTTGACCGCCACCCCCCGCCCCGCGTAAGCCCGCACATCCGCGTCCGGGTCCGCCACCGCCCCCGCCAGTGCCTCCCGCGCCCCAGGGGCGCCCCCGTGACGCAGCAGCGCCAGCACCGCCGCCTTGCGGACGTCCGCGTTCGGGTCCGCCAGCGCACCGGCCAGCGGGCCCACCGCACGGGCCGGGTCCGCCGAGGTCAGCCCCCTCGCCGCCCCCGCGCGGACCTGCCAGGCCGGGTCCGTCAGGGCGGTCACCGCGCGGTCGGCGTACGCAGGCGGGCAGCCCGTCTCCGCCAGCGCGCTCAGGGCCGCCGCGCGGACCAGTGCGTCCGGGTCGTCCAGGAGCGGGGCGAGCGGGGCCGGGGCGGGGGAGCGGACGGCGGCCAGGCCCTTCGCCACGGCGACGCGGACCTCACGGGCCGGGTCGCCCGCCGCGCGGGAAAGGCCCTCCACCGCGTCCACCGAGACCAGCGCGCGCACCGTCTCCACCCGGACGCCGGGGTCCGGGTCGCCCAACGTGCCCGCGTACAGCTCCGCGTCGCCCAGTCGCAGCGCCCGCAGGGTGTCCAGCGCGGCGGCGCGGACCACCGCGTCGGCCGAGGAGAGCGCGGCCACCAGCGGGGTGCGGAGCTCCGGGGACGGCGGCAGGACCTCGACCAGTTCGCGCAGGGACGCCGCGACGGCCGCGCGCACGGCGGCGGACGGGTCGCCCAGGGCCGTGGCCAGCGCGGGGCCCGCGCCCGGCGGGGTGGACTCGGTGAGCGCGGCGACGGCGGCCCGGCGGACGGCGGGGTCCGGGTCGTCCAGATACGGGGTGAGCGACGCCAGCTCCGGTTCGCCCTCGCTCAGGGCCAGGAGCTCCAGGATGCGCGGCGAGGTGGAGACGGCCGGTTCGGCGGCCGCTGCCACGGGGACCCGCGCCGACACCGACACCGGTGCCGCCTCCCGCGCCCCCGCCGTCCCCACCCCCACGGGCTCGACCGCGCCGATCCGCCGGACCGGGCCCCCGGCCGGGGCGAAGCCCTCCACCGGGACCAGGTACGGAGCCACCGGGCGCGCCGTGAACTCCATCGTCCCGGAAGCCGACTTGTACAGGTCCAGGTGGTGGAACCAGTCCGCGTCGTCCCGCTCCGGATGGTCCGTCCGCTCGTGGTAGAGCCCCCAGCGGGACTCCGTGCGGGCGAGCGAGGAGCGCGCGGCCATCTCAGCGCAGTCGCGGATGAACGACACCTCCGCGCACCGCATCAGCTCGTGCGGGGTCTTCGCGCCCATCTCCGCGAGGTCCGTCCGCATCCGCTCGAAGGACTCCAGGGCGATCGACAGCCGGGCCCCGGACTTCGGCGGAGCCACGTAGTCGTTCACGAAGCGGCGCAGCTTGTACTCGACCTGGGGCTGCGGCGGCCCGTCCGGATTCCGCAGCGGCCGGTAGATCAACTCGTGCGCCGCCCGCAGCTGGTCGGCGGGCAACTCGCCCTCGTACGCCGTGAAACGGGCCGCGTCCTCGCCCGCCAGGTCACCGAAGACGAAGGCGCCGATCATGTAGTTGTGCGGGACGCACGCCAGGTCACCGGCCGCGTAGAGCCGGTCCACCGTGGTGCGGGCGTGGTCGTCGACGCGGACGCCGGACGCCGAGTGGCCGCCACACAGGCCGATCTCGGAGATGTGCATCTCGATGTCATGGGTGCGGTAGTCGTGACCGCGCCCCGCGTGGAACGTGCCGCGCGTCGGGCGTTCCGTGGAGTGCAGGATCGTTTCCAGGGCGCTGACGGACTCCTCCGGCAGATGGCTGAGCTTGAGGTAGACCGGACCCCGGTCGGAGGCGACCTCCGCCGCGAACTCCGCCATCATCTGCCCCGACCAGTAGTCGGAGTCCACGAACCGCTCGCCGTGCCGGTTGACCTGGTAGCCGCCGAACGGATTGGCGACGTACGCGCAGGCCGGGCCGTTGTAGTCCTTGATCAGCGGATTGATCTGGAAGCACTCGATGCCGGTCAGCTCGGCGCCCGCGTGGTACGCCATGGCATAGCCGTCACCCGCGTTGGTCGGGTTCTCGTACGTGCCGTAGAGATAGCCGGAGGCCGGCAGTCCGAGGCGGCCGCAGGCGCCCGTCGCGAGGATGACGGCGCCGGCGCGGACCGTGACGAACTGCCCGGTGCGGGTGTTGAAGCCGGCCGCGCCGATCGCCCGGCCGTCGTCGCCGGTGAGCACCCGCACCGGCATGACCCGGTTCTCGATGCGGATGCGCTCCCGCATCTCGCGCCGCCGCAGCTGCCGGTAGAGGACCTTCTTGACGTCCTTGCCCTCGGGCATCGGCAGGACGTACGAGCCGGAGCGGTGGACCTGCCGGACCGCGTACTCGCCGTGTTCGTCCTTCTCGAACTTCACCCCGTACGACTCCAGGCGCCGGACCATGCCGAAGCCGCGTACCGCGGTCTGGCGGACGGTCGACTGGTCCACGATGCCGTCGTTGGCGCGGGTGATCTCCGCGACGTAGTCGTCGGGTTCGGCGCGGCCCGGGATCACCGCGTTGTTCACGCCGTCCATGCCCATGGCGAGCGCGCCGGAGTGGCGGACGTGCGCCTTCTCCAGGAGGAGGACGGAGGCGCCGTGCTCGGCGGCGGTGAGGGCCGCCATCGTGCCGGCCGTACCGCCGCCGACCACCAGCACGTCGCAGGAGAGTTCCTCGGCGTCCGCGAGGGCGGGGATCTGCACGGGGGTGCCTTTCAGGAGAGGGGGGTGAGGGATTCCAGGACCTCGCGGCGCAGCGCGACCGTCACCGGGTCGGTGTGCGCGGCCCGTTCGCGCGGGCGCGGCACCGGCAGCACCCGGCCGCCCGGCAGCAGCGCCACCCGGTCGCCGAGGAACAGCGCCTCGTCCACGTCGTGCGTCACGAACACCACCGTGGCGCCGCTGCCCCGGAGCACGTCGACCAGGAGCTGCTGCATACCGGCCCTGGTCTGGGCGTCCAGCGCCCCGAAGGGCTCGTCCATCAGGACCGCCCGGGGCCCCGCCGCGAGCGCCCGGGCCAGCTGCACGCGCTGGCGCTGCCCGCCGGAGATCCGGTGCGGCAGCTTTCCCGCGTGCTCGGCGAGCCCGACCCGGGCCAGCCACTCCACGGCCCGGGCCCGCCGTTCGGCGCGCCCCACACCCCGTATGGCCAGGGGCAGTTCGACGTTGGCCCGGACCGTGCGCCAGGGCAGCAGCGCGTCGTCCTGGAAGACGAGGGCCCGTTCGGCGCGGGGTCCGGTGACGGGCGCGCCGTCCTCCGTTACCTCGCCGTCGAGCGGGGGGAGCAGCCCGGCCAGGGTCCGCAGCAGCGTGGACTTGCCGCAGCCGGACGGGCCGACGACGGCCAGGATCTCGCCGGGTACGACATCGAGGTCGATGCCGTCGAGGACGGGCGCCCCGGCCCGGCCGAGCGTGGCGCCGCGCAACGCGAGCCGCAACCCGTAAGTCGTGTCAACCGTCATGAGCGCACCCGTTCCCGTGCCGTGCGGACCGAGGGGGCGACGGTCGCCGCCGCTGCCGGGCGGCGGCGCGCGGGGGCGGCCGGGCGGCCCTCCGCGCGCGGCAGCCAGCGGGTCAGCCTGCGGCCCAGGAGCTCCACCGCGGTGGAGGTGAGCCAGCCGAGCAGGCCGATGGTGGCCATGCCGACGAAGACCCCGGGGTAGTCCACGACCGTGTAGTCCTGCCAGGTCCGGTAGCCCACCCCGTACTCGCCGGAGATCATCTCGGCGGAGATCACGCAGATCCACGACACCCCGATCCCGACGGACAGGCCGCCGAGGATGCCGGGGAGCGCGCCGGGCAGCACCACGGACCACAGCACGCGCCGCCGTCCGCCGCCCATGGTCAGGACGGCCTCCTCCCACACCGGGGTCAGCGCCCGCACCGCGTGCCGGGTGGAGACCATGACCGGGAAGAACGCGGCCGTGCACGTGATGAAGACGATGCCCTGCTCGTTGCTCGGGAAGAGCAGGATCGCGACCGGGACCAGCGCGATGGCCGGGACGGGCCGCAGCACTTCGAGGACCGGGCCCAGCAGATCGGCGGCGACGCGGGAGCGGGCGACGGCCGTGCCGACGGTGACCCCGAGGACGGCGGCCAGCGCGAAGCCGGTAACGATCCGGGTCAGGCTGTCGGTCAGGTCCTGCCAGTACGCGTCGCCGGAGACCCGGTCCGCGAACGCGCGGCCGACCTCGGTCACCGTCGGGAACTGCTCGAAGCGCAGCCACAGATTGACGTCGTACGTGGTCAGCGCCTGCCACAGCCCGACCGCCGCGACCAGTGAGAGCACCCGTCGCACGGGGGACCAGCGCCCGGTCATGACGCGGACCCGGCGCGTTCCAGCGCGTCGGCGTAGGAGACGGTCCGGGCGCCGGGGTGTGCCGCGACATCGGCGTGGGCCGCCGACTCGGTGACGTAGGGCCGCAGTTCCCGGCCGTCCGCGACCCACACCGCGCGGTCCGCGAACCACAGCGTGCCGGTCTTCGTGTCGGGGACGTACGCCGCCCGGACCGCGTCCCGGTGCGCGGCCACGTACCGCAGCACTTCGGCGGAGGTGGCGAAGGCCGTGGTGGCGTCCTTGCCCTTCGGCCACACCTCTCCGCCGCGCCGGGCGGGCGGCCCCGCGGCGAGGGCCTTCGCATAGCCGGAGCCGTACACCCGCTTGACGTACCGGTCGTCCACGAAGGCGTCCACGTCCACGTCGCCGACGAGCTTCGCCGAGGCCAGCACCGGGACGTCCTTCTTCAGGGCGGCGATGAGCGCGGGCTTCAGCGTGGTGTCGAAGGTGGCGATGCCCTGGGCGCCGTTGTAGAGGTGGACGACCTCCGCCGGGAGCCCGGTGGCCTTGGCGACGGACTCCGAGGCGGCGACGGGGTGTTCGTGGAGATAGTCCGTCGCCCGGCCCTGGGCGCGCAGGAAGTCCTCCACCACGGCGGACCGCTTCTCGGCGAAGTCCTCGCGGACGGTGACGCCGTGGAAGGTCGGCAGGTTCAGTTCGGCGCCGTCGTACAGCGCCTTGGCCCGGCCCTGGAAGGCGAGCAGCCCCGGCCAGGCCACGAACTGCGACAACGCGTCCGCGCTGCCCGCCTGGAGCGCCGAAGCCCCCACGGCGGGCTGCTGGTTGAGCTTGCGGATGTCCTTCTCGGGGTCGAGCCCGGCCCGCTGCAGGGCGCGTACGAGGGTGCCGTCGGCGGCCGATCCGACGCTCGTGGAGACCTTCTTGCCGCGCAGGTCCGTGAGCGTGCGGAGCTTGGATTCGGGCCCGGTGACCACGGTGTTGAGTCCGCCCGACAGGTTGTAGCCGGTGACCGAGACGAGCCGGGTGGGGCGCTTCAGCTGGACGCCCCGGGCCGCGTTGATCAGCAGCGGGAAGTCGCCCATCGAGCCGATGTCGATCTTTCCGGCGGTCATCTGGGCGGTGATCGGGGCGCCGGTGGCGTAGTCCTGCCACTTCACCTCGTACGTGACGCCGTCCCGCTCGCCGCGTCTGCGCAGCTCGTCCTCGAAGTAGCCGAGGGACCGCAGCAGGGTTCCGGCGGTGACGGTGTTGATGGTCCGGGACTGGTAGCCGACGGTCACCGTGACCGTGCCGCTGTCGTCCGCGCTCGCCCCGCCGCCGCAGCCCGTGGTGAGCGTGAGGAGCAGCGCGGCACCGGCCAGGGCGCCGGGTGCTGTGCGTCGCATGGTCGGGGGCCTTTCAGCGCAGGAGGTAGGGCATGTTGACGGTGACCGCCCCGGTGGGGCAGCGGGCGGCGCACGGGCCGCAGTACCAGCACTCGTCCACGTGCATGTACGCCTTGCCGCTGTCCTGGTGGATGGCCAGGGAGTCGAGCGGGCACATGTCGACGCACAGGGTGCATCCGTCGATGCACTTGGACTCGTCGATGGTCACGGGCACGTCGGCCCGCTGGGGCGCCAGAGGCATGGCGGGGCTCCAGGGGAGGGTGTCGAAGGGGACCGGCAGAGGGCTCAACAGGCCCGGTGCAGCACGCCGTTCATGCTGATGCGGTCGCCGCGGAAGCGGATGAACTCCAGGTCCACGGGCCGGCCGTCGGCGAGCCGGGTCAGCCGCTCCAGCATCAGGACGGCGGACCCGCGCGGGACCTCCAGGACGGCGGCGGAGTGCGCGTCGGCGTTGACGGCCTCCAGGGTGATGTCGGCGTCGCCCAGCCGCTGCCCGGTCAGGGACTCCAGCAGCCGGAACACGTCGGTGTTCTCCAGGTCGGCGCCGAGCAGCCCGGCGCCGACGTCCATCGGGACGTAGGTGAGGTCGAGGGAGAGCGGCAGCCCGTTCAGCAGGCGGCGGCGCTCGATGTAGAGCACGTCGGTGTGCTCGGCGAGCCCGAGCCGCCGGGCGACCGGGGCCGGGGCGGGGACGGGCCCGACGGTACGGACCTCGTTGGTGACCCGGCCGTGCTCGCGCAGGGTCTCCGCCAGACCCTGGAGCCGGTCGAGCGCGTGCGGGTACTTCTCGGCGACGACGACCGTGCCGACGCCCGGCTGCCGCTCGACCACGCCCTCGCCGCGCAGCAGGTCGAGGGCCTGGCGCACGGTGTTCCGCGAGACGCGGTAGTCGCGCCCGATGGTGTCCTCGTACGGCAGGACACCGCCGGGGAACGCGCCCGTGCGCACCTGGTGGCGCAGCAGGTCGGCGAGGAGCCGGGCGCCGTCCGCACGCAGCCGGCGCCGGCGGGCGGCGGCGACGGGCACGGTGTGCTCGCGGGTGCGTTCGGCTGGCATGCGGTGGACCATACCGACGGGGTACGGGAGTTGGTGTTGCCGCAGTGTTGCGCCATCAACGGGCCCCGGCGGGACGCCCGTGACCTGCGGTGACGCGGCCGGCCGGGGGAAGATCCGCCACCTGCGGGTCCGCCATGCGGACCGCGCCCGGCCGTCCCCGCCCGGGTCAGGCCGTCGGCACGACCCGCCCCGAGACCTCGCCCAGGCCCACCCGCGTGCCGTCCGGCCCCGGTGCCCAGGCGGTGATCGTCACCGTGTCCCCGTCCTCCAGGAACGTGCGCTTGCCCTCGGGGAGTTCCAGCGGATCGCGGCCGTTCCAGGTCAGCTCCAGGAGGCAGCCGCGCTGGGACGGCTCCGCGCCGCTGACGGTGCCGGAGGCGTAGAGGTCTCCGGTGCGCAGCGAGGCGCCGTTGACCGTCATCTGGGCGAGCTGCTGGGCGGCCGTCCAGTACATCGTGGAGAACGGCGGCTCCGCGACGACGTGCCCGTTGATCGCGACGGAGATCCGCAGGTCGTAGCCGCCGGGCTCGTCCTCGTCCGCGTCGTCCAGGTAGGGGAGGAGGGGGAGGTCGCGGGTGGGCGGCGCGGTGCGGGCGGCGTCCAGCGCCTCCAGCGGGGTGACCCAGGCGGAGACGGAGGTCGCGAAGGACTTGCCGAGGAACGGGCCGAGCGGGACGTACTCCCACGCCTGGATGTCGCGCGCCGACCAGTCGTTGAGCAGCGAGAGCCCGAAGACGTGCTCGCGGAAGTCCGCGAGGGCGACGGGCTTCCCCTGCTCGGACGGGGTGCCGACGACGAAGCCGACCTCCGCCTCGATGTCGAGCTTCACGGACGGGCCGAAGACGGGCGCCGGGTCGGCCGGGCCCTTGCGCTGGCCCGCGGGGCGGACCACGTCGGTGCCGGAGACCACGACGGTCCCGGCGCGGCCGTGGTAACCGATCGGCAGGTGCTTCCAGTTGGGGGTGAGCGGCGCGTCCGCGTCGGGCCGGAAGATCCGGCCCACGTTGGTGGCGTGGTGCTCGCTCGCGTAGAAGTCGACGTAGTCCGCGACCTGGTAGGGCAGGTGCAGCGTGACCGCGTCCAGCGGGTGCAGCAGGGGCTCCATGTCCGTGCGGTGGGCGGGGACCGTGACCCACGCGGTCAGTGCCCGGCGCACATCGCGCCAGGCGGTGCGCCCGGCCGCGAGCAGAGCCGTCAGGTCGGGCTGGGCCAGCAGCCGGGCGTACGGCGAGCCGAGCGCGAGGGCGGCGGCCCCGGCGTCCAGGACGTGGTCGCCGATGCGGACGCCGACGCGCCGCTCGCCCGGGCGGTCGGGGCGGAGAACACGCCGTGCGGCAGGTTGTGCGGGCCGAAGGGGTCGCCCTCGGGCACGTCGAGCGGACTGCTCAGCTCGGGCATCGTTCGCTGCCTCGCTTTCCGGGGTCGCTTGGGGTCAACGTTACGTCGGGACACTGCCGGAGGGCAGTGCCCCAACTCTCCCCCAATGCCCCGGAAAGTACGCTTCACATGCGACGTCACCCGGACGTGCGCGGGATGCTCTTCTCCCAGGTCCGGTGGAAGACGACCTCGCCGCCCTCGGTGCAGACGACCTCGTTGACGGTGTGGAAGTCGTCCGCGTCGGCGGTGATCTCGGAGCGGGTGTCGATCTGCACGTCCCACGCCATCTCCGGACGGTGCAGCCGGATCGTCCAGTCGGACCGGGTCCGCGCGGAGAGCGGGTCGCCCTCCTGGATGGTGTACTTCTCCACCGCGTCCTCGGTGAATTCCAGCCCGTCCGGGTAGACCCGCGTGCCGCCGTAGCGCGGGTCCACCTCGAGCCGCCACTCGCCCTTGGCCACATCGCGGACGACGAGCCGTTCGGGGCGCGGCGCGTCCAGCGTCTCCGGGTACACCACGCCCAGCGGCTCGGACTGCTCGGGCTCCTCGAAGCGGATCGCCGGGTCCTCGGTGTGCCGCCGCACCGGGAGTTCGAGGAGGCTGCCGTCCGCCTCCAGGGTGAAGCCCGCCGATCCCGCCTGCGGCCAGATCCAGGGCCAGTACGAGGACGAGACGGCCAGCCGGATGCGGTGACCGGGCGGGAAGGTGTGCCCGATGCCGTTCAGCTCGAAGGTGACGTCCTCGGTGGCGCCGGGCGTCCAGTCCTCGGTGCGGTCCCGGCCGCCCCGGGCGGCGAGGTTGAGCGCGCCGCGCGTGACGAGGGTGGAGGAGCCGTCGGGGGCGACGTCGCAGAGCCGGGCGACGGCCTGGCCGCGCGGCACGTCCATCGTGATGCGCAGGCTCACCCGGGGTCTGCCCAGGATCTCGATCGGCGCGTCGGTGACCGGGAATTCGAAGCAGAGCGACTTGGCGTCCTCGTCGCGCTGGTCGGGCGGCAGGTCGGCGTCGTTGCCGAAGGGGAAGAAGCGTCCGGCGTCCAGCCCGGTCTGCTGGGGCGAGTGGACGATCTGCGGCCCGCCCTGGAGGGCGTACGCGACCGGGGTGACGTTCTCCGAGGGCCAGCTGGTCTCCCCGACCCAGCGGCCGGGCAGCGTCTCGTACACCGTGGCGGGCCGGTGCGACTCGCTGATCCAGGAGCGCAGCAGCGGCTCCTCCATCACCCCGGTGTCCTCGTCCTTCAGGTGCTGGTCCCACCAGCGCAGGGTCTCCTGGAGGAAGCCGATGCCCGGTCCGGGCGGCAGCCCCCGGTCGGGGTACTGGTGCGACCAGGGGCCGATGATCCCGCGCACCTTCGCCGGGTCCAGGTGCTCGACCAGCCGGAGCACGGTGTCCCGGTACGGGTCGTGCCAGCCGCCGACCGCGAGGACGTTCGCCTTGATCGCGGAGTAGTCCTCGCAGACGCTGCCGTGCTTCCAGTAGGCGTCGCGGGTCTGGTGGGAGAGCCAGGTGTGGATGAAGGGGTCCACCGCTTCGAGCCGGTCCAGCCACATCTGCCGCCAGTCGTCGCCGACGTCCGCCGGGTCGGGCGGGCGGCAGACGAAGGCCAGCATGGTCGCCGCCCAGGCGTGCATGTCCACGCCGAGGACCGAGCCGCCCATGTAGTGGACGTCGTTGTCGTAGCGGTCGTCCGCCGAGCAGACCGTGACGATCGCCTTCAGCGGCTCCGGGGCCAGCGCGGCGATCTGGAGCGAGTTGAAGCCGCCCCAGGAGATGCCGAACATGCCGACCCGGCCGGAGCACCACTCCTGCTGGGCCAGCCAGTGGACGACGGCGACCCCGTCGGCCAGCTCCGTCGCGTCGTACTCGTCGCCCGGCATGCCCTCGCTGTTGCCGTGCCCGCGCACGTCCACCCGGACGGAGGCGTAGCCGTGTCCGGCGTACCAGGGATGGCGCTGCCAGTCGCGCGGGGCGGTCCAGTCGCTCAGCCGGTACGGCAGGTATTCCAGCAGCGCGGGCACGGGTTCGTCCGTGACCGGCCGCCAGATCCGGGCGTACAGCTGGGTGCCGTCCGCCAACGGGATGTAGAGGTCCTCGCGGGTCGTCTCGTACGGGAACGCGGTCTGGATGTGCATGGGCGTACCTCAGTGGACGGGGTGCATCGTGCGCCTGAGCCAGGGGGCGGCGGCGATGACGGCCACACCGGCCACCACCGCCACGGCGCCGTTGACACCGAAGTAGGCGGGGTTGGACACCTCGCCGTACAGCTTCACGATCTGGGCCTGGATGCCGTTGGCGAGGGCCAGCGAGAGGAACCAGAGGGCCATGGTCTGGCTGGCGAACGCCTTCGGCGCGAGCTTGGTCGTCGCCGACATGCCGGAGGTCTCCAGCAGGATGTCGCCGAGCCCGAGCAGCAGATAGGAGCCGACGATCCACCAGGCGGCCATCTTGTACGTGTCGCCGGTGTGCCCGGAGGTGGGCAGGACCATCAGCAGGAACGAGAGACCGCCGAGGATCACCCCGATCGCGATCTTGTTGGACGCGTGCGGCTGGCGCGGCCCCATCTTCGCCCAGACGGCCGCGACCACCGGGGCGAGCAGCACCTCGAAGGCGCCGAGCGCGGAGGCGTACCAGCTCGCCGGGAAGTGGAAGCCGAAGATCTCCGTGCGGGCGTTGGTCGACGCGAGCAGCATCATCGTCGAGTACGCCTGGAAGAGGATGAAGTTGAACACCACGGACGCCAGGAACAGCACCACGTACGGGCGCAGCCTGCCGCGCTCCTCGGCGGTGACCCGGGGGCTGCGGAACATCACCACGAAGTAGACGACGGGCGCGATCACCGAGATCAGGGTGAGCAGGTCCACGAACCGGTCCATGGTCAGCCACCCCGCCAGGGCCAGCGCGGTCGCGACCACCGCGACCACGACCGCCCCGGCGACGATGAGCAGGACCGCCCGGCGCATGGGCCCGGGGGCCAGCGCGTATTCGGCGGCGTGCTTTCGCCCGGCCAGGTGACGGCGGCCCGCCACGTACTGGATGAGACCGAGCGTCATGCCGAAGGCGGCCGCCGAGAAGCCCCAGTGCCAGCTGGCGTGGTCACCGAGCCAGCCGGTGATCAGCGGGCCGAGGAACGCGCCGATGTTGATGCCCATGTAATAGAGGGCGAAGCCCGCGTCCCGGCGCTCGTCGTCGGTGCGGTAGAGCTTGCCGACCATCGTCGCCACATTGGGCTTCAGCAGCCCCGTACCGGCGCTGATCAGGCCGAGGCCGACCCAGGTCATCGCGTCGGTGGGCACCGCCATGGCGTAGTGCCCGCAGGCGATCAGGATGCCGCCGTACAGCACCGCCCGGTACGAGCCCAGGATGCGGTCGGCCAGCCAGCCGCCCGCCACCGAGACCAGATAGACGAGCGTGCCGTACGCGGCGGAGACGGAGGCGGCCGTTCCGGCCTCCATGCCCATGCCGCCGTTGGCGACCGTGTCCGCGAAGTAGAGGACCAGGATCGCCTGCATGCCGAGGAACGAGAACCGCTCCCAGACCTCCAGCCCGGACAGGGTCATCAGACCCCGGGGCTGGCCGAAGAAGGCGTGGTCGTCGGCCGGGGGAGGCTGCGCAGGTTCGGTGTCTGCTGCGGTGTGGGACAAAGCGGCAACTCCTGATCGTATGAGCTGATCCCGAACATACCGGCGGTGGCGGGAAGGCGCCCACGGTGATCCAAAGGGGACCGGATACGCTGACTTGAGTGGTGACAACGACACATCGACATTCCGTGTGATCGTCAGCAGACAGGAGATCCCCTCGTGACCGTCGTCGGGCCGTTCGGACTGAGCGTGCGGGACCAGGCTCTTGAGGCCGGTGTCCAGGCCGGTTTGGCTGCTGTCGAGTCGGGCCTGCTCGATGCCACCAAGAGCGACGTGCCCTTCATCACGGAAGCCGCCCAGCACCTGGTACGCGCGGGCGGCAAGCGGTTCCGGCCGCTCCTCGCGATGCTCGCCGCCCAGTTCGGCGACGCCGAGGCGCCGGGCGTGGTGCCCGCGGCCGTCGTGGTCGAGCTGACCCACCTCGCGACGCTGTACCACGACGACGTCATGGACGAGGCCGACGTGCGGCGCGGTGTGGACAGCGCCAATTCCCGCTGGGGCAACTCGGTCGCGGTGCTGACCGGCGACTTCCTCTTCGCGCGCGCCTCGCACATCCTGGCCGACCTCGGCCCGGAGGCCGTCCGCATCCAGGCGGAGGCGTTCGAGCGCCTGGTCACCGGCCAGATCCTGGAGACCGCGGGCCCGCGCGACGGCCGCGACCCGGTCGACCACTACCTCGAAGTGATGCGTGGCAAGACCGGCTCCCTGATCGCCGTCGCCTGCCGCTTCGGCGCGCTGATGTCCGGCGCCGACGACACCGCGGTGGACATCCTCACCCAGTACGGTGAACGGCTCGGCGTGGCCTTCCAGCTCGCCGACGACGTCCTGGACATCGCGTCGGACTCCCACGAGTCCGGGAAGACCCCCGGCACGGACCTCCTGGAGGGCATCCCGACCCTCCCCGTCCTCCACCTCAGGGCGCAGGCCGCGGCGGAGGGCAAGCCGGACGACCTGGCCCTCGTGGAACTGCTCGACGGCGACCTCGGTGACCCGGACCGGCTCGCGGAGGCGCTGCGCCTGCTGCGCGCCCACCCGGCGCTGGCGCAGGCCCGCCGCGACACCGTGCGGTACGCCCAGGAGGCGCGGGCCGTGCTGAAGCCGCTGCCGGAGTGCTACGCGAAGCTCGCCCTGGAGGAGATGTGCGACGCGGTGGTCCACCGCGCCGGGTGACCGACCCGGGCCCAACCCCTACTGGACGGCGGAGGAATGACCCTCCGCCGTCATACCGAAGAGGTACGCGAGGTTGCTCCCGGGGGCTGACGCTTCGGGCCGCCCGATTTGGTCAGATGGAGAACAACCACTCCTGACCAAAACGGGTGAGAATGGCGGCACGGAGTGGACGAGTGCATCCCGACGGAAGCCGCCGACCACGGAGGTAGGGCACACATGGCACCGAACGACAGCGCGGAGACCAACGGCACGGCCGCCCGGGGACCCGCCGGCCGCCGCAAGGCCGCGCGCTACATCGTCCCCGTAGCGGTGGCGGGGGTGGCGGCCGCGACCATCGGCCTGGTCCCGGCGCTCGCCAGCTCGGGCGACCCCGATCTGCCGAAGATCACCGCTCAGGAACTCATCGAGAAGATCGCCGCGTCGGACACCGAGCAGTTCTCCGGCACGGTGAAGATCAGCACCGACCTGGGCATCCCGTCCATGGGCGGCCTGGCCGGCTCCTTCCTGTCCGGCGCGGCCGAGGGCGGCGACGGCGGCAAGGACACGTCGAGCGCCGACCCGCAGAGCAAGCTCACCGAGCTGGCCTCCGGCACGCACACCCTCCGGGTGGCCGCCGACGGCCCCGACAAGCAGCGCCTGTCCGTCCTGGACAAGGCGTCCGAGTACAGCCTCATCCACAACGGCGACGAGGTCTGGGCCTACGACAGCGGCTCCAACGCCGTCTACCACGCGGAGGGCAAGGGCGAGGCGCCCCACGGCAAGGACCAGGCCGCACCCGAGGGCGTCCCGACCACGCCGAAGGAGCTCGCCGAGGAGGCGCTGAAGGCCGCCGACGGCACCACGTCCGTCACGGTCGACGGCACCGCGCGGGTCGCCGGGCGCGACGCGTACCGCCTGGTCCTGAAGCCCGAGCAGAAGGGCTCCACGGTCGGCTCCATCACCGTCGCCGTGGACGCGGAGAACGGCGTGCCGCTGAAGTTCACGCTTCAGCCCAGCAGCGGCGGCAAGGCGGTCGTGGACGCCGGATTCACCTCCGTCGACTTCGGGAAGCCCGCCGCCTCCTCGTTCGCCTTCACCCCGCCCAAGGGCGCGAAGATCACCGAGGCCGACGACGCCGAGGCGAAGGGCCACGAGAAGGCGCGGGGCGACCTCGGCAAGTTCGAGGACGCGGAGGGCGCCGGCGCCCCGAAGATCATCGGCAAGGGCTGGAACAGCATCGCCGAGTTCAGGACCCCCGGCGGCGCGGCCCTGCCGTCCGAGGCGTCGAAGGACGTCCCGGCCGAGGCCCAGCAGTTCCTGGACGCGCTCGGCGACAAGGTCAGCGGGAAGTTCGGCTCGGGCACGGTCTTCAAGACCCGCCTGATCAACGCGCTGATGACGGACGACGGCCGCGTCTACGTGGGCGCGGTCACCAAGGACGCGCTGGTCGCCGCCGCGAACGCGGGCTGACGCTTCCTTACGCCCGCCCCGCCGTGCGTGTCGCGCGGCGGGGCGGGCGCGACCGTACGACCAGTGGGGAGCGAAACCATGGCGGCACCCGTCATCGAGACGCGCGGCCTGACCAAGCGCTACCGGGACGGCCGGCTCGCCGTGGACGGCCTGGACCTCACCGTCCCCGGCGGCAGCGTCTTCGGTTTCCTCGGGCCCAACGGCTCCGGCAAGACCACCACCATCCGGATGCTCATGGGCCTCATCGCCCCGACCTCCGGCACCGCGGCCGTCCTCGGCCGCCCCATGCCGGACGCCTCGCGCACCGTGCTCCCCGAGGTCGGCGCGCTGATCGAGGGGCCCGCCCTCTACGGGTTCCTGAGCGGCCGGGACAACCTCCTGCGGTTCGACCGGGCCGACCCCACCGCCGACCCGCGCACCCGCGCCGCCCGTGTCGGGGACGCGCTGGAACGGGTGGGGCTCGCCCCGGCGGCCGGGAGGAAGGCGCGCGCGTACTCGCTGGGCATGAAGCAGCGCCTCGGCCTCGCCGCCGCGCTGCTCAGGCCGCGCAGGCTCCTCGTGCTGGACGAGCCGACCAACGGCCTGGACCCGCAGGGCATGCGCGAGATCCGCGCCCTGGTCCGGGGACTGGCGGCGGACGGCACGACGGTCTTCCTGTCCTCGCATCTCCTGGACGAGATCGAGCAGGTGTGCACGCACGCGGCGGTGATGGCCCGGGGCCGTCTGCTCACCCAGGGCCCGGTCGCGGGCCTGGCCACGGGCGGCCGCCTGGCGGTCACCACGCCGGACCCGGCGGACGCGGCGCGGGTGCTGAAGGAGCAGGGCGTCACGGGCATCACGGTGGACGGCGACCGGGTCCGCGCGGACGCCCCGCCGGGCACGGTGGACGCGGCCGATCTCAACGCGGCGCTGGTGCGGGCGGGCGTCCGGGTGCGCGCATTCGGCGTGGAACGGGCTTCGCTGGAGGACGCGTTCGTGGCCCTGACGGGAGAGGGATTCGATGTCGCAGGCTGAGGGGGCGGCCGGGGCCGCCGGGGAGCCGGAAGCGGGGGCGGCCCCTGCGGGAGCCGAGGGGCCCGTCCGCGCGGACGCCGTCCGCAACCCCCTCTGGACCTTCGGCATCCTCCGCTCCGAGTTCGCCACCACCCTGCGCCGCTGGCGCACCCTCGCGCTGCTCGGCGTGCTGGCCGCCGTTCCCGTCCTGATCGGGATCGCCGTGCGCATCGAGACCGCCGACGGCTCCTCGGCCGGGCCCGGTGGCGGCGGGGGCGCGGGGCCCGCGTTCCTGTCCCAGGTGACCAACAACGGGCTCTTCCTGGTCTTCGCCGCGCTCGCCGCGACGCTCCCCGTCTTCCTGCCCATGGCCGTCGGCGTCATCGCGGGCGACTCGGTCGCGGGCGAGGCCAACGCGGGCACCCTGCGCTATCTGCTGGTCGCCCCGGCCGGCCGGACGCGGCTGCTGCTCGCGAAGTACGCCGCGACGCTCGGCTTCTGCCTGGTCGCGACGCTCGTCGTGGCCGCGTCCGCGCTGGCGGTGGGGGCGCTGCTGTTCCCGGTGGGCGAGGTCACGACGATCTCGGGGACGACGATCGGCTTCGGCGAGGGCCTGGTGCGGGCGGGGATCGTCGCGGTCTTCGTGGCGGCGTCCCTGACCGGCTTCGCGGCGCTCGGACTGTTCGTCTCGACGCTCACGAACAGCGGCATCGCGGCCATGGCGGCGACGGTCGGTGTGCTGATCACCGTCCAGATCGTGGACACCATCCCCCAGCTGAGCGGGGTCCACCCCTACCTCTTCCCGCACTACTGGCTGTCCTTCGCGGACCTGCTGCGGGAGCCCGTCTACTGGGACGAGCTGGTGAAGAACCTCGAACTCCAGGCGCTCTACGTGGCGGTGTTCGGCTCTGCGGCCTGGGCCCGGTTCACCACGAAGGACATCACAGCCTGACCGGGATGCGCCCGCACCGTCGGCCGGCGAGCCGTCCCCCGATCGGCTCGTCGCGGCACGAACGGCACGAACGGCGCGAAAACGAAAGGAACGAGCCGACACGGTACGTTCCGTTTCCGCCAGAGCATTGTTCGACTTGTAGCGACTCACTGTCAATAACGTTTGGCTCAAACAGTCCTATGCTCACCGAATGAACACATCGCCGAGCTCACTGCGCAGGAGCGAGAGCTCACGCAGGGCGACCCTGCAAGCCGCTCTCGACCTCTGTACGGAGCGGGGCTACGGGCGGGTCACGGTCGAGGCGATCGCGGCGCGGGCGGGCGTGAGCAAGAAGACGATCTACCGCTGGTGGCCGTCGAAGAGCGCGGTGCTCCTGGAAGCCTTCACGGAGATGCTGGTGTCGGCGACCCCGTTCGTGGACACCGGCGACATCGCGAAGGACCTGCGCACCCACCTCACGGGCGCGGTGAACGTCCTCGCCGTGCCCCCCTTCGGTCCGGCCTACGCGGGCATCCTCTCGGAGCTCCACCACGACGACCAACTGGCCGAAACAGTTCGCACGCAGCTCATCGACCCCCGCTTCCAGGAGGCGGTCGGCCGCCTCCGCAGCGCCCAGGACCGGGGCCAGATCCCGCCGGACGCGGACCTCGACCTCGCGGTGGAGATGCTCTACGGCCCGCTGTACTACCGCCATGTGCTCCGCAAGCCGATGCAGGACGCGGAGGACGTGGGAAAGCTGGTGGACCACGTGCTGCGGGCGCTGGGGGCGACGCCGGAGGGCTGAGGCTCAGCCGAAGACGCGCTCCAGGACGACCGCTATCCCGTCCTCCTCGTTGGACAGCGTGATCTCGTCGGCCGCCGCGCGCAGCTCCGGGTGGGCGTTGCCCATGGCGACGCCGTAGCCGCAGCTGCGGAACATCGGCAGGTCGTTGGGCATGTCGCCGAAGGCGATCGCCGTGCGCGGGTCCACGCCCAGTTCCTCGGCGGCGAGCGCGATCCCGGCGCCCTTGTCGACGCCGTACGGCTGGAGCTCGACGGTCCCGGGCCCGGAGTGCGTGACCGTGGCGAGGTCCCCGACGACCGCGCGGGCCTCGGCGGTCAGTGCCTCGTCGCTCAGCTCGGGGTGCCGGATGAGCACCTTGATCACGGGCTCGGCCCACAGCTCGTCCCGGTGCCGGGTGCGCTGCGCGGGCAGCGTGGCGTGGGGCAGCCGGTAGCCGGGCTCGATGAGCGTCCGCCCCTCGGCCCCGCTCTGGTCGACGGCGGCGAAGACCTGCCCCACCTGGGCCTCGATCTTCCCGAGCGCGGTCCCGGCCGCCTCCCGGTCGAGCGTGACGGCCCGCACGGTGCGCCGCGCCCCGGCGTCGTACACCTGCGTGCCCTGCCCGCAGACGGCCAGCCCCTCGTACCCGAGCCCGTCCAGCAGCGCCCGCACGCCCGGTACGGGCCGCCCGGTGACGACGAGGTGGCGGGCGCCCGCCGCGCGGGCCAGGGCGAGCGAGGCGCGGGTGCGGGGGCTGACGGTGTCGTCGCCGCGCAGCAGGGTGCCGTCGAGGTCGGTGGCCACGAGGGCATATGCGGGTGGGATGGGCATGGCAGCAAGCGTAGGCGCCGGATTCGGAAGCCCCCGGCGGAGTTGTGGCGGGGCGGGGGCGTGGGGTAGAGCGGCTACGGGACCGTGAGGACGACCTTGCCCTGGTTGGCCCGGTTCTCGATCGCCGCGTGGGCGAGGGCCGCGTCCGCCAGCGGGTGGGCCGCGTGGACGGCGGGGCGGAGGCCGCCCTCCGCGTACAGCGCCCACAGCTCGGCGATCCAGGCGGCGTACCGCGCGGGCTGCGTCCGGGCGATGCGCGCCACCTGGAAGCCGATGACCGACTTGCCGCCGACGAGGAGGTCGTACGCCTCGATCGTGCCGCCGCCCGAGCTGTAGGCGACGAGCCGGCCGCCGGGGGCGGTTGCGCGGACGGCCCGGGGGAGGAGGCCGCCGCCGACCGCGTCCAGCACGATGTCGCAGGGTTCGCCCCAGCTCTCGTCGGTGTACGTCACCACCTCGTCGGCCCCCAGCGACCGCACGAAGTCCGCCTTCACCGGATCGCCCACGGCCGCCACGACCCGGGACGCGCCCCGGAGCCGGGCGAGCTGGAGGGCCAGGTGCCCGACGCCGCTTGCGGCGGCCGTGACGAGGACCGACTCGCCCTTCTCGGGTCGCGCCGACTCCAGCGCCCCCAGCGCGACGACGCCGCTGCGGACGAGCGCGACCGCGTCCTGGGCCGTGGCCCCGGCGGGGACGGCGGACGCCATGGCCTGGTCGAGCAGGGCGTATTCGGCGTATCCGTGCCCGAAGCAGAGGCCGGTGACCCGGTCGCCGACGGCGTGCGCGCACGCGCTGTCCCCCCGCGCCACCACCTCACCGGCGATCTCGCCGCCGAGCGGGATGGGCTCCCGGCTCTCGCGCACCTTCCGCACCACGGGGAGGGTGACGCCGACCGCCTCGACCTTGACGAGGAGTTCGCCCGGGCCGGGCGTGGGGACGGGCGCGTCCTCCTCGAACAACACCTCGGGCCCGCCGCTGTGTTCGTACCGAATGCGCCGCATGGCGGTGACCTCCGACCGACCAGGATTCGTTGGGAATCCCAACGGTAAGCTCAAAGTCGTGGGGAAGTCCAACGATTCCTGGATACGATGCGGGGCATGGCAGACAAGGCAGCGGCGACGACGGCCCCGAGCCGCATCCGCCCGCTCCCGAGCTGGCTCCTGGGCCGGGCGGCGGCGCGCGGCCGGTCACTGGTGGCGGATGCGCTGGCCGCGCACGGCATGAAGATGTGGCACCACGTGGTGCTGGCGGCGGTCGAGGACCTGGAGCCCGTCGCCCAGGCGGACCTGGGCCGCGCGGTGGCGCTCGACCCGAAGGACCTGGTCGGCATCCTGAACGACCTTCAGGCGGAGTCCCTGATCGTCCGCGCCCCGGACCCGAAGGACCGCCGCAAGAACGCGGTGAGCGTGACGGAGGCGGGGCGCCGCCGCCTGGAGGAGTGCACGGCGGCGGGCGGCCGCGCCAACGCGGAACTCCTGGCCCCGCTGAGCCCCGACGAACGGGTCCGGTTCCTGGACATGCTGCGCCGGGTCGTCGGGGCCGGGAGCGACTAGGCGGGGCCGAACCCGCACCGCTTGACGCCCGCCACAAAGGCGGTGAACGCGTCGGAGCGGGGGGCGAGGGCGGGCCCGTCCGGGAACTTGGAGTCCCGGACGGGGACGGTGCCGGTGGTGGCGGCGAGGTTGGTGGCGACCGCGACGCAGGCGCCGCCGTTGTCGCTGTACGACGAGGTGTGCCAACGGGGGGATTCGGTCGTCACGGGGCTTCCCTTTGTAGGGCGGATCAGATGGCAGTGAACCTGCCGTCCTTGATGCCCGTCACGAAGGCCGCGTATGCGTCGGCGTGGAGGCCGAGGGAAGGGCCGGTCGGGTTCTTGGAGTCGCGGACCGGGACGGTGCCGGTGGTCGGAGCCAGGTTGGTGGCGACCTGGACGCAGGCGCCGCCGTTATTGCTGTACGAGGAGGTGTGCCAGCGGGGGGATTCGGTCGTCACGGAGTGCCCTTTCGTAACTGCTCGATCATGGCCACGGACGCCGACTGAGAGTCCGACTCGGCCTGAAGTTGATGGTAGGCCGTCAGTAGCGGCAGCACTAACGTGCTTTCCCGCTCCAGGTGGCCCTGCTGCGCCGACTCGGCATAGGACACCAGTGACCGATCAGGCATCGTCAGTATGTAGAGCGGCAGGTCGAACGGGCGGCGGGCCCCCATGGTGAATGGAGCGATCTGGAAGACGGTGTTCGGCAGCTCCGCGAATTCGAGAAGGCGATCCAGCTGTGCGTTCATGACGTCGGTCCCGCCGACTGGGCGGCGGATGCAGCTCTCGTCCAGTACCACCAGGACCAGCGGAGGGTTCGGCCGCAGCAGGGAAGCCTGCCTCTCGGCAACGAGCTCCACTCGCTGGAGGGCTTGTTCGGGCGTGATCGCCCCCCGCTTCACGGCGCCCTCTGCCAGGGCTGTCGCGTACTCCGGGGTCTGGAGCAGACCGGGCATGACGCCCACTTCGTAGAGCCGGATCTCGGCAGCCCGGGCCTCGTGTCCTACGTACTCCGGGAACCCCTCCAGGAGCGCCGTGTCTCGCGCCGCTCGGGCCTGGCGCTCGAACATGTCTCCGGTGCCGAACGCCCTGTCAGCTCTGTTCGCGAAACGGGGAGTTGGAGGTCGACGACCAGTTTCGGCGGCGGAAATGTGGGTCCCCGAATACCCCATGACCGCCCCCAGCTCGTCCTGGGTCCAGCCGCGCTCATCTCGTAACCTGCGAAGACGCTCGCCGAAGGCTGCGACCGGGGAATCCTCGGGGTTCAACTGCTTGCGATTCATGGCCCAGCGCCCAACTCTCCGTGCGGTTCGTGCAAGTTGAGGACATCCGCACTCTAGGTCACGCTGAATCCGCTTGGTAGTGGAACGACTACGGAGAGGGATTGCCATGTCCGCAGAAGAACAGGTTCCGGCCATCGGGGCGATCGTCGTGGACGTCGGCCGGTGGGACCAGCCGCTCGTGGGCGAGTTCCGAGGAGTCGCCGGCCCCTACTGGACGCTCCGGTCGCCGAAGGGCGGCACGGAGTGGGAGGTGCGGCCCGAGCACACCCGGGACGCGACCCCCGCCGAACGGCTCGCCGCGCGTACCGCGAGGGAGAACGCCCGCAGCCGGGGCGAGGTCGCGTGAGCGCCCCGGCCCCGGAGGAGCCCGAACCGTGCCGTACGTGCCAGGAGTTCGACCTCGCGGAGGCCGTCGCCCGGAGCGAGCGGGACGGGAGCCGGGAGACGGACGCCCGGGTGCTGCGCAAGCGGCACATGGCGGCGGAACACGGCAAGCGCACATGAGTTCGCGGCGGGAGGGGCTGTGCCGGTGGAGGCCACGGAGCGTACGACGCTTGGTGTGGTCTTCGCCCCGGTGGGACGCCCGTGCCCGCTGTGGACGGAATGACGCGACTGCGCGCCCCTCGTGGCAGGCCGAGAGGCCGGGCTCGGGGAGAGCTCGGCCTCTCGGGTGGTGACGTGGGCGCCTACCAGTAGGTACGCGTGACGTCGTCAGGCAGTCGCCCCTGCCGCTCCCCTTCCTGGAAGATCACCGATGCCGCGATCAGGAAAGCGCGGCGGAGTTTCGGGTCCGGGTCGGGATTTTCCACATTCCCGATTCTTTTGTCGAGGAGCATGTCGCCGAGGGTTATTCCCTCCGGCGTGCAGGGGTGGGCGACTGATTCATCCCGGTCGATCAGAACGTGTCCGGTGACACCTTCCGCGGTTTCCCAGGCGTAGACGTATCCCGCTTCCAGAGAGTGAGTCTTCCTGCACGTCAGTGATGCTGTCACGGGGATTCCCCCCAGTTCGCTCGCGCCAGGAATGTGATCATGGGCGACAGTTCGTGCCTGTCCTTGGCGACCTGCTTGCGGCGCTCGGCCGGCGTCATCGCCTTGGGCGGATCAGGCAGGTCCTCGGCCGTGCGGGCCTCGACCCGGGCCACGCCGGCCCCGGGCCACGCCGGCCCCGGCCCCGGCCGGCTGGTCCCGGGGCGCCGCCCACGACGGGGCGGCAGCCGCTATCACGAGGAGAACGAAGGCCAGGAAGGCCGTGACGAGCCTTCGCGCTTGTGCGCGCATGGCGAATCACCTGGGGGCAAAAGCGAACAGAGACTCGGTGATGTTGAACGGGCGGAACCTTCCGTCTCTTCCCGAGACGTGTCGCGGTCGCGCTTCGCTGAGCGGGCGGCGGCCGACGCATCGACCCGGGTGACACACACCCGGGTCGGTGCGCGGGCGGCACGTGGCGGCGGAACACGGCTGCGCGGCCCGCGCTCAGCCCCAGGTCTTGCCGGCGGGCTCCTTGATCGTGCGGTTGATGCGGTTGAAGAAGTTGGTCATGGCGATCTCCAGGTTGAGGGCGCCGATCTCCGCCTCGGTGAAGTGGGCGTTGGCCTCGTCCCAGATCTCGTCGGTGACGCCGGGCGCACCGTCCTGGAGCCGGGTGGCGCCCTCCGCGAGGGCGAGGGCCGCGCGTTCGGCGTCGGTGAAGAAGGGGGCCTCGCGCCAGGCCGCGACGCTGTGCAGTCGCTCGTCGGTGTCACCGGCCTTCTTCCCGGCGGCCACGGCGGCGTAGGCGCAGGCCGAGCAGGCGTTGATCTGGCTGACGCGCAGATGGACGAGGGCGAGCAGCTGAGGGTCGACGCCGCCGGCGGCAATGGCCTTGTGGAGGTGCCGGACGGCGGTCCACAGGTCGGGGTTGGCGGCGTTCTTGTCCTTCAGGCGGTTTTCCATGAGAGGGGAAAGCTCCTTCGTAGGGTTACCTTGCGGCGCTGGTGTGCGTCACCCCTATGACGGAGCCGCTGCCACGGAGGTAACAAGATGACGCTCGCCGACGCTTTCGAGTCGCACCGCGACCGGCTGAGGGCGGTCGCGTACCGGATGCTCGGGTCGCACGCCGACGCGGAGGACGTGGTGCAGGAGGCGTGGCTGCGGCTGTCGCGCCAGGAGCCCGGCACGATCGACAACCTGGGCGGCTGGCTGACGACGGTGGTGGGGCGGATCAGCCTCGACGTGCTGAGGTCGGGCCGGAGGCGGCCGGAGGTGTCGTACGACGACGGGCCGGAGTACGCCGTGACCCTGGACGACGCCCCCGCGCCGGAGGACGTGGCGGCGATCGGGGACTCCGTGGGCCTCGCGCTGCTGACGGTGCTGGACTCGCTGCGGCCGGACGAACGCCTCGCCTTCGTGCTGCACGACGTGTTCGCGGTGCCGTTCGCGGAGGTGGGCCCGATCCTGGGCAAGTCGGCCGACGCGACGAAGATGCTGGCGAGCCGGGCGCGGAGGAAGGTCCAGGGGGCGCAGCGGCCGGCGAGCCCGGACCGGCGGCAGCGCGAGGTGGTCCAGGCTTTCCTGGCGGCGGCCCGGGACGGCCACTTCGAGCGGCTGCTGGAGGTCCTGCACCCCGAGGTGAAGCTGACCGCGCACACTCCGGACGGCACGTTCGTCACCCTCGGCGCCACGGAGGTGGCCACCCGGGCCCGCATGGCCGCCGCCGCGGCCCACGGCCATCCGGCCACCGCCAACGGCCTCCCGGCGATCCTTTCCTGGACCCCGGACGGCACCCCGCTCTCCCTCCTCACCTTCACGGTCACCGACGACCGCATCACGGAGATCACGGCCCAGGCGGACCCGGCGGAACTGGCGCGGATGAACTTGCCGGGGCGGGTGTGACGGGCCGCCGAGGAACCACGGTGTGTGTGAACTCCGCTCCTGGGTAGGCGAGTCGGGTGACGTCTGGGGCGGGGGCGGGGATGGTGGCCGGGGTCGTCGAGCGGGTGCGGGGGGCGTTCCGGGCGCCTCGGTGGCCGCGGGTGGTGGGGGCGGTGATCGGGCTCGGCGCGGGAGTCGCGGCGGTGGGGGCCGGGGTCGCGTACGAGGTGGCGCACAGCGCGCCCGCGTACTACCAGGTCGGCTGCCTGGTGGTCGGCGTCGGCGCCGTGGTGGTCCTGAGTGCGCTCGGCCTCCACTCGGGGGCGCGCTTCACGGCGTTGCTCGTGCTCGGCGTCGTCCTCGCCGTCGGGGCCCCGAACGGGTTCCGCAGCGCGGTCCTGGAGGCGCGGGGCGAGTGGGTGACGGCCACGGTCGTCGAGGTGCGCCGTCCGCATTCCACGTACACCAGCTCCGACAACGACAACTGCAAGCTCGAAGTGCGGGGGGACACCTTCTGGGTCCAGAACCTCGGTGAGTGCGGCCCGGCCACCCGCCCCGGCGACCGCTTCGAGGTCCTGCGCGACCCCGAGGACCTGGTGAACGTGGCGAGCGGGCACGCGCCGATCACGTTTCCGGTCCTCATCCCGAGCGTGGGCGTCGTGCTGCTCCTGCTCGCCGCCCTCGGCGCCCGGGGCATGCGCCTGCGCGCGGCCCGGCACCGGACGGCCTGAGCCCTCCGGTGCCCGGCCGCCCGAGCCGCGGTGACGCCCAGCCCGGCCCTACTGCACGCAGAACTCGTTGCCCTCCGGGTCCGTGAGCACCGTCCACCGGCCCCCGGGCTCCTCGACCTCGCGTTCGACCTTCGCGCCCAGCGCGACCACCCGCGCCACCTCGGCCTCGCGGCGCTCCGGGCCCGCGTGGAGGTCGAGGTGGAGGCGGTTCTTCACCGTCTTCGGCTCGGCGACGCGCTGGAAGAGCAGCCGGCGTCCGTGCCCGGCGCCGCTGTCCTCGTCGTACGGGTCGTCCGGATGCCGCACAGCGGCCAGGTCGAGCCAGGCGCGGCGGCCGTGCGCCGTGGTGGTGACTGCCTCCGGCACGGCCCCGGCTCCCAGGAGCCGTTCGATCAGGGGGCTGTTGTCCTCGATCTCGTAGCCGAGGGCCCGGGACCAGAAGCCGGCCTGCGCGTGCGGGTCGGCGGCGTCGATGACGACTTTCCACTCAAGGGTCATGACCGGCATTCTGTCCCGGCGCCCGCGCTTTCGCCGGGTGATGCCTCGATCCGCTCCGCGCCCGCCGGTGCGGCCGGCGCGGCCGACCGGGCCGCCTGCGCCCGGGCCCGGTTGCGCCGGGCGGTCCGCAGCGCGTCCCAGGTGAGGACGGCCAGCGCCGCCCACACCAGGGCGAACCCGGCCCACCGCTCCGGCGGCATCTCCTCGTGGAAGTAGGCGACGCCCAGCAGGAACTGGGCGATCGGGGTCATGTACTGCAGCAGCCCGATGGTCGAGAGCGGGATGCGGATCGCGGCGGCCCCGAACAGGATCAGCGGCACCGCCGTGACCACCCCGGTCGAGGCGAGGAGCGCGGTGTGGCCGAAGCCCTCGGAAGTCAGGGTCGAGGTGCCCTGCGCGCCCAGCCAGATCAGATAGCCGAGCGCGGGCAGGAAGAGAACGGCGGTCTCGACGGTGAGCGATTCCAGGCCGCCCATGTCGACCTTCTTCTTGACCAGGCCGTACGTCGCGAAGGAGAACGCCAGGATCAGCGAGATCCACGGCGGCTTCCCGTAACCGATGGCCAGCACGAGCACCGCCGCGACGCCGGTGGCGACCGCCGCCCACTGCGCCGGGCGCAGCCGCTCGCCGAGGAGCAGGACGCCCATGGCGATGGTGACCAGCGGGTTGATGAAGTAGCCGAGGGACGCCTCGACCACGTGGCCGCTGTTCACGGCCCAGATGTACAGGCCCCAGTTGACGGTGATCGTGGTCGCCGCGATCCCGAGCATCCCCAGCTTGCGCGGCTGCCGCAGGAGCGGGCCGATCCAGGACCAGCGGCGCAGGACCAGCAGCAGGACGGCCACCACACCGAGCGACCACACCATGCGGTGGGCCAGGATCTCGACCGCCCTGGCGGGCTTCAGCAGCGGCCAGTACAGCGGGACGAGGCCCCACATGCCGTACGCGGCGAAGCCGGAGAGGAGTCCGGCCCGCTGCTCATTCGTCCCTTCCACGGGCCCCTCCTTGTGGGTGGTGGTCGTACGACCGTCAACCACATGAAGGTAGCGTCGCCCGCGCCCGGTGTCATACCCGTATCGTCAGACGGTCATGACACCGGGTGGGGTGCGGCTCAGAGCGCGGCGACCGCGGCGGCGACGGTCTCCGACACCGGCGTCGTCGGGCGGCCGGTCAGGCGGGCCAGGTCGCCGCTGGTGCCGGCCAGCTTCCCGCGCCGGACGGCCTGGTCCACGTCGACCAGGATTGCCGCGAAGCCCTCGGGCAGCCCGGCGCCGGTCAGGATCTCCTGGTGGACGGCGGCCGGGACGTCCTTGTGGACGATCTCCTTGCCGGTGGCCTTCGCGACCTCGGCCGCGTAGTCGGCGTAGGACAGGGCGGTGTCGCCGCTGAGCTCGTACGCGCGGTTCAGGTGGCCCTCGCCGGTCAGGACGGCAGCGGCGGCGGCCGCGTAGTCGTCGCGGGAGGCGTAGGCGATGCGTCCGTCACCCGCGCTGGCGACGACCGCGCCGTGCGCCAGGACCGGGGCCAGGTTCTCGGTCTGGTTCTCCGTGTACCAGCCGTTGCGCAGGAAGGTGTACGGGAGGCCGGAGTCCAGGATCAGCTGCTCGGTCGCCCGGTGCTCGTCGGCCAGCGTGAAGTCCGCCTCGGGCCCGCCGAGTATCCCGGTGTACGCGAGCTGGACGACGCCCGCCGCCTTGGCCGCGTCGATGACCGCGGCGTGCTGGGGGATGCGGCTGCCGATCTCGTTGCCGGAGATGAGGAGGACCCGGTCGCCGGGGCGGAAGGCGTCCGCCAGGGTCTCGGGGCGGCTGTAGTCGGCGATGCGCAGCTCCACGCCCCGGGCGGCGAGACCGGCGGCCTTCTCCTTGTCGCGGACCACCGCGGCGACCTCGGAGGCGGGGACGGTGGTCAGCAGGTGCTCCACGACGAGCCGGCCGAGTGCTCCGGTGGCTCCGGTGACGACGATGCTCATGGGGGTTTCTCCTCGTTCGGTCGCTTCGTTCTTACACCACCTTACGGAATGCGCTAACTAAAAGAAAGTGTGCTGGTCAGGGCATGCAAAAGCGCGCCGGACCCCGCCCGTGAGGGGCAGATCCGGCGCGCTCCGGCCCAAGGTGTCAGCCGACGACCGTCCAGTTGTCGTTTCCGGCGAGGAGTGCGGCGAGGTCGCCCTTGCCGTGGCGTTCGACGGCCGTGTCGAGTTGTTCGGCCATGGTGGTGTCGTAGACCGGGCGCTGGACGCTGCGCAGCACTCCGATGGGGGTGTGGTGGAGGGTGTCGGCGTCGGCGAGCCGGGAGAGTGCGAAGGCGGTTGTGGGGCTGGGGGTGTGGGCGTCGTGGATGAGGATCTGGGATTTGTTGTCCTCGGTGACGGCGACGACGTGGAGGTCGCCGGTCAGGGGGTCGCGTACGACGCCCTTGGAGCCGTCGGTGCCGAAGACGATGGGCTGGCCGTGTTCGAGGCGGATGACCGCTTCTTGGGCCTGGTCCTTGTCCTTGAGGACTTCGAAGGCGCCGTCGTTGAAGATGTTGCAGTTCTGGTAGATCTCGACGAGTGCGGTGCCGGGGTGGTCGGCGGCGGCGCGGAGCACGCTGGTGAGGTGTTTGCGGTCGGAGTCGACGGTCCGGGCGACGAAGGATGCTTCCGCGCCGATGGCGAGGGAGACCGGGTTGAACGGGGCGTCGAGTGAGCCCATCGGCGTGGATTTGGTGATCTTGCCGAGTTCGGAGGTGGGGGAGTACTGGCCTTTGGTCAGGCCGTAGATCCGGTTGTTGAAGAGGAGGATCTTGAGGTTGACGTTGCGGCGCAGGGCGTGGATGAGGTGGTTGCCGCCGATGGAGAGTGCGTCGCCGTCGCCGGTGACGACCCAGACGGAGAGGTCGCGTCGGGAGGTGGCCAGGCCGGTGGCGATGGAGGGGGCGCGGCCGTGGATGGAGTGCATCCCGTAGGTGTTCATGTAGTACGGGAATCGGGAGGAGCAGCCGATGCCGGAGATGAAGACGATGTTCTCCTTGGCCAGACCGAGGTCGGGCATGAAGCCCTGCACGGCGGCGAGGACCGCGTAGTCACCGCAGCCGGGGCACCAGCGCACCTCCTGGTCCGACTTGAAGTCCTTCATGGACTGCTTCGCCTCGGCCTTGGGCACCAGCTGGAGCAGTTCGTTCACCTCAGGCATCGATGGCCTCCTCAAGAGCTGCCGCGAGCTGCTCGGCCTTGAACGGCATGCCGTTGACCTGGTTGTAGCTGTGTGCGTCGACCAGGTACGTGGCGCGGATGAGGGTGGCGAGCTGGCCGAGGTTCATCTCGGGGACGACCACCTTGTCGTAACGTGCCAGGACCTCGCCCAGATTCCGCGGGAACGGGTTGATGTGGCGCAGGTGGGCCTGGGCAATACTCCGTCCCGAGGCGCGCAGGCGGCGTACCGCCGCCGTGATGGGGCCGTAGGTCGAGCCCCAGCCCAGGACCAGTGTGTCGGCGTCTGCCGGGTCGTCGACCTCGACGTCGGGGACCTGGATGCCGTCGACCTTGGCCTGGCGGGTGCGGACCATGAAGTCGTGGTTGGCGGGGTCGTAGGAGATGTTGCCGGTGCCGTCCTGCTTCTCGATACCACCGATACGGTGCTCCAGCCCCGGCGTCCCCGGGACCGCCCACGGGCGGGCCAGTGTCTGCGGGTCACGTTTGTAGGGCCAGAACACTTCGGTGCCGTCGGCCAGTTCGTGGTTCGGGGAGTTCGCGAACTGGACGCGCAGGTCGGGCAGCTGGTCGAGCTCCGGGATGCGCCAGGGTTCGGAGCCGTTGGCGAGGTAGCCGTCGGAGAGCAGGAAGACCGGGGTGCGGTAGGTCAGGGCGATGCGGGCCGCGTCCAGGGCGGCGTCGAAGCAGTCGGCCGGGGTGCGCGGGGCCACGATCGGCACCGGGGCCTCACCGTTGCGCCCGTACATCGCCTGCAGCAGGTCGGCCTGCTCGGTCTTGGTCGGCAGCCCGGTCGACGGACCACCCCGCTGAATGTCCACGATCAGCAGCGGCAGTTCCAGCGAAACCGCCAGCCCGATCGTCTCCGACTTCAGCGCCACACCCGGCCCGGACGTCGTGGTCACCGCGAGGGAGCCGCCGAAAGCTGCGCCCAGCGCGGCCCCGATGCCCGCGATCTCGTCCTCGGCCTGGAACGTGCGCACGCCGAAGTTCTTGTGCTTGGACAGTTCGTGCAGGATGTCGGATGCCGGGGTGATGGGGTAGGAGCCGAGGTAGAGGGGCAGGTCGGCCTGGCGGGACGCGGCGATCAGCCCGTAGGACAGGGCCAGGTTCCCCGAGATGTTGCGGTAGGTGCCGGTGGGGAAGGTCTGCGAGGCCGGGGCGACCTCGTAGCT